>JACOVL010000011.1 GCA_016177355.1 Betaproteobacteria bacterium | reverse complement strand
ATACGGGCGGCACGTGCGCGTGGAGTTCCTGCACAAATTCCGCGACGAGGAGAAATACGCCGATCTCGCCGCGCTCACGCGCCGGATCGCGCTCGACGTTGAAAATGCCAGATCCTATTTCAACCGCCAGGACGCCAAGACGAAAAAAGCCGGTTAAAACTTGCTGTTGGCTGATAGCTGACAGCCGAATGCTGATGGCTGACTACAAGAAAACCCTCAACCTGCCCGACACGCCGTTTCCGATGCGGGGCGATCTCGCCAGGCGCGAGCCGCGGATGCTCGCGAGCTGGCAGGAGCGCAAGTTCTACGAGCGCATCCGAAGAGCGCGCCGCAGCGCGCCCCGGTTCGTCCTGCACGACGGCCCGCCGTACGCCAACGGCGACATCCACATCGGGCACGCGGTCAACAAGATCCTCAAGGACATCATCGTCAAGAGCAAGAACCTGTCGGGGTTCGACGCGCCGTACGTTCCCGGCTGGGACTGCCACGGCATGCCGATCGAGGTGCAGATCGAGAAAGCCCACGGCAAGAACCTGCCCGCCAGGGAGACCCAGCGCCTGTGCCGCGCCTATGCCGCGGAGCAGGTCGAGCGGCAGAAGAAGGACTTCCTGCGGCTCGGCGTGCTCGGCGACTGGGACCACGCCTACCTCACGATGGCCTACCGGAACGAGGCCGACGAAATCCGCGCGCTCGGCATGCTGCTGAAAAAGGGCTATGTGTATCGCGGTCTCAAGCCCGTCAACTGGTGCTTCGACTGCGGCTCGGCGCTGGCGGAAGCCGAGGTCGAGTACGAGGACCGCAAGGACGTCGCGATAGACGCCGGCTTTCCGTTCGCCGAGCCGGACAAGGTGGCGAAGGCGTTCGGACTGCCGAAACTCCCCGACAAGCCGGGCTGGGCGGTGATCTGGACCACGACGCCGTGGACGCTGCCCGGCAACCAGGCGCTCAACGCGCATCCTGAGCATGTCTACAACCTGGTCGAGACCGAGCGCGGACTGTTGATCCTGGCCGCTGATCTGAGTACAGCGTGCCTGGATCGCTATGGCCTCAAGCAGCGCGGGATTCTCGGGACGTGCAAGGGCGCGGCGCTCGAGGGAATCAACTTCCGTCACCCCTTCTACGACCGGCTCGCGCCGGTCTATCTCGGCGACTACGTGACGCTCGACACCGGCACCGGGATCGTGCATTCGGCGCCGGCGTACGGTGTCGAGGACTTCGAGTCGTGCCGCCGCTACGGCATGAAGGATGCGGACATCCTCACGCCGGTGATGGGCGACGGGAAATTCATCTCTTCGTTGCCGCTGTTCGGCGGCGAGATGATCTGGAAGGCCAACCCGAAGATCGTGAAGACGCTGGCGGAACGCGGCGCGCTGTTCGCGAAGGCGGACCACGTGCACAGCTACATGCATTGCTGGCGGCACAAGACGCCGGTGATCCTGCGCGCCACCGTGCAATGGTTCGCGGGGATGGATGCGGTGCCCGGCTACCAGGGCGCGAAGCCGGCGGAGAGGCTCCGCGCGACCGCGCTGCGTGGCGTCGCGGCCACGCAGTTTTTCCCCGCCTGGGGCCAGGCGCGGCTGCACGGGATGATCGCCAGCCGCCCGGACTGGACGCTGTCGCGCCAGCGCCAGTGGGGCGTGCCGATGCCGTTCTTCATCCACAAGGAGACGGGGGAGCTGCACCCGCGCGCGCTCGATCTGCTGGAGCAGGTCGCCAGGCGCGTGGAGAGCGGCGGCATCGAGGCCTGGCAGTCGCTGGAAGCCGGGGAGCTGCTCGGCCCGGACGCGGCGCGCTACGAGAAGGTGAAGGACACGCTCGACGTCTGGTTCGACTCCGGCTCGACGCACCACACGGTGCTGCGCGGCTCGCACCGGTCCGAGTCCGCCTTTCCCGCCGACCTCTATCTAGAGGGCTCGGACCAGCACCGCGGCTGGTTCCATTCCTCGCTCCTCGTCGCCTGCATGATGGACGGCGCGCCGCCGTACCGGGGATTGCTGACGCACGGCTTCGTGGTGGACGGCTCGGGCCGCAAGATGAGCAAGTCGAAGGGCAACGTCATCGCGCCGCAGGAGGTCGCCGACGAGCTCGGCGCCGACATCCTGCGGCTGTGGGTGGCCGCGACCGATTACTCGGGCGAGCTGTCGATCTCCAGGGAGATCCTGAAGCGCGTGGTCGAGTCGTACCGCCGCATCCGCAACACGTTGCGCTTCCTGCTCGCCAACCTCGCCGACTTCGATCTCGCGCGCCACCGGCTGCCGGTGGACGAGTGGCTGGAGATTGATCGCTATGCCCTGGAACTCGTGCGGGATCTGCAGGAAAAGTCGAAGAATGAATACGAACGCTATGAATTTCATCTGGTCGTCAAAAGATTCGTCAACTTCTGCTCGGAGGATCTTGGCGGGTTTTACCTCGATATCCTGAAAGACCGGCTGTACACCACCCCGGAGAATTCCAGATCGCGCCGGTCCGCGCAGAACGCATTGTGGCATATCACCAATTGCCTGCTTCGATTGATGGCGCCCGTTCTCAGTTTTACCGCCGAGGAGGCCTGGGAAGTCCTTAACCGGAATTCAGAGCGCTGCATCTTCGAGGAGGAGTGGTACGCGCTCCCGGTGTCGCGCATGGATCGATCCGTGATCGACAGCTGGGGAGATATCCGTCAGGCAAGGGAGATCGCGAATAAGCAGATCGAGGAAAAGCGGGCACGGGGCCTTATCGGCTCTTCCTTGCAGGCGGAGCTTGATATTTATGCTGACGATAAACCATACGAATCCTTGATGCGCCCGGGGGATGACCTGAAATTCGTTTTCATCACTTCGCGCGCCACGGTACATGAACGCAAGGGCGCCGGTCTCGGTGTGGAGGTGGAGCCGAGCGCTCACAGGAAATGCGAACGCTGCTGGCACTACCGCGCCGACACCGGCGCGAACCGCGAGCATCCCGGCTTGTGCGGGCGCTGCGTCGCCAACCTGTACGGCGCCGGCGAGCCGCGGAGCTACGCCTGACATGGCGAAGTGGCTCTCGCTTTCGGCGCTGATCGTAGCCGTCGATCAGATGACCAAGTACGCCGTCGTCCAGGGCCTCGCCGCCGGGAAAGCCGTCGCGGTGACGCCGTTCCTCAACCTGGTGCTGGTGTACAACCCGGGCGCCGCCTTCAGTTTCCTCTCGGACGCCGCGGGCTGGCAGAGGTGGATGTTCATCGCGATCGCGATCGCCGCTTCCGCGTGGATCGTCTGGCTGCTGAACCGGTATCCGCGCCAGACGCTGTTTTCCCTGGCGCTGGCGCTGGTGCTCGCCGGCGCGGTCGGCAACGTGGTGGATCGCGTATTGTTCGGCGCGGTCGTGGACTTTCTCGATGTCCACGCGTTCGGCTGGCACTGGCCGGCGTTCAACGTCGCCGATTCCGCCATCACCTGCGGCGCGGCGCTGCTCGTTTGGGACGCGCTGCAGCCGCAGAAGACCCGAACCATTGAGCCGCAGATAAACGCCGATAAACGCCGATGAAAATCGAGTACCAACGGCCACGGGACACAGAGTTTTTTTGATCTTATCTGCGTTCATCGGCGGTTGCCCTGATCGTTGTATAATTTCAACGTGGAAGTCCTGCTCGCCAAGCCCCGCGGCTTCTGCGCCGGCGTGGACCGCGCGATCGAGATCGTCGAGCGCGCGCTCGCGCTCCACGGCGCGCCGATCTACGTGCGCCACGAGGTGGTGCACAACAAGTCCGTGGTCCAGGACCTGAAGGATAAGGGCGCGGTGTTCGTTGAAGACCTCGCCGCGGTGCCGGAGGGCGCGACCGTGATCTTCAGCGCGCACGGCGTGTCGCAGGCGGTGCGGCGCGACGCCGAAGCGCGGAAGCTCAAAGTGTTCGACGCGACCTGCCCGCTGGTGACCAAGGTGCACACGGAAGTGGCGAAGATGCGCGAGCACGGCCGCGAGATCGTCATGATCGGCCACCGCGGCCATCCCGAGGTCGAAGGCACCATGGGCCAGAGCGAAGGGGGCATGTACCTGGTGGAGCGGCCGGAGGATATTGCCAGGCTCAAGGTCAGGGACGAGCACAACCTCGCGTTCGTCACCCAGACCACGCTGTCGGTGGACGACGCGCAACAGACCATAGACGCGCTGCGCCGGCGCTTTCCCGGTATTGCCGGCCCCAGGAAGGACGACATCTGCTACGCGACGCAGAACCGCCAGGACGCGGTCAAGGTGCTGGCGCGGCAGTGCGACGTGGTGATCGTGGTGGGCTCGCCCAACAGCTCGAACTCCAACCGACTGCGCGAGGTGGCCCGGAACCAGGGGGTCGCCGCCTACATGGTGGACAATGCCTCGGAACTCAGGCCCGAATGGGTGGCAGCGAGGCGGGTGGTCGGCGTGACCGCCGGTGCCTCCGCCCCCGAAGTGCTGGTCCAGGAAGTGGTCGCGCGGCTGAGAACGCTCGGCGCCGAACGCGTCACCCCGCTCGAAGGCATCGAGGAGCGGGTCACCTTCTCGCTGCCGCGCGCGCTCGGCGCGGCAACGCGCCCCGACTGACAACTTTACTTGTCGTACACCGGAGGTGGTTGTTTGCCCGGAGGCGGCGGCTCGAGCGGCTTGTAGGGTTCCGACACCTGCTTGCGGACCGGTCCGGGTTTCTGGCCGGGCGGCAGCGGCTTGATGCTGCGGCAGCGCGGCGGGTTGGCTCCGGGCACCAGGCGATAACCCGTGTCGCAGCGCTTGACGCAGAAGGCGCCGCTCTCGTCCTCGTTGCGCGTGCAGCTTTCGCGGCGCAGCCGCTGGCGCCGGCTCGGCTCGTATTGGTCGTAGTAAGTGCCGGGCGGCTGCGCGGACTTCCCCGCCGCGGGTTTCTCCGCCGGAGGCTTCTGCTGCGCCGGCGCGGGCCACGGCGCGGCCGCCGCGCAGATGCCGGCGGCGAAGAGCAGCGCGAACTTGCGTGCGTGGCGCATCAGTGCCGCCGATGTTGATGCCGACCGGCAGCTTCTCCCCGGTCGCGCCGGTGGCCACACCCTTGAACACGCCGCTCGGCAGCCGGACGACCACCATGCCCACGGTGATCTTGCCGGTAAACTTGCTGCCGGCTGTCTGCCCGGGGGCGGAAGGGATGTAGGTGCCCTGGTCGTAGCCGAGCTGGTAGAGCCAGCTGTCGCCGCCGACGGTGCAGGCGTTGTTGTTGGGGACGTTGGTCACGACCGCCAACGTGCCCAGGATCAACTGGGAATCGAGGTTGACGCGCTCGCCGGGGGAGGCGTTGCCCGGGTTGAAGTCCACGTACCAGCCGTCCTTCAGGTTCCAGTCCACCGTGTTGTTGCTGGTGGTCCGCGTGATGCCGCCGGCCTGCTCTATGATCGTCTGCTGCACCGGGCCGGGGCTCGAGGCGCGGAAGTTCCCGTAGCTCACCCCCTTGTCCTTGATCGCGTAGAACGACTGAGTGTAGGCCCATTGCAGGCCGAGCGTCGCCGGGTCGGCCAGATCGTCCTCGCCCAGGTAGCGGCCGGTGCCGACGAAAACGACCCGGTTGCTGTTGATCACGCCGAGCTCCGGCCGCGTCGTGATGGACTGCGGCTTGGGCGGGGCGGACCCGTCCTTCAGCTCGGCGAGCTTGAGCACGGCGGGCGGGTCCACGCTCATGTCGAAGCGCCAGAGGTTGCCGAGGAGGTCGCCGCCGTAGACGAAGGTCGCCGTGTTGTCCGTGTTGAAGCTGTTGGCGAAGGCGCTGATCTTGGAGAAGCCGCTCGGCGTCGTCGCGTCGCCCGCGCCGGTGTCCACCTTGCGCAGTATCGCGCCGGTGAGGGCATCCAGCACGTAGAAGAATCCCCGGCCGGTGCCGGGCGTGACGTTGTTGATGCCGGAAGTAACGAGCGCGACCCACCGGCCGTCGCTCGCGCGCTTGGTGATCACCGGATTGCCGAAGCTGAAACCGATGTCGGGGTCGCTGATCAGGCACAGGGTGGGGTCCGAGCAGATCTCCCACAGGCCCTTGGGACTGGCGGGGTCGGTGACGTCGAGCGCGAAGAAGCCGCGCCCGCCCTTGGCGAGCCCGCCGACGAGGATCGTCTTCCAGGCGCCGGCGCCGCTGTCGAACACGTCCATGAGCTGGGGCGAGCCGTCCACGAAGTACTCGTGCCTGACATCCCAGTTGTCGGTGGCGAGCTTGTGCAGCCGCGGGAACACGATGCGCGGGACGTAGGCCCACATCTCCTGTCCGGTGTCGCCGTTGAAGGCGTGCAGCATGCCGTCGTTGGCGGCGATGAAGAGCGTCGCCTGGCGCGCGGCGTTCGCCGTCTTGAAGCTCGCGTAGGCCGGGGTGACGGCGTCCGTGAAGCTGAAGCGCGGGACCTTCATGAACGCGGGCGTCGCGTTGACCGGGTCGCCCAGCACGTGCTCGCGGTCGCGGTAGACCGTGCCCTCGAGCTGGGTCTGGCCGCGCAGGAAACCGACCATGTTCGGGCCGTTGTTGGCCGAGTTCTGCTGGCCGCCGTTCAACAGCGGGCACTGCGAGAGCGCCGTGCACTTGTTCTCGAAGTACGGCTGCTCCGCCGCGATGCCGCCGCTCGGGATGGCGGACAGGGTGGCCCAGTTGAAATCCTTGAGCTTGGTCGCCGCGCCGAAATCGAAGCGGTGGATCAGCCGGGTGTCCGAGGTGGGGGCGACCTTGGCGTCCAGCAATGCCTGCGCCGACCAGACGATCGCCGGCAGCACGTTGCCGGTGGTGGTGTCTATCTGCTGCGCCACGATCTCGCCGTCCCACTTCACGGTGCGGAACGTGGAGCTGTAGATGAAGTTGTCGGTCTCGGTGATGTTCGGGCTGCTGGTCGCCGAAGCCGAGGCCGCCGCCGTCTGCACCTTCAGCGCCGTGAGCGCGCCGGCGAGGCCGTCGGCGAGCGTGTTCGGGTCGGCGGCACTGTAGAAGGTCCCCCGCCCGTTGACCGCGGCGTGCCACAGGTCGTCGAGCGAGGTCGGGGAGCTGGCCGCGGGCACCGGCCAGTTGCAGGCGGCGTTCGTGGCCGTCCACGAGCAGGCGCCGGTGGTGCCGGCCTTGATATTGGCGAAATCGCCCGGGCTCGACTCGTAGTCCGCCCTGTAGTCCATCAGGCCCTGCAGGCCGAGCCCCAGCGTGAAGGTCACCATGTGCTGGTGGGTGGCGATGTCCTTGTCGGTGGTCGGGACGTTGTTGGTGGTGATGGTGGCCGCCCCGGTCGTGCGCAGGTCGGTCTTGTAGTAGTACATCGCGACGTCCGCGAGCGTGTTGCTGGCGCCCGCGAGCGCGCCGTCGTAGGTCCCGCTCGCGCGACTCGAGAATTTCGGGTCTACCGTCTGGTTCAAGTTGTCCTGGTTGCCGACCGTGCCGCTGCCCGTGTCCGCGGCGGCGGTGGAGCTGTCGTTGTAGTAGCCGTCGGTCGTCAGCAGCGAGAAATTCTGCTGGCAGGAGTACGTGATCGGGTCCGTCGGCATGCCGCTGTTGATGCCGCTGGTGACCCCGGCGTAATGCCGGCCGACGCGGGCCAGCGCCTGGCGCAGCGGCGTGCCGCCGTTGAAGCCGGTCCCGTAGAGCTTGGTGTAGAAATCGCTCTTCTGCGTCGCATTGAACGTGGCGAGCGGCAGGTAGCGGGCCGCCACCACCGGGCTGCCGGGATTGATGGTGATGAAGCCGACGCGGTAGCGGTCGTCAATCGAAAGGAACGCGCGCCCGGTGGCGGACTTCATCATCATCATGCGGGTGCGGTAATAGCTGTACCAGTTGGCGAAGTTCTGCAGCTCCTCCACGTAGGTGCAGGAGACGCCGGGACTGGTGGTGCAATCCGGGCGCACCGCGGTCGGGCTCAACGGATAGGTCAGCGTCGCGGGCGCGATGTCCGTCCGGAAGAAACGGCCGTAGCGCGGGAACAGGTAGGTCGAGTCGAACTTCTTGCGGCATTGCGGCGTGCCCGCCGTGTTGCCGGACACGGCCGTGGTCTGGGCCGCGAGCGCGGACGTCTTGCAATACCGGACCGGCGCCGGGATGACGTTGGCGGCGTCGGGTGCCGCGCCGGCGGCGGTGGCAAGCTGGCAGTTGACGAGGTTGACGTCGCTGCAGTATTCGTGCGGCGCGATCCTGAAATAGTACGGGGCGCCGCCGTTGTTCACGAACCGGAACTGGAAAGCGTTCGCGGCCGTGCCGCCCCCGTGGTTCGGATAGCCTCCGTCCGAGCCGCCGGTGGTGACGTTTTTCCAGTACAGGAAGTAGTTGTTCGGGGCGGCCGCGACGTTATTGATGCCGTTACGCCTGCATTTGGCCGTATTCGTGCGATCGACAGGAAACGTGCCCGCGGTAACGGTGTCGTTGCAGTAATAAATGTCCGGGTAGGTGGTCGTCAGGTCCTTCACCGTTCCCGGATTGAGGTAGGTATCGTCTTTCGCGGCCGTCGGCGTGGAGGCGCCGAGGCTCAACCCCGTCGAGCCTATGCCGGGGGCGTAGCTGATGTCGGGGTTGTAGTAGATCTGGTTGAACTGCGCGGTGAAATACGGCGGCTCGCCGAACGTGGACTTGCCGTTTCCGCTCGCGGGGGAATTGGAGCACGTCACCGCCGCGGTCGAGCAAGCCGACGAGGTCGAGCAGGACTTGCAGTTGAACCTGGTCCCCCCCGGCCCCGCCCCCGGGCCGGAGTGTATGTTGTCGGGCATGAAGTCCCACGACATGCTGCCGGAGTCGTCGAGGATGTACATGAGATTGGGCAGCACCGCGTCCGACGGCGAGTTCGCGAGCGGCACGTCGGCGAGGTCGGCGAGCTCGGCGCGCGCCGGCTGCGGGAGAACCGCCGCCAGCCCGCAGGCCGCGATCGTCGCCACCAGCATCTTGCGGGAAAAGGGAGATTTCATGTTCGCGCTCCTTGATAAGGGCCGGCGACCCGTCACACCTGGATCAGGACGGAAACCTGGATCACGCTCACCGTGTTGCGCGGGCCGTCCACGCGCGTGGTGATGCGGTAATACAACTGCGGGATGCCCTCGAACTGGGACGCGCCCACGGTCATGCTACCGCCCGTGCTGCCTCCCACAGCGGGATAGCTCAACGCGCACTGGTTGGCGACGCCGGCGTTGGTGCCGTTGTACGGCGTGTTCGGCTCGGTGCACATGCGATGGATCATGTAGCGGATGGTGTTGCCGGCCGCATCCTCGCCGCAGCCGTTGATGCAGGTCGACTCGGCCCAGCTCGCCAGGTCGAACCAGTTGGGCTCCACCGCGGGCCGGTTGGAGAAATAGCCCACGGGCTCGTTGCTGTTTTGCAGGGTGGCGCCGGCGCTGTTGGCGACCAGCCAGTCGTAACCGGCCTTCACCCCCCGGTCGCTGCCCTGGATGGTGGCCTGCTTGAACGCCATGTTGCCGGCGACCCCCAGCGTCGTGTCCACGGAGCGGATCATGGCGATGCCCGCGAGCGACATCGCCACCAGCACGATCAGCGCGATGAACAGCACGACGCCGCGCTGTTGCTGCCGCGGCGGAATTGCGGACGGGGCGCGGGTATTCATCATTCCGGTTTCCAGATGAGGTTGCGGAGAGGCACCACGGTTTCGTAGGCGCGGTAGCGATAGCATTGCCAGTTGGGATCGGTATTGATCACGAGCGTCCCGCCGGCCCACGCCGGCTGCACGGTCGTGATGTCGCACACGCCGGTGGCCGGGTTCGGCCGCTCGGGCAACGCGCTGCGGGCGACCACCGCGACGCGGAGGGCGATGATGCTCGACCATTGGGCCGCGGTGACCGGCGGGATTACATCCCAGGCATCCACGTCGCCGTCGGCGTCCGTGTCCTTGCCGTACAGCGCCTGGAGCTGGATGATGTCGTCAACGATGGGGGTGGGCGTGGCGGCGCTCAGCGAGTTCAGGTACACGAGCTTCGAGCTCGGCGCGTCTATGGAGTAGGTAACGACCGCGGGAGCGGCGCCGAGGTTGTAGAGCCTGCCGCCGGTGTTGGTCGTGTTGTCCCACGCCGTATACGTGATGCCAAGGCCGCCCGGCGGGTTGTAGTTTGCCGGCACGTTGGCTCCCTGCGCGTTGGTGTAGTTGCCGGAGTTGTGCAGCACGTTGTCGGTCTGCCCGGGCGTGCCGGGAACGCCCGTCACCTGCGCCAGGGTGCAGTTTTTTCCGAGTTCGGCCGCGATCACGAGATCGCCTTCGACGAATCCGTAGCGGTTGTCAACCTTGTACGTCGCCGCGGGCGAGGGCATGGTCTGCGTGATCTTCGCCGGCGCCATCAACAGGTCGGAGTCACCGAACATGAACGAAATGCTGTCCGGCGCCCCGCCGGCGCCGTCGATGATTTCGAGCGGCACCATCTTGAAGGAGAAATTCGTGGGCGTCCGGGTGGCGTTGTACGCGACGATGGTGCAGCCGAGCAGTGCGGCAATGTTGATGCCGTAACCCGCCATGCGCGCGTCGCGTTCGACCGTGAACAGGGAATGCACGCCGCTCTGCTGCGCGTCGCCGCCGCTCACGGTGGTGCGTTTCTGGCCCTCGGACACGGCGAACACCTGGAAGATCACGATCGAGCCGATCAGGCCGATCAGCGCCGCGACCATGAGCTCGACGATGGAGAAGCCCGGCGGGCGCGGGCGGGGATTTCCGTTTCGCGGGGTCATGGCGGCCGGCCTTACGGGTTGGTGATCAGCGCCATGGAGTCGTACTTGCGCACCGTGCCGGAGCCGGGCGGCTGCCAGCGGATGGTGACCGTCACCTCTCCGGTCAAGACGTTCGTCACGATCGTCGGCGCGTTGGTATCGCTCCCCGGCAGGCGGCCGTCGTTGACCTTGGCGATCCAGGCGGCGAGCGCCGGCGCGGTCCCGCCCGGGTAGGCGTAGTTCGCCAGATTTGTCCGGTCCACCCACATCATGCTGACGATTTCGTTGGCGAGAAAGCTCGCGTCGGAGCGGTATTTCGCGTCCGACATGAAGCTGATCGAGAGCGCCTGCATGCCGATCAGCGCCAGAATCCCGGTCGAGAAAATGAGTATCCCGATCAGGGCTTCCAGCAGCATGACGCCCTGTTGCGCGGTCTTCGAGTTGCGGATGCCCATATTCCCGTCCTCAGCAGGCGCGCGGATCGCCCGCGGCGACCTGCGGATCGCACAAGCGTATGTTGCCGCCGCCGCCCACGACGATCCTCAACTCGCGGCTGTCGGCCGCGGCGAGCGCGGCCGTATCCACATCAATTTGGGTGATCGAGGGCGAGGCGTCGGCGTTGCCGACCACGCGGCCCAGGCCGTTGAAAGTGACGGTGTTGGCCCCGCCCGGCGTCACGGTGGCGGTCGCGTTCTTGGACCCTTCCAGCTCAGTGCGGGACTGGATCGTCTCGGCGGTGCTGGGGAGGCTCACCGTCCACCCGGTTTGGTTGCCGAGCACGAGCTGCACGCTGACGTTGCGGCGCACCGCCTCCGTGCGCGCGAGCTGCAGGCCGCTCAGGATCCCCTCCGCGCCGGCGCGGATCTGGGTGTTCTGGATCCAGATCGTGAAATTCGGCAGGGCGATCATGATCAGGATGCCGACGATCGCGATGCCGACCATCAGCTCGATCAAAGTGAACCCCATGGCATTCCTCGGGGCCATCAGCAACTGCCGTCCTTCTTGCGCGCCCAGCAGGTGGCGTTCCCGGTCCAGCCGGCGGCGGTGATGGTGGACGATTTGGCGTTGGCTTCGTTGACCGTGTAGCTGAAAGTGGCCAGGTCTCCGACGCCGGTGGCCACGATCGTAAACGTGGTCGCGGTCGCCGCCGGATTGCAGGCGTAGGTGAAGTACTTGGCGTCGGCCGCCCCGGGCGCGCAGGGGCCGCCGACGTAGGTGCGATTGTCCTGGAAGAATTGCTCCATGCGCACCCGCAGGGCCGCCAGATTGGTCGTCGCCTCGGTGATCTTGCCGCGCCGCACGTAGTCGGTGTACGCGGGGACCGCCACCGACGCCAGTATCCCGACGATCACCACTACTATCATCAACTCGATCAGCGTGAAACCCCCGTTCTTTTTTTCCATGTGATCCCCTGGAGTCCTTCTGATTGCGACACCGGCATTCTGGGCGGGCCCCGCCCGGGCCGCCAGCGACAGCCGATGGACGGCGCAAAACCAGGAACGAAAGGCGGGAGTGGGTACCGGGCGCGGCCGGTCGCGTGACAAAGTGCACGGATGATGCCGACCGGCGTTCGATCCAGCACCTTGGACACGGCTATTCGGCTCGGACTCGGCGGCGGACAGGCGTTGCAAGCCCATGAATTTCCGAAAGTTAGACGCGGACCATCATCGTCCGTGTTCGTTCGGCGGTATAATTCCGGCCCGCACCGCGTGGGAACGCTGTAGTAGCTCAGTTGGTAGAGCAACTGATTCGTAATCAGTAGGTCGGTGGTTCGAGTCCACTCTACAGCACCATCACGTTCCTGCCATAGGGCGCAAGTGCCGCGTCCTGCGTGAGCAGGGTCAGCGGCTCGGTGAGTGCCTGCGCGACAAGCGCCCGGTCGAATGGGTCGGAGTGGTGCGCGGGCAGCCGCGCAACCCGCACCGCATGCTCGGGCTGAAAGGCCAGAAGTTTCAACCCGGCGGCTCGGGCGCCCGCGACCAGCCTGCGGGCATCAACGCGGAATTCCCTCCGGCGCAGGCTCGCCTTGATCGCAATCTCCCAGAAGCTCACCGCTGAAACGAAGCACTCGGCGCCGGGCGCGGTCATGATCTCCCGTGCCTGCCGCGAGAGCCCGGGCGAATCGTCAAGCGTCCAGAGAAAAATGTGCGTATCGAGGAGCAGCCTCATTTCCGGCGACGGCCCTCGAACAGCGCGAGAACCTCGCCGGGCAACGGCGCGTCGAAGTCGCGCGGATAACGGATCTTTCCCTTCAGCACGCCGAACTTGAGCGGACGGACGCCGCCCAGGGGCACGAGCCTGGCACGCGGCACGCCGTTCTTCGCGATCACGATTTCCACGCCTCCGGCCACTTCCTCGACCAACCGCGACAGGTGAGTCTTCGCCTCGTGGATGTTTACGGTATCCATATCCCGACCTCGTGTAGTCGGGTTAGTTTAACTGAACTAATGTAGGGCGTCCACCGCCGTACTCTATAAGACGCCCGAGATCCCGCCGTCGAGGTTGAGGCTGCTGCCGGTGACGTAGCTCGCGGCATCCGAGGCGAGAAACGCGATCACGTTGGCGACTTCCTCGGCTTCGCCCACCCGCTTCATCGGGATGTCCCTGGCGACGCGCCCGTAGTACTCGTCCGCGCTGATGCCGTCCTTCACGTAGCGCCGCTCGTGCTGTCCCGACTTGATCTTGCCGATGCACACCGTGTTGACCAGGATGTTGTGCGCGGCGAGCTCCTTCGACAGGGCCTTGGTGAGGGCCAGCCCGGCGGCGCGGGTGATCGTGGTCGGCATCGAGTTCGCGCCGGGCTGCTTGCCGCCGACGGTGGTGATGTTGATGATGCGCCCGCCGCCCTGTTTTTTCATCTGCGGGATGGCGAGCCGCGCGCAGCGGATCGCGCCGAACAGCTTGAGGTCCATGTCGGCCTGCCAGTCCCGGTCGGAAACGGCGTCGAACGCCCTCGCCATCGAGGTGCCCGCGTTGTTGACCAGGATGTCTATCCGGCCGAAGCGCCGGATGACGGTGTTGATGAAGCGCTCGACGTCCTCCGTCTTGCTCACGTCGGCCGCGACGCCCAGCGCCTCGGCGCCGAGCTTCGCGATCTCGTCCGCGGCCTGCTGCACCTTGTCGGCATGGCGCGCGCAGATCGCCACGCTGGCGCCTTCGCGCGCGAGCTTTTGCGCGGTAGCTCGTCCGATGCCTTCGGTGGCGCCGGTGATCGCGGCGACCTTGCCTTTCAGTCCCAGTTCCATTTTTCTCCCGTCGGGTTCGACTGCCGGTCCACGTTCCGGAAGCGGCGATTGTAACCCGTCCGGCGGCGCTGGAATTTTTCGCCGCCACCTGTTACCAAACACGCCGTTTGGGAATAGGATATGCACCTATTGCCCGGAGGACGACGCATGACAGGTGATCGGGGTTTGGGGCTGCAAGGACGGCGGCGGCCGGGCGCGGCGGCGGCATGGACCTGCGGCCTGCTGCTGGCGATCTCCGGCATGCCGCTGCCGGCGCAGGACCCGGCGCAGCCGGCGCCCCCGGCGGCGCGCTCACGCCCGGAACTCACTGTTGACGCGCTCTCCGTCGTCAAGGTGCGGGCCAAGGCGGTCTCCAACGCGCGCTCCTTGAGAACGCTCGGGCCCCAGCGCGAGGGCAGCGGGGTGGTGATTGACTCCGAAGGCCTGGTGCTCACCATCGGCTATCTCATCATGGAAGCGGAAACCATCGAGCTCTCCACCACCGACGGGCGCGTGTTTCCCGCCACCACGGTCGCCTACGACAACGCCACCGGCTTCGGGCTGTTGCGGGCGCTGCGCCCGCTGCCGGTCAAGCCGGTCCAGTTCGGCCAGTCGTCCAGCGTTCCCGAGCGGGAACTGGTACTGATCGTGGGGTTCGACGGCGTGGCGCCGGCATATGTCGTGTCGCGCCGGCCGTTCGTCGGTTACTGGGAATACCTGCTCGACGAGGCGATCTACACCGCCCCGGCGACGGTCAACTGGAGCGGCGCGGCGCTGCTCAACAAGGAGGGCAAGCTGCTCGGTATCGGCTCGCTGGTGGTGGGCGATGCGATGGGCGGCGCGGGCGGGCGCCAGGTCCCGGGCAACATGTTCGTGCCGATAGACCTGCTGAAGCCCATGCTGGGCGATCTGATCGCCACCGGCAAGGCTTCGGGGCGCGCGCGTCCATGGATCGGCATCAACACCCAGGAAGTGCAGGGCAACGTGATCGTGACGCGGGTCTCGCCCGAAGGGCCGGCCGACGCCGCCGCCATCCGCACGGGCGATGTCATCGTCGGTCTTGGCGGCCAGCCGGTCAAGGGGCAGGCTGATTTCTACGGCAAGCTGTGGGGCCGCGGGGAAGCGGGGGTGGACATCCCGCTCGAAGTGCTGCGCGGCGCGCGCGTCGAGAGCATCACCATCAAATCCATAGACCGCGAGAAGTACTTCCGGCCGAAGCCGACTTACTGACCGGCGCTAGTACATCCCCATCCCCAAGCAACCCGTGGCGAGGTCCATCTCCTCGACCAGCTTCCTGCCCACCAGGTTGCGCAGCGTCTCGGTGGTGCCGCCGCCGAGGCTGCCGTAACGCGCGCCGCGGAAGAAGCGCGACACCGGGAATTCATCGGTGAAGCCGTAGCCGCCGTGGACCTGGATCGCCTCGGAGGTGACACGGATGCTCATCTCGTTGCAGTAGATCTTCGCCATCGCGGCGAGCGCGGGGTCGGGAAACTCGCCGCCGCTGACCGCCGCGCGGTAGAGCAGGCCGCGCGCAGCCTCGATCTCGGTGTACATGTCGGCGGCTTTCCAGCGCATGCCCTGGAAGTCCCCGATCTTGCGGCCGAACGCCGAGCGCTCGCGCAGGTAGCGCACCGCTTCCTCCAGCGCGCCCTCGGCGAGCCCCAGGCAGATGGACGGGTTGAGGCAGCGCTGGGTGTTGAACGCCGAGAGCAGCCGCTTCATGCCGTCGTCGCGGATCACCAGGTGCTCCAGCGGCAGCTCGACGTTGTCGAACACCACCTCGCACAGAAATTCGCCGCCCATGGTGTGGAAGCTCGCCTTGGCCGCGAGTCCCTTGATGCCGCCCGGCACCAGCACGCAGCCGATGCCCTTCGCGCCCGGCGCCCGGTTGACGCGGGTGAACACCACGAACATTTCCGCGATATCGGCGCGCGAGATCAGCGTTTTCACGCCGTTCAATATCGCGCGGTCGCCGCGGATCTCGCAGTTGGTCTTGTAATTCGGGACGTCCGTCCCGGCGTCGGGCTCGGTCATGCAGATCGCCAGTATCGCTTCGCCGGCGGCGACGCGCGGCAGGATGCGCCGCTTGATGGACTCCGGGGCGTAGGCCGAGATGATGCGCGTCTGCACGCCCAGCTCGCCGAGCGCCGCCATCGCGGTGACGTAGCACACCTTGCTGATCTCCTCGAGCACCAGCACCGTGTCGAGGATGCCGAGGCCGGAGCCGCCGTACTGCTGCGGCACCGCCATGCCGAGCACGCCGATCCCGGCGAGCTGCTTCATGTTCTCCGCCGGCCAGGTGCCGTCGAGATACTGGATCGCCCGCGTCTTGAAGTCCTTCTGGACGACGCGCCGCACGGTGTCCACGAATGCGCGCTGCTCGTCGCTGATCCTGAAGTCCATCGCGCTAGATTAAACGGCAATTTGACGCCGCTCAAGTCCCTGTACTAGACTGCGCGTTTGTTTTCATTTCAACGGGATCATCGTGGATCAATCTAAAGCCAACTCAACACCAATCACCGGGCGCGAGCACTGGACCCGGAAAGGCGATGTCAAGCTGTTCCTGTGGGAAAAACCCGCGGCCGGCGCGCGGACCGCGCGCGGCACGGTGCTGTTCGTGCACGGGTCTTCGATGGCCTCCCAGCCCACCTTCGACTTGCAGGTGGCGGGGCGCCCGCACTCGTCGGCGATGGATTTCTTCGCCGAACGCGGCTTCGATACCTGGTGCGTGGACATGGAAGGCTACGGGCGTTCCGACAAGAAGCGCCCCATCAACTGCGACATCGCCAACGGCACGGACGATCTCTCGGCGGCCAGCGAATACATCATAAAGACCCGCGGGGTGAAGCGGTTCCTCGTCTACGGCATCTCGTCCGGGGCGCTGCGCGCGGCGCAGTTCGCGCAGCGGCACCCGGACCGCGTCAAGCGCCTCGCGCTCGATGCCTTCGTCTGGACCGGCGAGGGCAGCCCCACGCTCGCCGAGCGGCGCGAGAAGTTGCCCGAGTTACAGTCGAAAAACCGCCGCCCCATCGACCGCGCTTTCGTGCACAGCATCTTCAACCGCGATCATCCCGGCTGCGCCGAGGAAAAAGTGATCGAGGCATTTGCCGACACGATCCT
Source organism: Betaproteobacteria bacterium (assembly GCA_016177355.1). Taxonomy (GTDB): domain Bacteria; phylum Pseudomonadota; class Gammaproteobacteria; order Burkholderiales; family SG8-41; genus SG8-41. The sequence goes on along the minus strand of JACOVL010000011.1, from coordinate 5,006 downwards.
GAAACTCGACGACTCGGTGCCGACCGGCACCTACGTGGACATGTGCGCGAAGCTGCCGGTCGTGGATCCCGCGAAAATCACGGTACCGACCCTCATCATGCGCGGGCAGTTCGACGGCATCGCGGGATTCGACGATCTCACCGAATTCTTCAAGCGCCTGCCGAATCCCGACAAGCAGTTCGCGGTGATGGCCGGCATCTCGCACGCGAGCTTCCATCAGATCAACTACCTGATGGTTTATCATATCCTGCACTCGTTTTTCACCCAGCCCGAGCCGGTCTACCGCGGCTGAGCCGCCGGCCCGGTCCGAGCGATCGAAACCATCCTGCTAACGTGTTGATGGGGAAGTCTTTTTTCGCGGGTTGCGGGCGCATCCAACCCGTGGAATCATAGACGGTACGATTCATAATACGATAACGAGGAGGATTTCATGAAGATGATTGGCGCAATAAAGCCGGCAGTCGCCGCCCTGGGCGGCGCGGTGCTGCTCGCGGCAGGAACCGTATTTGCCCAGAGCTGGCCGAGCAAGGCGGTGCGCGTGATCGTGCCGTTCGGCACCGGCGGCGGCACCGACATCCAGGGACGGCTGCTCGCCGATAATCTGCAGCGGCTCACCGGGCAGAGATTCCTGATCGACAATCGCTCGGGTGCGGGCGGTATGATCGGCACGGAGCTGGTGATCAATTCGCCCGCGGACGGTCATACGCTTCTGTTTACCACGGCGTCGCTGGCGGTCAACACGACCCTTTATTCCAAGACGCTCAAGTTCGATCCCCGCAGCGACCTGTTGCCGTCCACCTTGGTGTCCAACGCGCCGAACGTGCTGTGCGTGCATCCCAGCGTCCCCGCGAAATCGGTGCCGGAGTTGATCGCCCTCGCCAAGAAGACTCCGCAAGGGCTCAATAGCGGCGTCAATACCCCCGGAACCACCAGCCATCTCGCCGCCGAGATGCTGGCGCAGCTGGCGGGGATCAAAACGGTGATCGTTCCCTATACGGGCGGCGGCCCGTCGATACAGGCGTTGATGACGGGCGACATCGACCTCCTGTTCGCCACGGGCCCGGTCGCCTCGGCCGCCCTGAAGACGGGGCGCGTGCGTTGTCTTGCGGTGACGACGCCGGGGAAGAATCGTTCCTTGCCGGATCTTCCGCCGATCAACGCTTTCGTTCCCGGCCTGGAGATCAACAACTGGTACGCGATGTTCTTCCCGAAAGGCACCCCGTCGGAGCCGGTCAACAGGCTGAGCGCGGTCATCAAGCAGGCGCTGGATGACGACAAGATCAAGGCGTTTTATGCGCGGGAAGGCCTGGAGCCCATCGGCAGCTCGCCGGACGGGCTGCGCGATCAATTCCAGAAGGACATCGAAAAATACGCGAAGGTGATCAAGGCGCGCAACATCCCGCTGCGGTAAGCGCTTGCCGGCTGCGGCGCCGAGCGCCGCGGCCGGACGTAACGGGCGCTTCCTGCGGGAAGCGCGTTTTTTTGTACGGCTCCCGGCGATGAAGCGCGGCGCGGATTGCGGGACCTGATCTGCTCTATACTTGCCGCTTTTCGACGCCAAGACAGACATCATGAGCTTGTCCACGAACGTCCGTCCCGCGCCCGACAAGGTCCTCGTACAAATCGCCGATTACGTCGAGCGCTACCCGGTGAAGAGCGCGCTCGCGTGGGAGACCGCGCGGCTCGCGCTGATCGACACCCTGGGCTGCGGCTTCGAGGCGTTGTCCTATCCCGGCTGCGCGAGCCTGCTCGGCCCGCTCGTGCCGGGGACGATCGTTCCCAACGGCGCGCGGGTGCCCGGCACGCCGTACGTGCTCGACCCCGAGCGCGCCGCGTTCAACCTCGGCGCGCTCAACCGCTGGCTCGATTTCAACGATGCGTTCTACGGCGCGACCGTGATCCATCCCTCCGACACGTTCTCGGGCCTGCTCGCGGTGGCGGACTGGCTGTCCCGCACGCGCGCGGCGGAAGGAAAAAAGCCGCTGCTCGTGCGCGAGGTGCTCGAAGCGGCGGTCAAGACCTACGAGATCATGGGCGGGCTCGCGCTCGAGAACGGCTTTACCGCGCGCGGCCTCGACCACACGATACTGGTCAAGGTCGCGACCGCGCCGGTGGTGACGAAGATGCTCGGCGGCACGCGCGAGGAAGTCATCAACGCGCTGTCCCACGCGTGGCTGGACGGGCACGCGCTGGCGGCGTTCCGGCGCAAGCCCAACACCGGCCCGCGCAAGTCGTGGGCGGCGGGCGACGCCGCGAGCCGCGGCGTGCGGCTCGCGCTGATGGCGGTGAAAGGGGAGATCGGCTGCCCCTCGGCGCTGACGGCGAAGACCTGGGGCTTCTACGACGTGCTGTTCAAGGGCAGGCCCTTCAGGTTCCAGCGCCCGTTCGGAGCCTACGTCATGGAGAACGTGCTGTTCAAGCTTCCCTACCCGACGGCTTTTCACGGCCAGAGCGCGGTGGAGGCGGCGATCGAGCTGCATCCGCTGGTGAAGGACCGGCTGGACGACATCAAGCGCGTCGAGGTGCGCTGCCACAACTCCTCGATGGTGATCCTCGACAAGACGGGGCCCTTGCACAACTTCGCCGACCGCGATCACTGCATGCAGTACATGATCGCGATCGGCATGATTTTCGGGACCCTGACGGCGGAACATTATTACGATCACATCGCGGCCGACCCGCGCATAGACGAGCTGCGCGCGAAAATGCATCTGGCCGAGTCCCGGCAGTACGAAAGGGAATACCACGATCCCGCCAAGCGCACCAACGCCAACTCGGTCCAGGTTTATTTCAAGGACGGCTCGAAAAGTCCGCTCTCGGAAGTGTTGTACCCGCTCGGCCACCGCCGGCGCCGCCAGGAAGGCGTCCCGGCGCTGATGGCGAAGTTCGAGAGAAACGTCGCGCGCGTGTTCGCGGCCAAGCAGCGCGACGCGATCCTCAAGGCGTGCGGCGACGCGCGCCGGCTGGAGGCGATGCCGGTCAATGAATTCATGGATATGCTTGCCATCTGAAACCGCAGATACACGCAGATAAACACAGATAAAAAACTAGAATCAAAATAAAGACAAAGAATGAGACATAGTTTGCTGTTTCTTGAATTTCATCCGCGTGTATCTGCGTTTATCTGCGGTTAATTTACTTTCATAGGAGAAAGCGTGAACCACACTGAACAGCGCAAGCGGCTGCGCGCGGTATTCGCCGGGACCCGGTGCCTGTCGCCGGCGAGCGTGTACGATCCGCTGTCGGCGCGCGTCGCGGAATCCGTCGGCTACGAGATCGGCATGCTGGCGGGGTCGGTGGCGTCGAACACGACGCTCGCCGCGCCCGATCTCATCGTGCTGACGCTGACCGAGTTCGCCGACCAGGTCCGGCGCATCATGCGCGCGAGCGAGCTTTCCCTGATCGTGGACGCGGACCACGGCTACGGCAACGCGCTGAACGTCATGCGCACGGTGGAGGAGCTGGAGCACGCCGGCGTCTCGGCGCTGAGCATCGAGGACACGGTGCTGCCCGCGCGCTTCGGGCAGCCCGAAGGCGCTGGCGAGCTGATCTCGGTCAACGAGATGGTGGGGAAGCTCAAGGCCGCGGTCGCCGCGCGCAAGGACCCTTCGACCATCATCCTCGGGCGCACGGCGGCGCTGAAAGTGGAGGACACCCCACGCACCGTCGCGCGCGCCAAGGCCTACGCGGCGTGCGGTGTCGATGCGATTTTTCTTACTGGCGTGGAATCCGCGGACCAGGTAAGGGCGGTCCGGGAGGCGACCCGGCTGCCGATCATGGTCGGATCGGCACCCGCATCGCTTATGCATGAGGACTGCGCTGCGGCAGGCGCGCGGATCCTGTTGCAGGGACACCAACCCGTCGCCGCCGCGGTGAAAGCGCTGCGCGAGACCTACGCGCACCTCCACGGCGGCGGCGCTCCCGCCGATCTCAAGGACAAGATCGCCTCGGCGAAGGAAATGGACGCGCTCGTCAACGGCGAGGCCTACAAGAAGTGGCAGAAGGAATTCCTGCGCTGAGACTTCAATGAAAGGCGACCCCGGCGCTTGACCCATGACTTGACCGATACTTGACCCACGGGGTAGTATCGGCCGCATGAGCTACCGCCCGCAGTTCACGATCACGCCCGCGCTGCTGGCGCGGGTGGAGGCCATTGCGGTGTTGCGCGAGCGCATCCAGGGCGCGGCGGTGCAGGTAGCGTGGATACCCGCCTTGCAGAAGGACACGCGCGCCCGGAACGCGCATTCGTCCACTGCGATCGAGGGCAATCCCCTTACGCTGGAACAGGTGCGAGCCGTCGAGGAAGGACAACCCCTGTCGGTGCCAGCCCGCGCGCGCCGGGAAGTCGTGAATTACTTCGCGGCGCTCCGGCACATCGAGAAGCAGGCGGCGAAGAAACGGATCGCTCACGAGGACGTGCTGCGCCTGCACGCAATCATGGCCGGAGAAGTGATGGACCAGGGCGAGGCGGGCCGTTACCGGACGATGCGGGTACGGGTGGGGCCCTACCTCCCGCCGCCGCCGGAAGAAGTTTCAGGCCTGATGTTCGACTTCCTCGAATGGTGGAATGGCGACTCGCGAGTCCTGTCCCCCGTGCTGAGTTCGGCCATCGTGCACTACCGGTTCGAAGCCATACACCCTTTCGCGGATGGCAACGGCCGGACGGGTCGCGCCCTGGCGCTATGGGATCTCTATGGGAGAGGATTCGATACCCACCACATCTTTTCCGTGGACGAGTTCTACTGGGAGGACCGGCCGCGCTACTACGCAGCGTTGCAAGCGGTGCGGCAGCAAGGCGAGGACCTCACTTCCTGGCTCGAATACTGCGCGGAGGGGCTTCAGCAAACGCTGGAGCGGGTCTGGCAGCGCATCCAGCAGTTCTCGGCATCCCGCGGCCGGCCTCAACTGGTGCTCCGTCCGAAACAGGAGCAATTGCTGCAGTTGCTGCGGGCACGGGGCAGCCTCAGCCCGCGCGAAATCTGGGACGGATTGAGAATTTCCAAGCA
>JACOVL010000126.1 GCA_016177355.1 Betaproteobacteria bacterium | reverse complement strand
GTCGTAGAGGCCGCCCTCCGCCATCCGGGTCAGCGTGAGCCGGGCGATCGCCAGGCCGGTTTCGCCGCCATCCAGCGCGAGGCGCCGCAGGCAGAACGCGAGCTCGTACGGGTGCGGAAACTTGGGCGCATGCCCGATGCCGCCGTGGACGTCGTCGAATAGTTGGGCGAACTCGCGCACCGCCGCATCGAGCGGCGCGCGTTTGAACTCGCCCCCGGCCCCTGCCGCCGGCAGCGTGCGCTGCAACGCCTCGATCAGCGCGCCATTCTGGCGGGCGATGTCCCCGCGCCGGTCGCGATAAGCCTCGGCCACCTTCGGCAGCAGCTCGAGGAAGCCGGGCATGCCGTAGCGGCCGTGCTTGGGAAAATAGGTGCCGCCGAAGAACGGCATGCCATCGGGCGCGAGGAACAGCGTGAGCGGCCAGCCGCCGCTCCTCTGCGTGAGGATGGTGTGCGCGGTCTGGTAGATCTGGTCGAGGTCGGGCCGCTCCTCGCGATCCACCTTGATGTTGACGAAGTGGCGGTTCATCTGCGCCGCCACTTCGGGATCCTCGAACGACTCGTGCGCCATCACGTGGCACCAGTGGCAGGCGGAATAGCCGACCGAGAGCAGTATCGGCCGGTCGCTCGCGCGCGCGAGACCGAGCGCTTCCTCACCCCAGGGATACCAGTCCACCGGATTCTCCGCATGCTGCTGGAGATAGGGCGAGGTCTGGGAGGCGAGGCGATTGGGCATGCGGGCAGCCGGCGCGCGCGCCGCCGGGAGCGGGCGCTATAATGAGAGTGCTATTTTAGCGCACTCCGTACCCCCAGAATTGCTCCAGAATGCTGGTCCACCCCCAGTTCGACCCGGTTGCACTGCACCTCGGCCCGCTCGCCGTGCGCTGGTACGGGCTCATGTATCTCCTCGGCTTCACGCTGATCTGGATCGCCGGACGGCATCGCATCAAGACCCATCCCGGCGGCGTGTGGACGGCGAAAGACCTGGACGACGCGATGTTCTACGGCATCCTCGGCACCATCGTCGGCGGACGCCTGGGGTACGTGGCTTTCTACAAGCTCGCCGATTATGCTGCCGAGCCGTGGCGCATGCTCTACGTGTGGGAAGGCGGCATGTCGTTCCACGGCGGCTTTCTCGGCGTGGTGATCGCGATGGCGTTGTTCGCGCGAAGCCGCAGGCAGGACTGGCTCGCCGTCACCGATTTCATCGCGCCGCTCGTGCCGCTCGCGCTCGCGGCCGGCCGGCTCGGCAACTTCATCAACGCCGAACTGTGGGGACGGCCCGCGGGCGTGCCGTGGGCGATGGTCTTTCCGAACGTGGATAACGTGCCGCGTCATCCCTCGCAGCTCTACGAGTTCGCGCTGGAGGGCGTAGTGCTGTTCGCGGCCCTGTGGTGGTTCTCGGCGCGCGCGCGCGCGCTCGGCGCGGTCTCGGGGCTTTTTCTCCTCGGCTACGGGGTGCTGCGTTTCGGGGTGGAGTTCACGCGCGAGCCGGACAGTTTTCTCGGGCTGCTGGCGGGCGGGTTCTCGATGGGGCAGTGGCTCTCGGCGCCGATGGTGCTCGCCGGCGTTGCCCTCATGCTGTGGGCCTATCGGCCGCGCCGCGCGTGACCTAATTCAGCTTCTTGGAGCCCCTGGCGGGCGCGCCGGCGGCCTGTTTGGCGAGCCCGGCGCGGCGGTCGAGCAGCCGGCCGAAATTGTTGAGGGAGATCAGGTGCGCGTAGACGCGCGCCAGTATCCCCTTCTGCGTGAGTTCCTTCAGTTTTTCCGGGGCAAGGTCGCCGAGCTTCTGTTCCGCGACGCGGTACATTCCGGTCATGGCGAGCGGCTCGCCCTGGTTGGGAACCGCCTGCATGGTGAAGGTCTCGAGCAGGCCCAACTGAGAGAGCGTGCGCGACATCTCGTCGCTGCGCACGAGGTCGGCTTCGTATTCGAACAGGAGCTTGCGCCGCTCTTCCCACACCGGCAGCGGCTCGCCCTTGGCGTCGTAGAGCGCGTCGCCCTTGTCGTTGATCGCGCGTTTTTCCACGCAGGCGATGCGCTCCGCCTGCTCCTGCCCGTTCACCGTGATCCGCGTCATGCAGAACGGGTAGCGCCGCACGTAAGCCGGGAGATAGACGCCGGCGTCCCATCCGCCGTCCGCCGTCACGAACAGGTTCTGCTGGTTCTCCAGCCCCAGCACCGCCATCGCGATGAAGCTCTTGCCGCCGTCGCTGCTGACGAAGGCGATCGGGTAGTCGCGGCACGCCGCGGCGAATTCGGTATAAGAGAGCGGCAGCGCGGTGAGGTTGCGGAACACGAGCGGGAGCTTCCGCGCTTCGGGCAGCAGCACGCGGTGCTGCTTGGTGAGCGGAACGATGTCCTGGTAGCCGTAGGGCGGTTGGATGTCCACCGGCGGCGCTGCTTCCTTGGCCATGCGGCTATTATATATACGCACCGCCGCTTCCGGAATTGTCGTTACGCCACAAGCCGTTGTAGAATCACGCCTCTCGAAAAGTGGGGACGTAGCTCAGCTGGGAGAGCGTCGCGTTCGCAATGCGAAGGTCGGGAGTTCGATCCTCCTCGTCTCCACCATCATGGCCGGGCCGGATCCGTTCCGGCCTTTTTTATTGCGCCGGGCGCGGGCGCGGCGCGGCTTCTGGCAGAATAGCGGCGCGGCCGGACCGACGGCCGCCGCAACGGGGACCCTGATATGTTCAGCAGACTGATGCCGCGCGAGGGCCGCTTCTTCGAGCTTTTCAACGAGCACGCCGGGCTGGTGGCGCAAGGCAGCCGCGAGCTCGCCGCGCTGGTGGCCAGCGGCGACGATCTCGAACACCGGGCCCACACCGTCAAGTCGATCGAGAACCGCGCCGACAAGATCACCCAGGACACGATCGGGCTGCTGCACAAGACCTTCATCACCCCGCTCGACCGCAACGACATCCACCAGCTCATCACCAAGATGGACGACATCCTCGACCTGATCGAGGACGCGGCGCAGCTGATGTTCATTTACGATATCCGGGTCGTCACCGCCGAGGAAAAGGCGTTGGCCGATATCTGCGTGACGTGCGCCGAGAAGGTCAAGTCCGCGGTGGGAATGCTGTCGAACATGGACAACGCCGCGGCCATACTCGGCGTCTGTCACGAAATAGACCGCCTGGAATCGGAGGCCGACCACGTGATGCGCTCCGCGATGGCCAAGCTGTTCCGCGAAGAACCCGACGTGCGCCAGCTGATCAAACTGCGCGCGATCTACCAGACGCTGGAGGCGGTGACCGACGCCTGCGAGGACGTCGCCAACATCATCGAAAGCATCGTGCTGGAGAATTCCTGAGGAGCGGGGCGCGAGCCGCCCCGCGCAGCCGCACGAACAACAACACACGACAGGGCGGTTCCCCATGACCTTCGAGATGCTGGCGTTCCTGGTCCTGGTCGCGCTCGCGTTCGATTTCATGAACGGCTTCCACGACGCGGCGAATTCCATAGCGACCATCGTCTCGACCGGCGTGCTCAGGCCGCAATGGGCGGTCGCCTGGGCCGCGTTCTTCAACTTCATCGCGTTCCTGGTTTTCGGCCTGCACGTGGCGAGCACGGTGGGCAAGGGCATCATCGATCCGGCGATCGTGGATCATTACGTCGTCTTCGGGGCGCTGGTGGGCGCGATCGCCTGGAACATCATCACGTGGTGGTACGGCATCCCGTCGTCCTCTTCCCACGCGCTGATCGGCGGGCTTGCCGGCGCGGCGGTGACGAAGGGCGGCGTGGGCACGCTGGTCGCGAGCGGTTTCCTCAAGACCGCCGCGGCGATCGTGCTCTCGCCGGCGCTCGGCTTCGCCCTCGCGGCGGCGCTGATGATCGTGATCTCGTGGCTCTGCGTGCGCGCGACGCCGCGCAAGGTGGACCGCTGGTTCCGCGGGCTGCAGTTCGTCGCCGCGGCGCTCTACAGCCTGGGGCACGGCGGCAACGACGCGCAGAAGACCATGGGCATCATCTGGATGCTGCTGCTGGCGGCCAGCGTGATCACGCCCGCGGAAGCGCTGCCGTTCTGGGTGGTGATCGCATGCCAGGCCGCGATGGGCCTGGGCACGCTGTTCGGCGGCTGGCGCATCGTCAAGACCATGGGCCAGCGCATCACCAAATTGAGGCCGGTGAGCGGTTTCTGTGCGGCAATGAGCGGGGCGATGACGTTGTTCCTCGCGACCGGGCTCGGCGTGCCGGTATCCACCACGCATACCATCACCGGTTCGATCGTCGGCGTGGGCTCGGTGCAGAAACTCTCGGCGGTGCGCTGGGGGGTGGCGGGCAGCATCGTGTGGGCGTGGCTCTTCACCATCCCGTGCTCGGCGTTCATCGCCGGCGTCGCGTGGTGGCTCGCGCAGCGCTTCCTCTGAACCCCTGGCTTCGATAACGGAAACGCAATTGAAATCCTGCCGGTGGCGTTCCATCATACGCACTCGCACCGGACAGGGGGGAAGCATGCCGAAACAGGTCATCCACACCG
>JACOVL010000137.1 GCA_016177355.1 Betaproteobacteria bacterium | reverse complement strand
TCGCCGTGCAATACGCCGTCCACGCGCGCAACCTCCCCTCGCGCGCGCAGTTCCGCCGCTGGGTGCGCGCCGCGCTCGAGCGCGACGCGCGCGTCACGGTGCGCGTCGTCGGCGGGGCCGAGGCGCGCGCGCTGAACCGGGGTTACCGCGGCAAGGACTATCCGACCAACGTGCTCACCTTCGTGCTGCGCGAGGCGCCGCGGCTGGAAGGCGATCTCGCGCTGTGCGCGCCGGTGATCGCGCGGGAAGCGCGCGCCCGGCGCAGGAAGGCGGCCGCGCATTACGCGCACCTCACCGTGCACGGCGTGCTGCACCTGCAGGGCTACGATCACGGGACCGGGCGGCAGGCGCGCGCGATGGAACGGCGCGAATCGCGGATCGTGAAGCGCCTCGGATTTCCCGACCCCTACAAGGACCAGGGATGAAGGCGGAAGGCCATGGCTGACAACGCCCCCGCCAAGCCTTCGCTGCTCGACCGCATCGGCGCCTGGCTCGCGCGCGAGCCCCGGGACCGGGAGGCCCTGGTCGAGCTGCTGCGCGCCTGCTACGACCGCAACCTGCTCGACGCGGACGCGCTGGCGATGATCGAAGGCGTGCTCCAGGTCGCGGAGATGCAGGCGCGCGACATCATGATCCCGCGCGCACAGATGGACGTCATCGACATCAACGAGTCGCCGGACCAGTTCATCCCGATGGTGATCCAGACCGGGCACTCGCGCTTTCCCGTGTTCGGCGAGAACAAGGACGACGTGATCGGCATCCTCCTCGCCAAGGACCTGCTGCGCCACTACGCCGGCGAGGAGGAATTCAACGTGCGCGAGATGCTGCGCCCGGCGGTGTTCATCCCGGAATCGAAGCCGCTCAACGTGCTGCTCAAGGAATTCCGCAAGAACCGCAACCACATGGCGATCGTGGTGGACGAGTACGGCGGCGCGGCCGGCCTGCTGACGATAGAAGACGTGATCGAGCAGATCGTCGGGGACATCGAGGACGAGTACGATTTCGACGACGTCGAGGACAACATCGTCCCCGAGAAGGGCGGGCAGTACCGCGTCAAGGCGCTCACCGAGATCGCGGATTTCAACGCCGCGTTCGGCACGCGCTTCAGCGACCGGGAATTCGACACCATCGGCGGGCTGGTGATGTCGCACTTCGGGCGCGTGCCCAAGCGCGGCGAGCAGGCCGGTATCGACAACCTCACCTTCAAGGTGCTGCGCGCCGACAGCCGCAGGCTGCACCTGCTGCAGGTCGCCAAAAAGAAACAGGGATGAGGGCGGAGGGATGAGGGCGGAGGGAAAAAACAGAGAACCTGGCAACTCTTCATCCCTCATTCCTCATCCCTCATCCCTCGCTATCGCCTTCGTCCTCGGCGCGGTCACGGTCGCGGGCCATGCGCCGTTTTACATCTTCCCGCTGCCGGTAGCCGCGCTCGCGCTCCTGTTTTACCTGTGGCAGCGCGCGGCGAATGCGCGCGCGGCCGCGTTCGTCGGCTTTGCCTACGGGCTCGGGCTGTTCCTGTCCGGCGTGTCGTGGGTCTACGTGAGCCTGCACGATTTCGGCGCAATGCCGGCCCCGCTGGCGATGCTCGCGACTTTCCTGTTCTGCGCGTTCATCGCGGCCCTGCCCGCGGCCGCGGGCTACGCCAGCGCCCGCTTCGACGCGCCGCCCGCGCTCAAGCTCTCCCTGGCGGTGCCGGCGATCTGGACGCTGTCCGAATGGGTCCGCGGCTGGATCTTCACCGGCTTTCCCTGGCTCGCCGCGGGCTACTCCCAGGTCCCGCTGAGCCCGCTCGCCGGCTACGCGCCGGTGCTGGGGATCTACGGCGTCACGCTCGCCACCGCGGTCACAGCTGGACTCATCGTCGTGCTCGGCTTACGCATGGCCGACAGAGCGCAAATTGCAGGGCGCGGGGTCGAGGAAAAAGAAAGCAACAAAGCCGAAACCTCCTCATCCCTCATCCCTCATCCCTCATCCCTCGCCCCAGCCATTATCCTTCTCGCCCTGTGGGCGGGCGGCTCCGGCCTGAAGCAGATCGCCTGGACCACGCCCGTCGGCGAGCCGGTTACGGTGAGCCTGCTCCAGGGCAACATCGCGCAGGACTTCAAATGGAGCGGCGAAGGCGCACGGGCGGCGCTGGAGGCCTACCGCATGCTCGCCGGGGCCGCCTCGGGCCGCCTCGTCGTTCTGCCCGAGACCGCACTGCCGATGTTCCTCGACCAGGTGCCGCCCGATTACCTGGGAGAGCTTGCCGCGAGAGCGCGCGGGAACGGCGGCGATATCCTGGTGGGCGTGCCGGAGCGCATGGCCGGCGGCGAGTACTACAACAGCGTGATTTCCTACGGCGCCGCGGCGAGCCAGACCTACCGCAAGTCGCACCTCGTGCCGTTCGGCGAATTCATCCCGCTGCGGCCGGTGCTGGGTTGGATCGTGAGCGTGCTTGCGATCCCGCTGCAGGATTTTTCGCGCGGCGGCGAGGAGCAGCAGCCGCTGGAAGTGGCGGGACAGCGCGTGGCGGTCAACATCTGCTACGAGGACGCGTTCGGCGAGGAGATCATCCGCCAGCTGCCGCAGGCCACGCTGCTCGTCAACGTCAGCAACGTCGCCTGGTTCGGGCGCTCGCTCGCGCCGTGGCAGCACCTGCAGATTTCACAGGCGCGCGCGCTGGAAACCGGGCGCGCCATGTTGCGCGCGACCAATACCGGCGTCACCGCCGTGATCGATGCGCGCGGCGAGGTCGTCGCGGCCGCGCCCGAGTACACGACTGCGGTCGTGTCGCACACGGTGCAGGGCTACGGCGGCGCCACGCCGTACGTGCGCTGGGGCAACACCGCGCTGCTCGCGCTGTGCCTCGCGGCTCTCGCCGTCGCCCGCTGGCGGCGTCCCGCGAAGCGCGTTCCGCGACCTCGTAAAACTCTGTAGAATTCGTGGGTTAGCAGAGGAACAAGGGGGCGATGCCCCCTTGTAATCCCCCACATCAGAGACGATTGAAAAATTTCGCCACGATGCTGACCTTCCAGAGAATCATCCTGAAGCTGAACCAGTACTGGGACCGGCGCGGCTGCGTGCTGCTGCAGCCGTACGACATGGAGATGGGCGCGGGCACGTTCCACACCGCGACGTTCCTGCGCGCGCTCGGGCCCGAGCCGTGGAACGCCGCCTACGTGCAGCCCACGCGCCGGCCGAAGGACGGCCGCTACGGCGAGAACCCCAACCGCCTGCAGCATTACTACCAGTACCAGGTGGTGATGAAGCCCTCGCCCGACGATTTCCAGGACATCTACCTGGGCTCGCTGAAGGCGCTCGGCATAGACCCGCGGAAAAACGACATCCGCTTCGTCGAGGACGACTGGGAATCGCCGACGCTCGGCGCCTCCGGGCTGGGGTGGGAGGTGTGGCTGAACGGCATGGAGATCACCCAGTTCACCTACTTCCAGCAGGCGGGCGGGCTCGACTGCAAGCCGGTGCTGGGCGAGCTTACCTACGGCCTGGAGCGCCTGGCGATGGT
>JACOVL010000125.1 GCA_016177355.1 Betaproteobacteria bacterium | reverse complement strand
TTACATTTTTTCCGAGTTTCTGCAACAATCATAGCATCATGGAATACATCGTTTACGTATTCGGGACCTGCTTCATTTTCCTGGCGCTCGCGCTGCTGTTCGCGTACCACCGGACGAAGCATTACGGCCTGTTCCTGATCGGGATCACCTATGCCGCGTCGGCGGGCCTTGCGATCGCGCTGATGCACTGGTGGCCGCTCGCAGCGGGTTTCATCCTTGCCTGGATCCTGCGCCTGCTCGGCCTCGACCCCGGCCCAGACCCCGAAAAGCGTGACTGACAGATCGTGACTGATGAAACGTGACTGATACGGCGTGACTGATAAAGCGATATTGGTCACGCATCAACAGTCACGCAGTACCAGTCACGCCTCACCAGTCACGTTTTTCCGGCTTCGCCGTAGCCGCCGCCGCCGGGGGTTTCGATGACGAAGGCGTCACCCGCGCGGAGATCGGCCTGGTCGCAGGCCTTGAGTTCCACCGTATTGCCTTCCCGCGTGACGATGGTGTTCCTGCCGACCCGGCCCGGTGCGCCGCCGGCCATGCCGTAGGGGGCGATGCGGCGGTGGCCGGAGAGGATGGCCGCGGTCATGGGCTCGAGGAAGCGCACGCGCCGCACGGCGCCGTCGCCACCGCGCCATTTTCCCCTGCCGCCGCTGCCGCGCCGGATCGCGAATTCCTCGACCAGCACCGGGAAGCGCCACTCCAGCACTTCGGGGTCGGTCAGCCGCGTGTTGGTCATGTGGGTGTGCACGCAGTCGGCGCCGTCGAAGCCGTCGCCGGCGCCCGAGCCGCCGCAGATCGTCTCGTAGTACTGATAGCGCTCGTCGCCGAAGGTGAAATTGTTCATCGTGCCCTGCGCGGCGCCCATCGCGCCGAGCGCGCCGTAGAGCGCGTCGGTCACGCACTGCGAAGTCTCGACATTGCCGGCGACGACCGCCGCCGGGTAGCGCGGGTTCAACATGCAGCCTTCGGGGATGATCACCTCGAGCGGCTTCAGGCAACCGGCGTTCAACGGGATCTCGTCGTCCACCAGCGTGCGAAACACGTAGATCACCGCCGCCATCGTGACCGCCGCCGGCGCGTTGAAATTGTCCGGGCGCTGCGCCGAAGTGCCGGAGAAATCGATGATCGCACTTCTTTTTTCTTTATTTATCAATACTTTAACGTGGATTACCGCGCCGTTGTCCATCTCGTAGCTGAATTGCCCGTCGCGCAGCACGCCGATCACGCGCCGCACCGACTCCTCGGCGTTGTCCTGCACGTGCTGCATGTAGGCCCGCACCGTCCCGAGCCCGAAGTGCGCGACCATGCGCGCGAGCTCAACCACGCCCTTCTGGTTCGCGGCGATCATCGCCCGCAGGTCGGCCAGGTTCTGGTCCGGGTTGCGCGCCGGGTAGCGCGCGGCCCCGAGCAGCGCCCGCGTCTCGCGCTCGCGCAGGCGGCCGTCCTCGACCAGCAGGAAGTTGTTTATCAGCACGCCTTCCTCGTCCACGTGGCGGCTGCCGGGCGGCATCGAGCCGGGCGTCACTCCGCCGATATCGGCGTGGTGGCCGCGGGAGGCGACGTAGAACAGCAGCTCGCGGCCGGCCTCGTCGAATACCGGCGTGATCACCGTGATGTCCGGCAGGTGCGTGCCGCCGTGGTAGGGGTTGTTCAGCATGTACGCGTTGCCGGGCCGGATGCTGCCCGCGTTCTCGCGCGCGACGACGCGCACGCTCTCGCCCATCGCGCCCAGGTGCACCGGCAGGTGCGGCGCGTTGGCGATCAGCCCGCCCGCCACGTCGAACAGCGCGCACGAGAAATCGAGCCGCTCCTTGATGTTGACCGAGCTGGCGGTGTTGGCGAGCGTGACGCCCATCTGCTCGGCGACCGCCATGAACAGATTGTTGAAGATCTCCAGCATCACAGGATCGGCGCGCGTGCCGATGGCCGTGCGCGCGGGCCGCGGCATGCTGCGGGTCAGCACGAGATGGTTGAGGGGTGTTACCTGCGCCCGCCACTGCGGCTCGATGACGGTGGTTGAATTCGCCTCGGCGATGATCGCGGGCCCGGCGATCACGTCGCCGGGGCGCAGCCCGTCCCGGCGATAGAGGGCCGCGCGGTGGGATGCGCCGCTGCTGTAAATCTCCACGGCGGCGGCGGGGGCGAGCCCGCCGCGGCGGGCGGGCGCATCCGCCGCCGTCTCGTGCGATGCAGCGCCATGCCCGACGGCTTCCACCGACACCGCCTCCACGATCAGCGCGTGGCCCGGCATCAGGAAGCTGAAGCGCAGCCGGTAGTCCGCCTCGAAGCGCTCCAGCATCTCTCCCGGCGTGCCGTAGCCGACGACGATCGCGGTATCGGCGCCTTCGTAGCGCAAGTGGACGCGCCGCGAGACGCTGATGCTTCCCCCCGGCACCCCCTGTGCCGCGACTTCCGCGCGCGCTGTCTCCGCGAGTTCCTGCAGCGCGTCCTCGAGCCTGGGCACGAGTGCGGGCTCGAGCCGGGCCTCGACGGCCCGCTCGCGCATCGCGGTGATATCGGCGAGCCCCATGCCGTAGGCGGAGAGCACCCCGGCGTAGGGATGGATGTGGATGCGCGGTATCGCGAGCGCGTCGGCGACGAGGCAGGCGTGCTGCCCGGCCGCGCCGCCGAAGCAGGCGAGGGTGTAGCCGGTGACGTCGTGGCCGCGCTGCACGGAGATTTTCTTGATGGCGTTGGCCATGTTCTCGACCGCGATGCGGACGTAGCCTTCGGCGACCGCCTCCGGGCTGCGCTCGTCGCCCGTCGCGGCGCGGATTTCGGCGGCCAGCGTGGAAAACTTCCCGCGCACGGCTTCCGCATCGAGCGGCTCGTTGCCGCCCGGGCCGAAAACGCGCGGGAAATATCCGGGCTGGATCTTGCCGAGCATCACGTTGGCGTCGGTCACCGTCAGCGGCCCGCCCTTGCGGTAGCTCGCCGGCCCGGGGTCCGCCCCCGCCGAATCCGGCCCGACGCGGTAGCGCGTGCCGTCGAAGTGGAGGATCGAGCCGCCGCCCGCGGCGACCGTGTGGATGCCCATCATCGGCGCGCGCAGCCGCACGCCGGCGACCAGCGTCTCGAATTCGCGCTCGTAGGCGCCGGCGTAATGCGAGACATCGGTGGAAGTGCCGCCCATGTCGAAGCCGATGATGCGGTCGAATCCGGCCGCCGCCGCGGTGCGCGCGGCGCCGACCACGCCGCCGGCGGGCCCGGACAGGATGCTGTCCTTGCCCTGGAGCAATTTCGCGTCGGTCAGGCCGCCGCTCGATTGCATGAACATCAGCCTGACCCCTGGCATCTCGCGCGCGACGCGCTCCACGTAGCGCCGCAGGATGGGCGAGAGGTAGGCGTCCGCCACCGTGGTGTCGCCGCGCG
>JACOVL010000127.1 GCA_016177355.1 Betaproteobacteria bacterium | reverse complement strand
TCGGCAGCGGGCGCTCGTGCATGCGGATAACCGGCACCAGCCCCGCGCGCGGCATGCAGTAATCCATGAAGCTGCCGGTCAGGAGTTGCCCGGTCTCGCGGTCGTAGACGACTTGCTCGCGGAAGATCTGGCCGGCGCCCTGCGTCACGCCCCCGTGCACCTGCCCCTCGACCACGGCGTGGTTGATGACGTTGCCGCAGTCGTCCACCGCGTTGTAGGCGACGATGCGCGCGACGCCGGTCTGGGGGTCGATTTCCACCTCGCTGATGTGGCAGCCGTTGGGGAAGGTGGAGCCGAAGCTGCCTTCGCCCATTGCGCTGACCGGCTGTTTCTTCGCCAGATCGAGCAGGCTGATTTTCTGCTTCGAGTTGCGCCCCGTGAACACGCCCCTGGCGTAATCCACCTGCGAAGGCTCCGCGTCGAGCTGCTCCGCCGCGAGCGACCTGCCCTGCTCGATCAGCTTCAGCGCTGCGAGCCTGCACGCGCTGCCGGCCCCGGCGGTGGAGCGGGAGCCGCCCGTGTGGTTGCCGAAGAGCGGCTTCACGCCCTGCCGGATGCGCACCCGCTCGAGCGGCACGCCGAGCGTGTCCGCCACGATCATGCCGAACGTGGTCTCGTGTCCCTGCCCCTGCGACTGCGACACCGTGAAGACATCGATCCCGCCCGCAGTGGTCGCCACGATTTCGACCTGGTCCTTGGGGAACAGCCCGGCGCCCGTGTTCTCGATGACGGTGGAAATGCCGATGCCGCGGAGCTTGCCCGCCTTCACCGATTTTTTCCGGCGCGCGGGAAAGCCCTTCCAGTCGGCGAACTTGAGCGCCCGCGCGAGCACCCCGGGCAGGTCGGCCGCTTCGTAGGTCGAGCCGGTCGGCGTCTTGTACGGGAAAGCCTCGGGCGGGATGAAGTTGCGGCGCCGCAGCTCGGCCGGGTCGATATTCAGTTCCGCCGCGGCCTGGCTCACCAGGCGCTCGATCACGTAGGCCATGTCGGGCCGCCCCGCGCCGCGGTAGGCGGCGACCGGCACCGTGTTGGTGAACGCCAGCCGGAAACGCCCGTAGAGCGCGGGGATGCGGTAGACGCCGGTCATGCAGGTCGAGGGGTTCCGCGTATGGCTCGCCGAGCCGGTCGCCGAGAGATAGCCGCCCATGTCGGCGATCCAGTCGAGCCGCAGGCCGAGAAATTTCCCGTCGCGGTCGAGGGCGAGCTCGCCGGCGACCGTATTGGCGCGGCCGTGGGTGTCGGAGGCGAAACCCTCGGAGCGCGTGGAGATCCACCGCACCGGCCGGCCGAGCTCTTTCGCCGCGAGCATCTGCATGCTGTATTCGGGATAGGCGGCGCTCCTCTGGCCGAAGCTGCCGCCGACGTCCTGCGCGTGGATGACGAGCCTCTCCTCCGGCACGCCGGTCATGGCCGCGAGCTGCTTGCGCATCATGTTGATACCCTGGATGCAGACGTGGACGTGGTAGGTATCGTCCTTGGGCTCGTAGCGCACGGTGCAGCCGCGCGGCTCCATCGGGTTGGGCGCGACGCGCGTCACCTCGAGCTCGAGCTTCGTCACGTGCGCGGCCTGCGCGAACGCCGCTTTCACGGCTTCCTCGCTGCCCGCCTCGTAGTCGAAAGCGAGATTGCCCGGCGCCTCCTCGTGCAATTGCGGCGCACCGGGAGCGAGCGCTTGCTCGGCGGATATCACCGGCGGCAGGTCACGGTACTCGATCTCCACCAGTTCGGCGGCGTCCTGCGCCGCGGCCGGCGTATCCGCGACCACCATCGCCAGCGCGTCGCCGACGTGGCGCACCTTGCGCGCCGCCAGCATCGGCCGCGGCGGCTTGATGATGTGCTTCCCGCCGCGTCCCGGGAAATTCACGATCACGAAGTACTGGTCGTAGCCGGCGCGCTGCGCGTCCTCGCCGGTGTAGACGCGCTTCACGCCCGGGTGCTGCGCCGCCTTCGCGACGTTCACCGAGACGATTTCGGCATGCGCGCGGTCGGTGCGCACGAAGTGGGCGTGGAGCTGGCCGGGCAGGCTCCAGTCGGCGGCGTACTTGCCGGCGCCGGTGACGAGCCGCAAGTCCTCGACGCGGTTGCTGCGATGCGATGCGTGCGCGTCCATGACGGGGGTATCCGGGAAAGTCCGTGTATTGGAATGGGCAGGGCGCAGATTATCCGGCATACCGCTGACGCCATCAATCCACCAGTCCACATGTTGCACCGTCACGGTGCGCCGCGCACAATTGAGCCCCCAGTCCGGTTCCGGCGGATTTCGACATGAAGAAAGACACCCTCCTCGCACGCACCGGCCGCGACCCTGCCCGCTATCAGGGCATGGTCAACACGCCGGTATTCCGCACTTCCACCGTGATCTTCCCCGACCGCGAGACGTACGAAGCGCGCAGCGGCGACGATTACAAGAAAGTGCGCTACGGGCTGTCGGGCACGCCGACCACCTTTGCGCTGGAAGAGGCCGTGGCGCAGATGGAAGGCGGGCATGCGGCGGTGGCGCTGCCTTCGGGGCTCGCTGCCATCGCGGTGGCGCTGTGGGCCTTCCTCAAGTCCGGCGATCACCTGCTCGTGCCCGATCCCGTGTATGCCCCTACGCGCACCTTCTGCGACCGGCGCCTGAAACCCAACGGGATCGAGATCGAGTACTACGATCCACTGATCGGCGCCGGCATCGGGAAACTCATCAGGCCGAACACGCGGGTCGTGTTCTGCGAGGCGCCCGGCTCGCTGACCCTCGAAATGCAGGACATCCCGGCGATCGCCGCCGTCGCGCACGAGCGCGGGATACCGGTGCTCGCCGACACGACTTGGGGAACGCCCTACTTCTTCCGTTCCTTCGAGAAAGGCGTGGACGTCTCGATTCACGCCGCGACCAAGTACATCGCCGGGCATTCGGACGTGGTGATGGGCGTGATCGTCACCAACGAGCGGCACTGGCTCACCGTGCGCCGCGCCGTCGCCGACTACGGCTACGGCGTCAGCCCCGACGACTGCTACCTCGCGCTGCGCGGCTTCCGCACGATCGGGGTGCGCATGAAACAGCAGATGGCGAACGCGCTCAAGGTGGCGCGCTGGCTGCAATCGCGGCCGCAGGTAAAGCGCGTGATTTACCCCGCGCTCGAGGGCGATCACGGGCACGCCTTGTGGAAGCGCGATTTCACGGGCGCGGCCTCGCTGTTCTCCTTCGTGCTGGTAGCGAGCGAGCGGCAGGCTACCGCATTCGTCAACGCGCTGGAGCTCTTCGCCATCGGCTCGAGCTGGGGCGGTTTCGAGAGTCTCGCCATCGTCGCGCCGATCGCGCCGTACCGCACGGCGACGAAGTGGGAGCCCGGCGGCCCGACCATACGGCTGCACATCGGGCTCGAGGACCCGGACGACCTCGTCGCCGACCTCGAGCAGGCGTTCACCAGGATGAAAAAAGCTTAGTTTTCAAGGGAGAACTGCATGAAAGTGGGATTCATCGGCATCGGCACCATGGGCGGCCACATGGCGCTCAACGTCCGCGCCAGGGGTTACGACGTGATCGTCAACGACATCCGGCGCGCGCAAGCGGAGCCGCACTTGAAGGCCGGCGCGACCTGGGCGGACACGGCGCGCAAGGTCGCGGAAGCGTCCGACGTGGTGTTCACCTCGCTGCCGGGCCCGCGCGAAGTCGAGGCGGTTTCGGCGGAACTGCTCGAGGGCATGCGCAACGGTGCTGCGTGGTTCGACCTCTCCACCAACTCGCCCACTCTGGTGCGGCGCCTCAACGAGCGCTTCGCGGCGAAGGGCATCGCGATGCTCGATGCGCCGGTCTCCGGCGGGCCGGCCGGCGCGAAGAGCGGCAAGCTTGCGTTGTGGGTGAGCGGCGACCGCGCCGCGTTCGACAAGCACAAGGCGGTGCTCGACGCGATCGGCGACCAGGCCGCGTACATCGGGCCGGCCGGCGCCGGCACCGTCGCCAAGCTCGTGCACAACACCGCCGGCTACGCGATCCTCGCCGCGCTCGCCGAGGTGTTCACGATGGGAGTGAAGGCCGGCGTCGAGCCGCTCGCGCTGTGGAAAGCGGTGCGCCAGGGCGCGTTCGGCCGCCGGCGCTCGTTCGACCGGCTCGCCGAGCAATTCCTGGTCGGCAAATTCGACCCACCCGCGTTTGCGCTCGAGCTCGCGCACAAGGACGTCACGCTCGCCACCGAGGTCGGCCGCGAGTTTCACGTCCCGATGAAGATCGCGAACACGGTGCTGCAGGAGATGACCGAAGCGCTGAACCGCGAGGGCTGGGCCAAGCGCGACTCGCGCATCTTCATGCTGCTGCAGGAAGAGCGCTCCGGCGTCAGCATCAAGGTCCCGGCCGCCGCGGTCCAGGAAGAGCTCGACCGCGGCTGACGCCCGAATGACGTGAGGGCGGAAGGGCGGGAGAGCGGGAGAGCGAACGGGTCTTCGCGCTCACGACCTCCCGATCTCACGATCTCCCGTCTTACTTGATCTGGATCGGCTTGCCACTGGCGGCGGATTTGACGATCGCCTCCAGCACGGCGATGCCGTTGATCGCTTCCTCGGGCGGCACCGTAAAGGGCTTTTTCTCCTCGACGGCGTCGGCGAACGCCTCGAGCTCCACTTTTTCCTTGTCCGTTGCCGGCAGCGTGACCCGCTCCGGCTGGCCCTGCAGGCCGCGCATGGTGAGCTCGGTGTCGCCGCGCAGCTCCAGCCAGCCCTTCGAGCCGAAGACGTGCACGCGGTAGAGGTCGGCGGTGACGAATACGGTGCTGAGCGAACCGGTCGCGCCGCTCGCGAACTTGAGCAGCATCGAGGTCGCGTCGTCCATGTCGATCTCGGCGGGCAGCTTGCGCTTGTCGCTGAACGCGTAGACGCTCGTCACGAGGCCCGCCACCTGGATCATCGCGTCGAGCGTGTGGACGCCGCGCCCGGTCATGCCGCCGCCGGGCGCCTCCGCCCGCGTGGAGCGCCAGCTGTCCGCGGCCAGGCCGTAGCCGGTGGGTCCGGAATGCGCCGCCTCGACGTGCAGCACGTCGCCGATCTTGCCGGCGCGGATGCGGTACATCATCTCGACGAACGACGGCGAATGGCGGCGGTTGAAGCCGACGGCGAGCGTGACGCCCGCCGCGCGGCACGCTTCCACCGCTTTTTCCGCCGTCTTGCGCGTGAGCGTGATCGGCTTCTCGACGAAGACGTGCTTGCCGGCTTTCGCCGCCTGCACGATCTGCTTCACGTGCAGCGAGTGCGGCGTCGCGAGGACGACGGCGTCCACCTCCGGGTCCTTCAGCACCCGCCCGTAGGACGAGACGACTTTCGCCCCGGTCTTCTCGGTGAAATCGCGGTGATTGGCGGGGTTGAGGGTGATCCCCTTCACGATCTTGATCTTCTGGCTCCCCTGCACCGACTCGGCCAGGCGGCTGCCCCACCGGCCTATTCCATAGATCGCCGCCTTCAGCATGTCGTTCGCCTCGCCTTGATTGAC
>JACOVL010000120.1 GCA_016177355.1 Betaproteobacteria bacterium | reverse complement strand
GCCGGCACCTACTCGATACTCCAGCCCGAGCTGTCGCAGCAGCTGCTCGCGAACAAGATCGCCGCCCTCACCCGCGAGTCGCCCGCCGCCATCCTCACCGCCAACATCGGCTGCCAGGCCCACCTCCAGACCGCGACGGAAATTCCCGTCCGCCACTGG
Organism: Betaproteobacteria bacterium; assembly: GCA_016177355.1. GTDB lineage: Bacteria > Pseudomonadota > Gammaproteobacteria > Burkholderiales > SG8-41 > SG8-41. The sequence continues at coordinate 13,254 of JACOVL010000120.1, read as the reverse complement.
ATCGAGGCGCTCGACGATTCATTGAAGCAGTAAATCTTCCCTCACCCCCGCCCCTCTCCCGGAGGGCGAGGGGAAATATTTGATTCCCTTCTCCCCCCGGGAGAAGGGTTAGGGACGAGGGAGGGCTTGTACTTTTGCACGCAGGGGCGTACTATCCGCGCCGTACTCATGCGCCAGGAGGTACGCGATGCCAGTCGTTGCGCCGTCCACCGTGTCGAGCAAGCTCGCCCCGGTCCGCAGGATCACCCGCTCCCCGCGCCGCGCGCCAGCGGAGCTGCAAATCTCGAGCACGCTGTCGGTGCCGGTCTACGAGGAGGAGCTGTGGACCAGCCGCCAGCGGCAGGCGAGCCCGATCCACGAGATCTCGTACCGCGCCTGCTTCAAGCCGCAGCTGCCGGCGTACTTCATCGAGCGGCTGACGGCGGCGAGCGACCTCGTCTACGACCCGTTCAGCGGGCGCGGCACGACCGCGGTCGAGGCCGCGCTGCAGGGCCGCAACGTGATCGTCAACGACGTCAATCCCCTGTCGGTGATCCTCACCCGCCCGCGGCTCGAGCTGCCGTCGGTCTCGGATATCGACGCACGGCTGAGGTCGCTCAAGTTCGCGGCGCGGCCGAAGAGCGGCCTCGACCTCTCGATGTTCTTCCACCCGGACACCGAGTACGAGATCCTCGGCCTGCGCGAATACCTCTACCGCCGCCGCAAGGCCGGCGCGGAGGACAGCGCCGACCGCTGGATCCGCATGGTCGCGACCAACCGGCTGACCGGCCATTCGCCCGGCTTCTTCTCGGTCTACACGCTGCCGCCCAACCAGGCGGTCTCGCCGGAGGACCAGCAGCGGATCAACGCGCGCCTCAGGCAGGAGCCCGAGTACCGCGACATCCGCGCGCTGATCATGAAGAAGACCCTGCAGCTGCAGGGCCGGTTGAGCGCCGCCGAGCGCTGGCGGCTCAAGGCGGCCGCGACGACCGCGCGCTACCTGGTGGGCGAGGCCGCGGTGACGCCGCGCATCGAGCCTGCGAGCGTGCGGCTCACGGTGACCTCCCCCCCGTTCCTCGACGTCGTGCAGTACGCGCGCGACAACTGGCTGCGCTGCTGGTTCAACGGGTTCGACGCCGAGAAGATCGCCCAGCGCATCACGATGAGCCGGTCGATCGAGGAATGGGCGGCCGAGATGTCCGCCGTGTTCACCGAGCTCTACCGCCTCACCGCTCCCGGCGGCTGGGTCGCGTTCGAGGTGGGCGAGGTGAGGCGCGGCACGATCAAGCTGGAGGAGATCGTCGCGCCGCTCGGCGTCATGAGCGGATTCGAGTGCAACGCGGTGCTGATCAACGCGCAGCGCTTCACCAAGACCGCCAACATCTGGGGCGTCCGCAACAACAGCCTCGGCACCAACTCCAACCGCATCGTGCTGTTCCGCAAGAACTAGCGGATCACTGCGCGTCGTGCGAGGAGATCGCGATCACGCACGGGCGGGTCGAGCGGTTGCTCCAGGCGTGGCGGGTACCTCGCTGCACCACTGTATCTCCTTGATTTAATTTAACTTCATGAGTATCCAGCATCAGCGTGACTTCGCCCTGCAGCACCAGGCAGAAGTCGAGCGTGCGGGTCTTCTGCCTATCAGGATGGGGCGCCTGGTCGGGCGGGAGGGTGACGACGCGGAACACCGACCCGCCCGCCGGCGGCTCGAGCGCGTGCGGCAAATCCAGCGTTTCGCTCGCGTTGATCCGTGCCGGCGTGCGGTCGGTCACCCAGATCCGCGTCGAGGAAAACCCCGGCCGCGCCGGGTCGGTGCGCACGTCGGGCGCCGGCCCGTCGGCAATCGCCTTCGATTTTCCGTTCTTGTCGTCCACCGTGACGATTCTCCGGACAGGTTTGGGTTTTTCACTCATCACTTATCACTCATCACTGAATTTCGCCCCCATCATCACGAACGCCATCAGGCTGCCTTCGCGCGGATTGGCCCAGCCGTGCCAGTTGCCGAGCTGGACGACGACGTCGCCCGGCTTCATCACGCGCTCGCCGTCATCGAGCAGCAGCACGCGCTCGCCTTCGAGGAGTATTCCGTAGTCCACGGTCTCCGACTTGTGCACGGGCGAGGAAAACGCGTTCGCGCCGCCCCTGTCCCACGTGCCGCCCGGCCTCTGCCTGGGCTCGTGCAGCGGCACCGCCGTGGCGTCCTTGGCGGGATCATAGCCCGCGGGCTTCGCCGGAGACTGCACGATGCGCAGGTGCCCGCCGCGCTCCGGCGGCTCGAAGCTGAACGGCAGCCGGCCGTCGTCGCGCTCGCCGGAGATGACCGCGGGGCAGCTTCGGAAGACCCACACGTCCGTCATGCACGTACCGGGCCGGATTGCGCCGGGGTTGACGTTGGGCGCCGCGCTGTCGTAGAGCACGCGCGACCTCCCCTGTGCGTCGTTGCCGGTGACCACCCGCCGGATCGGTTTTATCCCCGCCGCCATATCGCGCCACCTCCTTTCGCTCCAGCCATATCAGCGTCACATCGGCTCGAACACCGGTAGTGTGACATCTCCGCCGGTCGCGCGGAACGTCACCCGCACCCTCATGCCGATGCGCACCGCATCGGGCGCGCACCCGATGATGTTCGTCATGAGATGCGGGCCTTCTTCCAGCGCCACGATCGCCACCACATACGGGACTGCGGCGGCGAACGCCGGGCTCGGCGCGCGGTGCACGACGGTGAACGAGTACACTTCGCCGCGGCCGCTCGCCGCGACCCACTCGATCCGCGCCGAGCTGCAGTGGGGACAGATGCTGCGTGGATAGAAATGATGGCGGCCGCAATCCGTACAGTACGGCAGCGCCAGGCGCCGCTCCCGCGCGGCCGCCCAGTACGGTGCGGTCAGCGGATCGGGCATGGGTAGCGGTTGCTCGGCGCTCACGGCCTACCTCGTGTCCGGTCCGCCGAGGAGCAGCGTGCAGTGCACGCTGATGACGCCGCCGTTGCCGTGGGCGAGCGCGACTTCCGCGTCCGGCACCTGCCGCTCGCCGGCCTCGCCGCGCAACTGCCGCACCGCCTCCAGCACGTGAAAGAACCCGCCGCCGACGCCCGGGTGGCCTGCAGAGAGCAGCCCCCCGTGCGTGGTCACCGGCAGCTCGCCGCCCGGCGCAATGCGCCCGCCTTCGACGAAGCGTCCGCCCTCGCCCTTCCGGCAGAAGCCCAAGTCTTCCAGCTCGACGATCACGGTGATGGTGAAACAATCGTAGAGTTCGGCCACGTCCACGTCGGACGGCTCGAGCCCCGCCCGGGAAAACGCCGCGCGCCCCGAATCAATCGCGCCGGTTTCCGTGAGGCGCTTATGCTCGCCAATGTGGCCGTGGCGTGCGCCGTAACCGGCGCCCAGCAGATAGGCCGGCGGGCGCCTGAAATCGCGCGCACGGGAAGCGGAGGTCACGATCGCGGCCGCCGCGCCGTCGGAAACGATGGCGCAGTCGAGCAGGCGCAATGGTGTTGCGATCATGCGCGACCTGAGCACATCATCCACGGTGATCGGATCGCGTTTGTGAGCGTTGGGATTCAACCCGGCATGGCGGCGTATCGCCACCGCGACTTCGGCCATTTGCCCGGACGTGGTGCCGTATTCGTGCATGTGGCGTTGCGCCACCAGAGCGTAGAGCGACGGCACCAGCGGGCCATACGGCACTTCAAATTGGGGATGCGCGCTGCCGCTTTCCGCCATGCTTTTCACCGCCTCCGCGCGCGCGCCGTGCGAGAGCAGGTTCTGGCCCGCGACGCACAGCACGGTGGAGCATTGTCCCGCTGCGATCGCCATTCCCGCCTGATGCACCATGGCCGCACCGGAAGCGCCGGCGAGATCGACCGTGGACAGGTAGGCGGGGCGGATGCCGAGATGGCTGGCCACCGCGCCGCACGGCGCCTGCCAGTGCTCGACGCGCACCGGCGTGGTGAGCAGCCCGTCTATGTCGGTCATGCGCAATCCGGCATCGGCGAGCGCCGCCTGCGCTGCTGCGGCCTGCAGTTGCAGGGCGGAGCGGTCGGGCACCTGGCCGACTTTGCTTTCCCCGATGCCGATGATGGCTGCTTCGGGCTTCACGGTGCGCCGCCACCGCCGGCCACGACCAACGCATCGACCACCCGCGCGCCGGCGCCACGTTCCAGCAATACCAGAGGATTTATGTCTATTTCCTTGATTTCATTACGTAGATCTTTTCCCAGCCAGGACAGCCTCACCATCAAGTCGCATAGCGCATCCACATCGCGCGGCGCTCCACCGCGCACCCCTTCAAGCAATTTGTAACCACGCAATTCGCGCAGCATGGCGCGCGCCTCGCCGGCGTCGATCGGCGCCACGCGGTAGGCGAGATCGCGCAGCACCTCGACGTGGATGCCGCCCAGCCCCACGACCACCACCGGGCCGAACACCGGGTCGGCGACAAGTCCCAGCATGATTTCAAGTCCCGCGGGCGCCATCTCCTGCACCAGCACCCCGCCGAGCTTCGCATCCGGCTTGTAGCGCCGCGCCGCCGCTACGATTTCATCAAACGCCCGGCCCACGGCTTCATCGCCGCCCACCCGCAAGCGTATCGCCCCGGCTTCGGTCTTGTGGAGAATGTCCGCCGACTCGATTTTCATCGCGACCTCGCCGCCGATTTCGCGCGCAACGCGCACCGCCTCCCGTGCATCCCGTGCCAGCGCTTCACGGCCGACCGGGAATCCGTACGCGGCGAGAACCTCCTTGCTCGCACGCTCGGTCAACGCGCCCCGGGACAAACGCATTTTCCCGCGCGCCGCATCCACGTCGCTGCCGGCGGGGCGAGCCGTCGTGCCTTCCCGCCTGCGCGACGAGAGGAATTCACCGTAGCGCATCGCCGCGCGTACCGCCTTGAGACAACCCAGGGTGTTGCGGTAGACCGGGACGCCTTCGGCCGCCACGGTTTGCGGCGTGAACGCCGGATCGTTGTTGCAGCCGCCGACCCACAGGATCGCCACCGGCTTGGTTGTCGCCCTGGCAGCCTGCACCGCCTGCCGCACGTCGTTCGCCGCCGCCATGGTGAAGACCGGGATCGTCACGTCGACATGCTCGTCCGCCGCGATGGTTTCGATACAACGCCGGAAGACGTCGGGCTTGCCGATCGCCATGTTGGTCACATCGGTAGGGTTCGAGGTCGTGCCGAGCTTGGGCAGCAACTCGGCCAGGCGCGCCTGCGTGTCCGGGCTGTATTCCGGCCAGGAGATTCCCAGGCTTGCGCCCAGATCGACCAGCAGCACGCTGTTGCCGCCCGACACCGTGGTCCCCGCAGCGCGCGTACCGCGCGGCCAGCGCCGCGCGCGCAGCAGCATGGCCGTTTCGTAGAGCTCGTTGCAGTCTTCGACCCTGATGATGCCGCATTGACGGAACGCCGCGTCGTGCACGATGTCCGATCCGGTTACCGCCCCGGTATGCGAGGCTGCGGCGCGGCCGCCGGCTTCGGTGCGTCCGAGCTTGAGGATGACGATCGGTTTCTCGCGTTCCGCGGCCCGGCGCGCGACTGCCAGCAGCCGATCGCCGTCACCGATGCGTTCCGCCACCATCAGGATCACGTCGGTTGACGCATCCTCGACCATAAAGCGGGCGAAATCGATCACGTCCAGGTCGGCGGAGTTGCCGCAGCTCACTTCGTAGCTCACGCCGATGCCCAGCTCCTGGGCGCGCCACATGACGTTGACCTGGCCAACGCCGCCGCTCTGCGACACGATCGCAACGTTGCCCGCGGGCCGGCGCGGCCCCGCGATTGTCGCCGTCGTCGTCATCGCGAAGCCGTCGACGAAATTGATCAACCCGTTGCAATTGGGTCCCATCACGCGCATGCCCGCGCTGCGCGCAAATGCGGCGATCTCGCCCTGCAACGCTCGTCCTTCGGGTGTCCCGCTTTCGGCGAAACCGCCGGCGTAGACGGTCGCGAAGCGCGCCCCGCGCGCCGCGCAATCTTCCAGTATCCCCAGCACGCGCCCGGCCGGCACCACGATGCCGACGTGGTCCGGCGCTTCGGGCAAATCACGCACGCTGGGGTAACAAGGCAGCCCGCGCAGCTCGCGGAATTTCGGGTTGACTGGAAAAATCCGTCCCTGGTAGCCGAAATCCATCATGCGCTGCAGGCAGCGGCCGCCGAAACGCGAAAGCTCTTCGGTCGCGCCAACCAGCGCCACACTCGAAGGCGCGAGGAATTTCCTGAGATCGTGCGTGGCCGTGATTCCGTTCATCACGCCGCCTTTCCCCGGGCAGCCAGTGCCTGTTGCACCCCCAACGCGACCTCCTCGATGTCGTCGAGCAAAGTGGAGCGCGGACCGCCTGCATAGTGCGGCGTCAATATCACATTCTCGAACTTCATCAGGGGATCGGCGGCGGCGCACGGCTCCTGGTAATGGACGTCAAGGCCGGCCGCGCCCAGTTTTCCCGATTCGAGCGCCTCGATCAGCGCGGCTCGCTCGATGACTTCCGCCCGTGAATTGTTGATGAGCCAGGCGCCGGGCTTCATCCGCTGCAAGGCGGCGCGGTCCACCAGGCGGCGCGTATCCGGCGCCAGCGGGACATGGATACTGACGACGTCCGAGTCGGCAAACAGATCCGCGAACGCGCGGTAATCAATCCCGAATTTCGTCTCATCCTCGCGCGGCAGGCGCCGGCGCTGGTGGTACAACACGTTCATCCCGAAAACGCGCGCCAGTCCCGCCACCTCGCGTCCGATCTCGCCCATGCCGAGCAGCCCTAAAGCCATGCCGCGCAGCAGGCGCAAACCGCCTACGCGCCCGTAGTTGTTGGCACCGGTGTGGCGGGTGTCGTACTTGCGGTAGGCGTATCCGGCTTCCTGCAGACGTTCCACGCTGACCTTGCCGTTGAGCCGGTGGATTTGTTTCGCCAGGGCCAGCATCAACGCGAGCGTGTGCTCGGCCACCGCGATGTTGGTGCGGCGTCGCAGCGTTCTGACCGTCACGCGGCGCCGCGCGCAGGCCGCGAGATCGACGTTGTCGGCGATCATCCCGAACTTGTGCACCAGCACAAGCCTGCCGGCGGCGGCAAGCTCGCGCTCGCTTACGCCCAGGCTTTCCACCACGAGCGCGTCGGCTTCATGCAGTTGCGCGCGCAGTTCCTCCTCCGTTGCAACCATGCGCACGCTCGCCGGGAACAGTCGGGCCAGCCGGGACCGCGCCGATGCCCGCCAGGCTTCGAAATCGGCGAGATCGTGGGCGACGTAATCCGCGTAGGCGGCGCCGCGCTCTTGCGGTGCGGCCGGATCGAGCAGCACTTGCAGCAGGCGCAGCACACGGTCGTCCTCGACGACGATGACGGCCACCGGTCACGCCCTGAGCAGCAGCCTGAAGCTGCGCATATCGCGTACTTTCTCGATACTCCAGACCGTATCCAGCAACCTGCGGGCGCGCGCCTGGCCCAGCACCGGCGCCATCAGGTCGTGGCACTTGGCGTCCACCTCCTGCCGCGTCATCGGATTGGCGGGCGTGCCGCGCACCGCCCGGGTGTGCTGTCTGAGAATTCGCCCGTCGCGCGTCCTCAATTCCACGATCGCCTGGCGCGTGGGCGCGCGCTCGAGCGCCTCGTCCCCGATCAGCTCGATGCGCCGCTTCACCGCGAGCGCTTTCGGGTCGCGCATGCGGCGCCGGTCGTGCGAGGACTTGAAGGTTACGGTGCCGTCGAGCAGCATCACCGACAGCAGGTGCTGGATATTGATGTCGGGGATGCTGCGGTCGTTCACCGTCGCGGCACCGCTCTTATGGATCGTGACGGTCAGCTTCCCGACATCGTCCGCGGCGATGCGGTGCTCCTTGATGATCGCCGACAGCGCATCGAGCGCCGCCTGGATCGGGAAGCCCACCGGCCAGCGCTTGATGCTGGTGTTCACGACCTCGAAGGTGCTCCCGAGCCCCCGCGTCAGCGCCCCGGGATCGGGTTCGGCGGCGTAGGCGAAGAAAAAATTCTTGTCGCCCGAGAATACGTCCTCCACCCCGGTGAATCCGCCCGCCGCGAGCGTCGCCGCGGTCACGCCGTTGCGCGAGGGCATGCCGCCGAAGTCGAACGCCTTCTCGACGTGCTCCCGGTCGCGCATCCAGCAGTTCACGCCCGAGGCCTGCTGCGCGGTGTAGGAAAGCAGATAGGGGACCTGGCGCTCCCTGAGACCGGCGAGCGCGCCGGCCGCGGCGGCGGCCCCGAACAGCGGCCCGAAGCTGTGGCTGGAGCGCCCCGCGGCGCGGAACGCCAGCGGCCCCAGCGCGAGATTCGCGCGGGTGCAGATGTCGTAGCCGAGCACCACCGCGCGCAGCATGGCCCGCCCGTCGCGTTTCCCGCGCTCGGCCAGCGCCAGCGCCGCCGGCACCGCGCCGCACCCCGGGTGGGACTGCGAGCGCGTGTGCGAATCGTCGGTCTCGTCGGCGTGCGCCATCATGCCGTTGGCGAACGCGGCGTTGACGCAGGAGGTCGTGAGCCGCGTGCCGGCGACCGTCGCTTCTTTCACGCCGCCCAGGCTTTTGACGTACGCGATCGCCTTCCTGCCCGGCAGCAAGCGCGAACCGGAAACGATCGCGGCGAGCGTATCGGCCAGATGGTGCTTGCCGGTCTCGGCCACTTCCGCCGGCAGCGGCTGCTTCAGCGCGCCGGCGATATACGCGCTCAGCTCGCGCATCACCGGCGAGATCCCGGTTGCGGAACCGTAGATCCGCTCCGAACCTCTCACTGTCTCGCCAGCCCGAGATCGGAAAGGACGGCCTTGTACTGCTCGTACTGCGCCCTCAGGTACTTCGCGCTCTCCGCGCTGGTCATGAAATTGCTTTCCCAGTAGTTCTTCTCCAGGTCCCGCTTCCATTCCTCGGTTTGCACGACTTTGCCCAGCACATCCTCCCAGTACGCGATCTGCTCCGCGGTCATTCCCTTGGGGCCGATCACCCCCCGGAAACTGGAAAAGACGACGTCCACGCCCTGTTCCTTCCACGTCGGCACCGTGGACAATGCCCCGCCCTGCCGTCGCGGCGCGGAGACTGCGATCACCCTCATGAGCCCGCCCTGCATCTGCCGCGCCGCTGCCGCCACCGGCGTCACCGCGACGTCGACGTGGCCGCCCATCACGGCCGTGAGCGACAGCGCCCCGGAGGTGAAAACCACGAACTTGAGCTTGCGGATATCGGCGCCCGCCGCCTTCATCGCCAGGGCGGTCGCGATGTGGTTGGCCCCGCCGAGCGCCGCCGCCACGGCAAAGTTCGCGGCGCCGGGATCGCTCTTGAGGCGCTGCACCAGCTCCTTGCCGCTCTCGATGGGCGAGTCGGCGCGCACCGAGAAGGCGACGTATTCGTCGAACAACTGGGCGATCGGCGTGACGTCGCTGTAAGTGATCGGGCTCGCGCCGGCAATATGCAGCGTGACGAGGTTGATCGGGCTGATCGAGAGATACGCGCCGTCGCCCGCGTGCTGGTTGAGATAAGTCCAGCCGAGCACGCCGCCGCCGCCAACCTTGCTGATCACCGTGATGGGCGCGGCCACCAGCTTTTTCTGCTGCAAGATCCGCTGAACCGCCCTGGCGATCATATCGTTCGCCCCGCCCGGCCCCGACAGCGCGACGATTTCGACGTTCTTCCCCGGGCTCCATTGGGCGAAGCCCGTGACCGCAAAGCCCGCGACCGCGAACACCGCGGCCGCCATCCATTTGAGAAATCCCGCCATCCGCTCGCGCATGCGCCTGTCTCCCGGCACCCGTTCCCGATCTAGTTGGCCCGCAACCCGAGGTTCTTGATCACCTTGGCCCACTTATCCACGTCGGCGCGAACGATCGCCGCGTACTCTTCCGGCGTGTTCCCGATCACCGCGGCCCCCTCGCCGGCGAGGCGCCCCTTGATGTCGGGTGATTGCAGGACCTTGACGATTTCCCGGTGCAGTCTGGCGATGATGTCGCGCGGCGTGCCGGCAGGGATCATGATGCCGTGCTGTCCGCCTTCGTCAAATCCCGGCACGCCGGATTCCGCGATCGTGGGTATGTCAGGCGCCGCCTCCGAACGCTTTGCCTTGGAAACGCCCACCGCGCGGATTCTGCCGGCCTTGACGAGCGGCAACCCCGCGATCATGTTCACCATCTGCATGTGCACCTGCCCCGCGACCAGGTCGGTCAAGGCCGGGCCGGCCCCTTTGTACGGGACGTGCACGATGTCGAGCCCCGCCCGTTGCTTCAATACCTCCATGGACAGCTGGGGTCCCGTGCCGCTGCCGCCCGAGGCATAATTCAGGTCCCCGGGCCGGGCCTTGGCCAAGGCAACCAGTTGCTTGAAGGACTTCGCGGGCAACGACGGGTGGACGGTGAGGAGATACGGTGCTGCGGCCAGCATCGTGACTGCGGCAAGGTCCGTCAGCGTGTCGTACGGCAGCTTCGGATACAGCGTGGCGTTGATCGCATAGCTGGTGGAAACCAGGATGATGGTGTAGCCGTCCGGCGGCGATTTGGCGGCGATGGCGGCGCCCACCGTGCCGCCCGCCCCGGTCCGGTTGTCGACCACCACCGTCTGCTTCATGCCTTCGGTCAGCTTCTGCGCCACGGTGCGCGCCAGGATGTCGCTGGGTCCACCCGGTGCGAGCGGCACGATGAGACGAATCGGTTTGGCCGGGTACTGCTGCGCGGGCGCCGCCGCGCAAACGAGCGCGAGCAGCGCCGCTACGACCGAACGGGAAGCATCAATGTCCACGCGAACCTCCCGCCGGCAGCCAGGCCGTCGGCGCCAGCGCCTGCTCATCGCTCGCGCAGTCGAGCAGCACCGGCTTGTTCATCGCGAAAGCCCTCGGCAGCAGCGCTTTCAGCTCGCCCGGCTTTTCCACGCGGAACGCGGCGCAGCCCAGCGCTTCAGCGACCTTGGCGAGATCGGCGTTTTTCAGGAAGCGCCAGATTTCGCCCGAGCGTTCGTCCCGCTTCTCCTGGTACGCGGCCTTGACCAGCGGGATCTCCTGATTGAGCGAGCCGTTGTTGTTGACCACCACCACCAGGTTGATGCCGTGGCGCGCCGCGGTCTCCAGTTCCGACAGGTGATAGTAAAGCCCGCCATCACCGGTGAAGCACAGCACCGGCCGGTCGGGAGCCGCGCATTTCACGCCCATCGCCCCCGGCAAACCCCAGCCCAGCGACCCCTCGCAGCGAATGTAGCGCTGGCCCGGCTGGGTAAGATCGATCATCTGGCCCGTCCACATGCCGGCGTGCCCGGTGTCGGAGACCACCACGCCGTTCGCCGGCAGTGTTTCCGTGATCTCCTTGCAGAGGCGCTCCGGGCGCAGCGGCACCGCGTCCGAGTTTCGCATCCGGTCGGCTTGCGCGCGCCACTCGGCGACCAGTTGCTGCACGCGCTCGGTCCACTCCGTCGCGCTCCCAACCCCCTTGCGCTGCGCCGCATTGACCATCTGCCGCAGCGTCGCCTTGGCGTCCCCATGCAGCGAGACCTGGTTCGAATAATTCCGGCCCAGCTCCTCGGCATTGATGTCGAGCTGGATCACCGGTGTCCCCGCGGCCGGGACTCTCCAGTTGGCGGTCACCTGCCCGCCGGTATGGCAACCGATGAAAAACACGAGGTCGGCTTCCGAGACCGCCCGATTCGCGCAGGCGCGGGAATAGGTGCCGACAACGCCCGCCGACAGCGGATGGCTGTCGAGGATCGAGCCCTTGGCGGTGAGCGAGGCGGCGACCGGTATCTGCAGCTTTTCGGCCAGTTCCACCAGTTCGGACTGCGCCCCGGACGCCACCACGCCGCCGCCGGCCACGATGATGGGCTTTCCCGCCTTGGCGAGCAGCGCGACGGCGTCACGTACACGCTGGGCCTCGGGCTCGGGGCGGAACGGCGGCACGCGCGAGAACTGCGTTTCGGCCAGCGGTTGCAGTTCGGTCTCGGTCTCGATGCCCTGGCCGTGGGAACCGCGCAGCCGCAGATGAACCGGTCCGGGCGCTCCCGAGGTCGCCGTGCGGAACAGGTGGCGCAGCAGGTCCGGCAGGCGCGTCACGTCGTCGGCCTGGACGTTGAGCTTCGTCACCGCATCGAACTGCGTGAAATCCTCCACCTCCTGATAGGCGATCCGGTAGCGCCCGGCGGTGCCGGGGCCGCCGGTGACGGCGATGATCGGGGAGCCGGCCATGAAGCCGTCGCGCAAGCCGGCGGAGAGGTTGGAAGCGCCGATCTGCTGCGCCATGCACACGCCCGGCCGGCCGCTTGCGCGCGCGTAACCGTCCGCCATGTAGGCCGCCGCCTTCTCGCCGTGCGTCATGATCTTGCGGATCCCCAGGTGGTCCATTTCCGCAAGAGCATCCATCAGGATCGTGGGCACGAAGAACACGTGCGTCACGCCGTAACTCTTGAAGACCTCGGCGATCAGCCGCGGTCCGGTCATTTTCGACATGCCTTTTTCTCCTTGTTGAAATCGGGATTAATCAGGGCTCGTGCCGGAGGCTTTGATCAACGCGCCGAGTTTCCGCATTTCCGCGCGGATGTGCGCCCCGAGTTTCTGCGGTGACGAACCGATGGGCTCGATCCCGAGGCCCGTCATCTGCTCCTGGACTTCCGGCGTCTTCAACACCCTGACGACCTCGGTGTGTATCCTGGAGATAATTTCACCCGGCGTGTTCGCCGGCGCGACCAGGCTGTACCACCCGAAAAATTCGTATCCGGGAACCGTTTCCGCGATGGTCGGCAGGTCGGGAACGAGCGGCGTGCGACTCGGACTGGTGACGCCCAGGGCCCTGACCTTCCCGGCCTTGATGAGCGGCAGGCAAGCGGGTATCACCGCGAACGTCAGCTGCACCTGCCCGCTTGTCGTATCCACCAGCGCCTGGGGCACTCCCTTATAGGGCACGTGCTGCAGGTTGGTGCCCGTCATTGACTTGAACAGCTCGGCGGTCAGATGGGGAGGCGAGCCCGAGCCGCCGGAGCCGTAATGGAGCTCTCCCGGCCGCGCTTTCGCCAGCGCCACCAGTTCCTTGACCGACCGCGCCGGAACGGAAGGGTGAATCACGAGAATAAAGGGCGTGGTACCCGACAGGGTGATGGGCGAGAAATCCCTGATCAGATCGTACTTGACGGCTTTTGCGTACAGGGTGGCGGCAATGATGTGCTGTGCGGTCATCGCCATCAGCGTGTAGCCGTCAGGCGCGGCCAGCGACGCGATCTCCGCGCCGATCCGGCCGCTCGCGCCGGCGCGGTTGTCAATGATCACCTGCTGGCGCCAGACTTCCGCGAGCTTTGCCCCAAGCACTCGCGAAATGACGTCG
>JACOVL010000112.1 GCA_016177355.1 Betaproteobacteria bacterium | reverse complement strand
TGCCGCGACCGCCTGCTGCCAGGATACGGGGTTGCCGATGCGGATCGCGGTGGCGACGGTCTCGGGATTCTCCACGGGGCGGCCGCGCACGATCGGCGCCGCGCCCGAAGCCTGGTAGCCCAGCATGATCGGGCGGCGGGACACGATTTTCCGCTTCTTGTACTCGCGCATGCCGGAATCAATCTTGAGCGCCTGCGTGCTCTCGCCCGCTGATTCCGAGTAGCCGATCCAGTGGGCGGTGATGTTGCCGGCATTGCCGACCGGCAGCGCATGGTAATCCGGCGCATCGCCCAGCGCCTCGAGCACTTCGAAAGCGACGGTCTTCTGCCCCTGAATGCGGTAGGGATTGATGGAATTGACAATGTTGACCGGTTGCGCTTTCGCGACCTCCTGCACCAGGCGCATGCCGTCGTCGAAGTTGCCGCGGATCTGGATCACCGACGCGCCGTGCATCATCGCCTGCGACAACTTGCCGAGCGCGATCTTGCCCTCCGGGATCAGCACGAAGCAGGCGATGCCGGCGCGCGCGGCGTAGGCGGAGGCGGAGGCCGAGGTATTGCCGGTGGAGGCGCAGATGATCGCCTTCGCGCCCTCCTCCACCGCGCGCGTGACCGCCATCGTCATGCCGCGGTCCTTGAACGAGCCGGTCGGGTTGAGCCCCTCGAACTTGGCGTAGATACGGACTTGCTTCCGCACGAGATGCGGCAGGCTCGCGAGCTCGATCAGCGGCGTGGCGCCCTCGTTGAGCGAGACCGCGCGCGTTCCCGCCGCGACCGGCAGCCGGTCGCGGTATTTGTCTATCAGGCCGGAATACATCAACTCAATTCTTCGAGCCGGATGCGCGTCACGCTTCCGATCACCACCGGCAGCTTCTCGATCTTCGCGATCGCCGCGTTCACGTTTTTCTCCACGGCAAGATGGGTGAGCATGACGATATCCACCTGCTCCTCCCCCTCGTGCGGCTCCTTCTGCACCATCGCGTCGATCGAGATCTGGAGATCGGCCAGGATACGCGTGATGTCCGCGAGCACGCCGGGTCGGTCCTGCACCCGCATCCGCAGGTAATAGGCGGTCTCCACCTCCCCCATCGGCAGGATCGGCACGCTGGACAACTGGTCCGGCTGAAACGCGAGATGGGGCACCCGGTGCCCGGGGTCGGCAGTCAGCATGCGCGCGACATCCACCAGGTCCGCCACCACGGCGGAAGCAGTCGGCTCCGCTCCCGCTCCCGCGCCGTAGTACAGGGTCTGCCCCACGGCGTCGCCCTTGACCAGGATCGCGTTCATCACGCCTTCGACGCTGGCGATCAGCCGCCGCTCCGGTATCAGCGTCGGATGGACCCGCAATTCGATCCCCTTCGCCTTCCGCTTGGTAATCCCCAGGAGCTTGATTCGGTAGCCGAGCGCCTCCGCATACTTGATATCCTCCTGCGTGAGCTTCGAAATGCCCTCCGTGTAGGCGGCCTTGAACTGCATCGGGATGCCGAAGCCGATCGCCGCCATGATGGTGAGCTTGTGCGCGGCGTCCACGCCCTCGACGTCGAAAGTCGGGTCGGCCTCGGCGTAACCCCGCCGCTGCGCTTCCTTGAGCGCCGCCTCGAAGCTCGCGCCATTTTCGCGCATCTCGGACAGGATGAAGTTGCTGGTGCCGTTGATGATGCCGGCGATCCACTCGATGCGGTTGGCGGTGAGCCCCTCGCGCAGCGACTTGATGATGGGAATGCCGCCGCCCACGGCGGCCTCGAACGCGACCATCACGTCCTTCTTCTGCGCGGCGGCGAAGATCTCGTTGCCGTGCTGCGCGAGCAGCGCCTTGTTGGCGGTGACGACGTGCTTGCCGTTGGCGATCGCCTTCAGGATCAGGTCTTTCGCCACCCGGGTGCCGCCGATCAGCTCGACCACGATGTCGATGTCGGGATTGCCGATGACTTCGTAGGCATCCGCGGTGACGGCCGCGCGCTTGCCGACCAGGCGCCGGGCCTTGTCGAGCTCCTGGTCCGCGACCACCTTGATGGCGATCGCGCAGCCGGCGCGGCGCGCGATCTCCTCCTGGTTGCGGGAGAGCACCGTGAAAGCGCCGCCGCCCACGGTGCCGATGCCGAGCAGGCCGACGTTGATCGCCTTGCGCGCCGATGGTTTGGCCTTGCTCACAACAAGCCGTCCTTTCTGAACATGTCCTTGATGCCGCGCAGCGCCTGGCGGCTGCGGGCCTCGTTCTCGATCAGGGCGAAGCGCACGTGATCGTCGCCGTAATGGCCGAAACCGATGCCGGGCGCGACCGCAATCTTCGCGTCCGCCAGAAGCTTCTTGGAAAACTCCAGCGAGCCGAGTTTACGATAAGGCCCGGGGATCGGCGCCCAGACGTACAGGGTCGCTTTCGGCACCTCGACGTTCCAGCCGATCGCCTTCAAGCCGCCGCACATCACGTCGCGCCGCCCCTGGTAGGTCCTGCGCACCGTTTCCACGCAGTCCTGGGGGCCTTCCAGCGCGATGATGGAGGCCACCTGGATCGGGGTGAACGTGCCGTAGTCGTGGTAGCTCTTCATGCGCGCCAGCGCGGTCACCAGCTCGCGGTTGCCGACCATGTAGCCCACGCGCCAGCCCGCCATGTTGTAGCTCTTCGACATGGTGAAGAACTCGACCGCGATCTCGCGCGCGCCCGGCACCTGCAGGATGGAGGGCGCCTGGTAGCCGTCGAACACGATGTCGGCATAGGCGAGATCGTGCACCACGTAGATATGATGCTCGCGCGCGATCGCCACCAGGCGCTCGAAGAACGCGTAATCCACGCACTGGGTGGTCGGGTTGCTCGGGAAATTGACGATCAGCATCTTCGGCTTGGGGTACGAATCCCGGATGCTGCGCTCCAGGGACTCGAAAAAGCCCGTTCCCTGGAGCATCGGCACATGGCGGATATCGGCGCCCGAGATCACCGGCCCGTAGATGTGGATCGGATAGCTCGGGTTCGGCACCAGCACGATGTCGCCGGTGTCGAGGGTCGCGAGCGCGAGGTGCGCAATGCCCTCCTTCGAGCCGATGGTGACGATCGCCTCGGAATCGGGGTCGAGCTCGACGTGGTAACGCGACTGGTACCAGTTGCAGATCGCGCGCCGCAGCCGCACGATGCCCCTCGACACGGAATAGCCGTGGGTGTCGGGCCGCTGCACGGTCTCGACCAGCTTCTCGACGATATGCCGCGGAGTGGGCTGGTCGGGATTGCCCATGCTGAAGTCTATGATGTCCTCCCCGCGCCGGCGCGCGGCGAGCTTCAACTCGCCGGTCACGTTAAAGACGTACGGCGGCAGACGTTTTATGCGCGCAAACTCTTCCATGGCGGCGCCGGGTCGCGGTGCACAAGCGTATAATTCTAGCGGAGTGAGTAACCTTAAGCAAATCAGAAGGTTATAGGAAGTTCGTGAAGCTTCATCTGACATCGGGCGCGGGCCAGAATTTGTTTTCCGGCTACGGCGCGGGGTACGTCACCGTCAACCACGTGCGCTACGGGAAAAACGTGGTGGTCAGCCCGCAAGGAGTCGCGGAATGGCGGGTGGGCGGCTTCGAGGCGCTCGTTGCCGATGACTTCGGATTCATCGCGGAACTGCGGCCGGAAATCGTGCTTTTCGGCACCGGCGCAACCCAGCGTTTCCCGCCGCCCGAGCTTGCCCGCGCTCTTGCCGCTGCGGGATCGGGCCTGGAAGTGATGGACAGCCCGGCGGCGTGCCGCACCTACAACATACTGGTCGCCGAAGGCCGCAAGGTCGTTGCGGCGATATTGATCGCCTGATCCCGATTCTACTTGCCCGCTCTGCGCGGGACTACACCGAGCACCGTCTGCGTCCCGGGTCCAGCCAGTTGGGTCAGCCGCTCCAGTAAACGGCCCTGAGTCAACCATGCGGCGCATTCCACAGCCGGCATCGGTCGCGCGAAATAGTAGCCCTGGATTTCGTCGCACCCGTACTCCGTGAGAAAGGCGAGCTGCGGCTCGATTTCCACCCCCTCGGCGATGACCTTCAGTCCCAGGCTGTGCGCCATCGAGATCACGGCGCGGGTGATGGTGGCATCGTCCGGGTTCGTCGTGACATCGCGCACGAACGAGCTGTCGATCTTCAGCGCATCCAGCGGAAAGCGTTTCAGGTAGCCCAGGCTCGAGTAACCCGTGCCGAAGTCGTCGATCGAGAGCCTGACGCCCAGCGACTTCAGATACCCGAGGGTGCGGGCCGCTTCCTCGGGGTTGACCATAAGAGAGCTTTCCGTGATCTCGAGCTCGAGCAGCCGGGGGTCCACCCGGCGCTCCTCGAGGATGCGCTTGATGGTGGGTCCGAGGTCGCGCATGAGGAACTGGCGCGCCGAGAGGTTGACGGCAACCGGCAAGGTTTTTACGCCGGCGTTCTTCCATTGCTTGATCTGCGTGCACACGGCGTTCAACACCCACTCCCCCGCCGGCACGATGAGTCCCGTCTCCTCCATGACCGGGATGAATTCCGCCGGCGGCACCAGCCCGCGCTCCGGATGGTTCCAGCGCAGCAGCGCCTCGAAACCGGTGATCTCCCCGCTCGCGATATTCGCCTTGGGCTGGAAGTGAAGCAGGAATTCGTCGCGCTCGAGCGCGCGGCGGAGGCTCCCCTCCAGATTCAATAGCGCGAGCCCCCGCGCGTTCATCTCCGGCGTGTAGAACTGGTAGTTGTTGCGCCCCGCTTCCTTGGCCTTGTACATGGCCGCGTCGGCGTTCTTGATCAGCGCGTCCTGCTCGATGCTGTCCTCGGGGTAGAGCGTGATCCCGATGCTCGCCGTGACGAAAATATCGGCGCCCTCGAGCCTGAACGGCTCGTTGAAATTCGCCATGATCTTCTGCGCGACCAGGCTCGCGTCCTGCGCGCTCGTGAGGTTGGACAGCACGATCGAAAACTCGTCGCCGCCGAGGCGACCCACGGTGTCGCCCGACCGCACCGAGCACACCAGCCGCTCCGACACCTGTTGCAGCAGCAGGTCGCCCACCGCATGGCCGAGCGTGTCGTTGACGTTCTTGAAGCGGTCCACGTCCATGAACATGACGCCCGTGACCCACTGGTTGCGCTTGGCCTGGGCGAGGGCCTGCTTCAGCCGGTCGTAAAACAGCGCGCGGTTGGGCAGATTCGTCAGGACGTCGTAGTGGGCGAGATGCAGCAGCTGCTCCTCCGCCTGCTTGCGCTCCGAGATGTCCTGGACGATCGTGATGAAGTGCTTGGGCGCGCCATCCGCGTGACGGATCAATGATGTGGACAGCATGGTCCAGACCGGGGCGCCGTCCTTGCCGATCAATTGCTTCTCGCGGGAGACATGGGAGATCTCGCCGGAGATCAGTCTTTGGCGGGTTTCCACCGAATCCTTCATGCCTTGCGGACCGACCGCATCCTTCACGGTAAGCGCCATGATCTCGTCCCGGGTATAGCCGAGGATGCTGGCGTACTTGTCGTTCACCTGGAGATAACGCAGATCCGGGGTGGTCACCGCGATGCCGACGCTCGCCTGGCTGAACGTGACGCGGAAGGTTTCCTCGCTCACCCGCAGCGCCTCCTCCGCCTGCTTGCGCTGGACGAACTGCCCGATCTGGCTGCCGATCGAGCCCGTAACCTGCATCAGCGCCTCATCCGGCCCGCGCCGGTCCGGGCCGAAGAATTCCATGACGCCGATCACGTCGTTGCCGATCTGGATCGGAAACGCATACGCGCTGCGCCATCCGAGCTTGACGACGCTGGCCCTGCGGCGGAACGGCTTGTCGTCGTGCAGGTTGGCGAGCCAGGTCGCCTTCTTGTCGATCCAGGCGCGGCGGAGCAGCCGGCCGGAGCCGGTGTTGGCCACCTTGAGCCACTGTTCGCGGTCCGCGGGGTCGAATTCCGGCTCGGATTCACACCAGTATTCCGCGCGGCACAGCCGCTGCTCCCCTTCATCCCACGCCCATCTCGCGCCATAGGCCCATCCCATCGCCTCGCACATGGTGCGTATGATCTTGGGCATCGCTCCGGCCAGCGTCGGCGACTCCGCAAGCACGCGCGTCACCGCATGCTCCATTGCCCGCCGGGCCGCCGACTGCTTCTGCTCGGTGATGTCGCGGCTGATACCCACGGTGCCGATGGTGTCCCCGGCTGCGGTGCGCAGCGGGACCTTGGTCGTGGAAGCCCAGCGTTCCTCGCTCTGCCCTGCGTCCCGGCTCTTGACGATCAGCTTCTGCTCGAATTCCGGTAACGGGATCCCGGTTTTGACGATGCCCAGGTCCTGGGCGGCCAGCTTCTCGGCCACTTCCCGCGGGAAGTAATCGAACACCGTTTTGCCGGCGATGTCCTCGTCCTGCTCGCCGCGGGCCGCCAGCCATGCCTTGTTGGCGAGCAGGAACGATCCGGCCCGGTCCTTGACGTAGATGTAATCGGGAAGCGCGTTGATGATGGTGCGCAGCAACGCGCGTTCCCGGGCCATCATCTCCTCGGCTTGCTTGCGTTCGGTGATATCCTCGACGATCCTGATGAAGTACAACGGCTCGCCGGCGGCGTCGCGCGCCAGCGACACCGTGCGGTTGGCCCAGAAGCTCGAGCCGTCCTTGCGGACGAACTTCCTCTCGGACGCAAACGACCGGGCCTTGCCGTTCAGCATCGGGTCCTTGTACTTGGATACGTCCGTAAACCGGTGCTCGGGATGGACGACGTCGGTGCTGGTCATCGTGAGCAGCTCGTCCCGCGTGTAGCCGAGCATCTCGCACAGCTTCGGGTTCACGTGCAGGATCTTGTAGGTGTCGATGGCCGTGTGCATGATGCCGACCGGCGCGTTGTCGAAAGTCGCGCGGTAGCGCTCTTCCATCTCCCTGCGCTCGGTGATGTCCTCGATAACCCTGATGAAGTACAGCGGCTCGCCGGCGGCGTTGCGCGCCAGCGACACCGTGCGGTTCGTCCAGAGCACGCCGCCATCCTTGCGGAGGTAGCGCTTCTGTTCGGTGAATTTGTCGAGCCTGCCGTCCCACATGAGTTGCCGGTATTCCCTGCCCTTGTCGCGGTCCTCGGGGTGCGTGAAATCCGCGGCCGTCCGTCCCGCGAGCTCGGACTCGCCGTAGCCCAGCATCTCGCAGAATTTGCGGTTCACCTGGAGATACCTGCCGTCGAGAGAGGTATGCACGATGCCGACCGCGGCCTGATCGAATGTTTCCTGAAAGCGCCACTCCAGCTCCTTGCTGCCGGTGATGTCCTCGATCACGCTGATCAGGTACAGCGGGTCGCCGGCATCATCGAGAGCCGTGGATATGGTCCGCCGTGTCCAGACGATCGTGCCGTTCTTGCGCACAAAGCGCTTCTCCCCGACCACCGGCTTTGCGGTGTCGCGCGTGAGCTGCGCCCGGTATCGCTCGCCCGACCCATAGTCATCCGGGTGGGTGACATCCTTCACGGTTTTGCCGAGGAGCTCGTCCCTGGCGTAGCCCAGCATGTCGCAGAATTTCTGGTTGACATCGACCAGTATTCCGTCGAGGTCGACGCGCGTGATGCCGACCGCTATCTGGTCGAACATCTCGCGGAAGCGCCTCTCGTTCTCGCGCGAGCGCTGCTCCGCCTGCTCGCGCGCGATGCGGGTGCGCAGGTTGTTGATGCCGTACGCAATGTCGTTGGTGAGCTCCGTGAGGAGCCCGATTTCCTCCACGTCGAACGCGTCGGCCTCGGCTGCGTAGATGGCGATCGCGCCAAGGATGCGGTCATCGCTCTTCAGCGGCAGCGCAATCGAGGACTGGAAGCCGTGCTTGATCGCACGCTCGCGGCGCCGCGCGTTTCTCGGATCGTTGAGGATGTCGCGCGCAATGTGGGGCTCGCCCGTCGTGATCGCGCTATGCATGAAGCCCTGGTAGCGGCCGTCCGCGCTCCAGGCGGGTGCGCCGGTCATGGGCGCATCATCCCTGAAGCCGGCGTAAGCCGCCGGGTAAACCGGGCGAGTGGGATCGCTGGTGGCGAGCCCCACCCACGCCATCTTGTAGCCGCCGGGCTCGACCACGACGCGGCACATGTCTTCCAGCATCTCCGTCTCGTCGGTCGCGTGCACCAGGATGTGGCTGCACGCCGCCAGGACCCGGCGCGCCCGGCTCGCGCGCGCCAGCAGATCTTCGGCGAGCTTGCGCTGGTTGATGCTGTCGATCGTCTGGATCAGGTACGGCTCGCCGTCCGGCGTCTCGCGCGCCAGGGTCACCGTCCGGTTGACCCACAATACGCTGCCGTCCTTGCGCAGGTAGCGCTTGTCGCCCGAGAAATGGCTGCGCGTCCCGGCGAGCAGCTCGTGCCGCATGTCGTCCTGCCGGTCGCGGTCGTCCGGATGCGTCAGATCGCGCGTCGTCACGGCGAGCAGCTCGGCGGCGGAATATCCGAGCATCTCGCACAGCATGCGGTTGACCTCCAGTATCCTGCCGTCGGTCGTCGTGTGCGCGATACCGACCGCGGCCTGATTGAACGTCGATCGGAAACGCGCTTCCGTGTCCCCCGACCTGGCCGGCGAGGACCGCGCTTCGGTTGCAGCGGGAACGGGCGCAGCTCTGCCGCGGGCCGGTTTCCCCGTTCGGTTGCCGTTCGATTTTTCACGCCTCCGTGGCCGCATGCCTGCTTCCGTGGTCGTAGCCGATAGCCCGAATGATCCGCACGGCTTTATGCTAGTCCCGTCCCGGTCAAGAAGAAATCGGGCTGATCCCCCCGCAGATCGAGGGGACGATCCGGGAGCAAAGTTAAAAGGTCACTTGATATTATAATTGCAACAAGTTGATTTTATTGGAATATTATATATTTCCATCCGGGACATTGCAACCCGAAGAGCCACTGCAATAATCACCTCGAATCCTGCAACGATGCCGGAGTCTGCTGGTCGGTATGGACAGCACCCGGCAGCCGTCCCTGTGGCACACTCAAAGGATAGACCCGCAGCCACTGTAATATGACCCAGAAAATCGAAAAAGTCGTCGCCCAGGTCGGCGGCATCATCCTCGGCAAGGAGCGCCAGATCCGGCTCGCCATCGCCTGCCTGCTCGCGCGCGGGCACCTGCTGATCGAGGATGTCCCGGGCGTGGGCAAGACCATGCTGGCACACGCGCTCGCGGCTTCGCTGGGACTCAACTTCCAGCGCATCCAGTTCACCAGCGATCTCCTGCCCGCCGACATCATCGGCGTTTCCATCTACAGCCGCGACACCGGCAGCTTCCAGTTTCACACCGGGCCGATCTTCAGCCAGGTGGTGCTGGCCGACGAAGTCAACCGCGCCACGCCCAAGGCGCAAAGCGCGCTGCTCGAGGCGATGGAAGAGCACCAGGTGACGACCGAGGGCGAGACGCGGCGGCTGCCCGAGCCGTTCTTCGTGATCGCCACGCAGAATCCCTCGTACCAGATCGGGACCTTCCCGCTGCCGGAATCCCAGCTCGACCGTTTCCTGATGCGGATCCACCTCGGCTATCCCGACAACGAAGCGGAACGCGCGCTGCTGCAGGGCCAGGACCGGCGCGACCTGCTGGAGGGATTGAAACCCTGCATGGCCGCGCAGGAACTGGCCGCGCTGCAGCAACACGCGCTGCGGATCCATGCCTCGGGCGCCTTGCTCGATTACGTGCAGGAGCTGGTCAACCAT
This sequence comes from Betaproteobacteria bacterium, assembly GCA_016177355.1. Taxonomy (GTDB): domain Bacteria; phylum Pseudomonadota; class Gammaproteobacteria; order Burkholderiales; family SG8-41; genus SG8-41. The sequence goes on along the minus strand of JACOVL010000112.1, from coordinate 13,870 downwards.
ACCCGTCGCACCGCCGATTACATCAACGGGCTCTCGCCGCGCGCGGCGCTCGCCGTGCTGCACGCAGCGCGCGCCTGGGCGTTGATGTCCGGCCGCTCCCACGTGGTGCCGGAAGACGTCCAGGCGGTACTGCCGGGCGTAGTCGGACATCGCCTGGTCCCCGCCGGAGAAGTGGGCCGGGTCAACGGCGCCGACGTCGTCGCCCACCTCATCAAGCAAGTCGCCATCCCGTAAGAGCCGGGCCCGCGCATGTACGCCGCGTTGAAGAACCAGCTCTACAACTGGCTCTTCCAGTTGCGCGGGCCGGAAACGGGCGTGGTCGTGCTGGTGCAGCGGCGGGTGTTCATACTGCCGACGCGCCAGGGGATCGCGTTTGCCGCGGTGCTGCTGATGATGCTCACCGGCTCGATCAACTACTCCCTGGGCCTGGGCTTCGTCCTCACCTTCCTGCTGGGCGCGATGGCGATCAACGGCATGCTCTACACCTTCCGCAACCTTGCCAACCTGCGGGTTACGGGGGGCCGCGCGCTGCCGGTATTTGCCGGCGACACCGCGAAGTTCACCGTGCATCTCGAAAATGGCTCCGATACGGACCGCCACGCCGTCGGCCTCACGCGCGACCGGAAGGAAGCGGCGTTCGTCGACGTGCCGGCGCGCGCTACCGCGCCGGCCAGCATAGGCATACCCGCCGCGCGCCGCGGCCTCCTGCGCCCCGGCAGGCTGACTCTCTTCACGCGCTTCCCGCTCGGGCTCTACCACTCGTGGGCGTACCTCCAGCTCGATATGCAGTGCCTGGTCTATCCCCGCCCTGCCGCGCCCGGCATGCCGTTGCCGCCGGCCGCTTCGAGCGTTGGCGCCGGCATCGAGCGCGGCCGGGGACAGGAGGATTTTTCGGGACTGCGGCAATATCACGCGGGAGACTCGCCGCGCCACATCGCATGGAAAGTCGCGGCGCGCGATCAGGGCCTCTTCACCAAGCAGTTCAGCGGGCGGACCGAAACCGAGCTCTGGCTCGACTGGGCGCTGCTGCCGGCGTCCCTGGACCCGGAGGAGCGTTTATCCCAACTCACGCGCTGGGTGCTCGACGCGCACGCCGCGGGGCTGTCGTTCGGCCTGCGCCTGCCTGGTAAAACAGTGGGCATGGCGGCCGGCGAAGCGCAGCGCGAGCGTTGCCTCGAAACCCTGGCGCTGTTCGAGGCCGCTTCATGACGGATCCCAAGCAGGCGATTGCGCTGCGTCACCTGCTCCTTCTGACGCTGTCGCTGACGATGGTGGCCGCGCCGCATGCCGCGCGCCTGCCGTGGTGGCTGGTCGCGCTGGCGGCGGTGCTCGCCGCATGGCGCGCCTATCTGGCCTATGCCCGCCTGAGGCTGCCGAGCCGCTGGCTGCTGCCGCTGATCGTCATCACCGCGACGCTGGGCGTCTATTTCCATTACCGCACCATCTTCGGGCGCGATGCCGGGGTGGCGTTGCTGGTGGCCATGCTCGGCCTGAAGCTGCTCGAGACGAGATCGCTGCGGGACGCGATGCTGCTCATCTTCCTCGGTTACTTTCTCGTGATCACGAACTTTTTCTATTCCCAGACCATCCTTACCGCGCTCTACATGCTGGCCTGCATCTGGATGATCACCGCGGTCATGGTCGATCTCCACCACGCGCACGCTGAACCGCCCTTCCGCGCGCAACTGCACACCGCCGGTGCCCTGCTCGCGAAGTCGGTCCCGCTCATGCTGGTTCTGTTCCTGCTCTTTCCCCGCGTGCCGGGACCGCTGTGGGGGATCCCGCGCGACGCCTTTGCCGGCGTGAGCGGCCTGTCCGACACCATGACGCCGGGCAGCTTGTCGGAGCTTGCCCTGTCCGACGCCGTCGCCTTTCGCGTCAAATTCACGTCGTCCATTCCCGAAACCAGGCACCTCTACTGGCGCGGCCCGGTCATGTGGGATTTCGACGGCCGCTCCTGGTCGGTGCCGCGCTTTCTGTACGGCACGCCCAGGTTCACAACCGGCAGCAGGCCGATTGATTACGAAGTGACGCTCGAGCCTCACAACAAGCGCTGGCTGTTCGCGCTCGACCTCCCCGGCAAGGTGCCCCCGCGCGCGCAGGCCAGCTCGGACTATCAGTTGTATTCGCACGAGCCGGTGATCACCCGGCTGCGCTACGAGATGACCTCATACCTCGAAGCGAGCTACGGCATGGAGGAAGGTCGCTACCCGATACGCCGCGCGCTGGCGCTCCCCGAAGGGTTCAATCCGCGCACGCTGGAGCTCGCCGGGACGCTGCGCGCGAAATTCCCCGACGACCGCGCGCTGGTGGGCGAGGTGCTCGGCATGTTCCGCAACGAAAATTTCTTTTATACCCTCACCCCGCCGCTGCTGGGCGAGAACCCGGTGGACGAGTTCCTGTTTTCCACCCGCCGCGGTTTCTGCGAGCACTACGCATCGGCCTTCGCGGTGCTGATGCGGGCGGCGGGCATACCGGCCCGCATCGTGACCGGCTACCAGGGCGGCGAAGTAAACCAGCTCGGCGATTACCTCATCGTGCGCCAGGCCGACGCGCACGCCTGGACCGAGGTATGGTTCAAGGACCGGGGCTGGGTGCGGGTGGACCCCACCGCCGCCGTCTCGCCGCTGCGCGTGGAATCGGGCATCTCGGCGGCGGTCCCGCTGACCGATCCGCTGCCGCTGCTGGTGCGGGGCGATTTCGAATTCCTGCGGCAGATGCTGCTCACCTGGGACCTGATGGCCAACTCATGGAACCAGTGGGTGCTCGGCTACACGCCCGAGCGGCAACGGCAATTTCTTGCGAAAGTCGGCATAGACGATGCGACCTGGCAGACGCTGGCGGCCATCCTGTTCTGCGTCACCGGGCTGATCGTGGCGGTGCTCGCCGTCCTCACGCTGCGCCAGTTGAGAACCCGCGTGCACGACCCGGTGAAAATCGCGTACCTCCGGTTTTGCAGCAAGCTGCGGCACAAGGGCCTGCCACGCGACCCGGCCGAGGGGCCCGTGGACTACGCCAACCGGCTGGAGCGGTTGCGCCCCGATCTGTCTCCCGCCGTGGCCGCGATTACCGGGCTTTACATCTCATTGCGTTACGGCACGGAAGCCGACGTGACGGGACTGCGCGAATTACGGCGCCGGATCAGGCAGTTCAGCGCCTAAGACCCGTGACTGGTCTTTATCAGTCACGCTGTATCAGTCACGCAGCATCAGTCACGCTTCATCAAGCAGGCGGCAGCAATTTGACGGGGTCCACCGGGTTGCCGAAGCGCCGGATCTCGAAGTGCAGCTTGACCTGGTCGGCGTCCGTGCTGCCCATCTCGGCGATCTTCTGCCCTTTGGCGACCGACTGGTCGTATTTCACCAGCAACTCGCTGTTGTGCGCGTAGACGGAGATGAAAGCGTCGTTGTGCTTGATCACGATGAACTTGCCAAGCCCGCGGATGCCGGTGCCGCTGAAGATCACCCGGCCCGCCGCGCTGGCGAAAACCGGCTGGCCCGGCCGGCCCGAGATATCGATGCCCTTGCTCGTATTGCCGTTGAACGTGCCGACGACCTTGCCGGAGGCGGGCCATCCCCAGTCGGGCTCCTCGGCGCCCCTGGCGCCGTCGGCCCGCGGTTCGGGCCTGGCTTCCAGCCTGGCGGGAGGCGCGCTTTCCGTCTTCGACAGCTGCGCATACGCCTGATCGGAGTACGGGACACGTTCCGCCCTGGGCTGGGTTTTGACGGTGTCGGCTCCGGCGGCCGGCGCAGCCGGCGGGCCGCCCAGAGGCCGCGCTTCCACGCCCGGGGCGGTCTTGAGCGGCGCGGTGACCGCCGCGCTCCGCGTCGGCGTGAGCCGCAATTGCTGCCCGATGCGGATCACGCCCGGATCGGTGATCCCGTTTATCCGAGCGAGCTCGCGGTAATCGAGCCCGTGGTCGAGCGCGATGCTGTAGAGCGTGTCGCCTTTCCTGACGGTGTAGAGATCGGGGCGCGCTTCCGGCGCCCGTGGCGCGGGCTTGGTGGGTGCCGCGGATTTCGCCTCCGGCGCGCGGTCCACCACCGGCGCGCCGCGCCTGGCAGCGCAACCCGCCATGATTGCCACGGCAAGCGCACACGCCAGAGCGGTTGTCAGGGACGGCCGGATCATCTTGGATTCACGTTCAAGGTTCCAGGTTCCAGGTTTGAACATTGAATCTAGAACTTGGAACAAGGGACTTAGCCGACACCCGGCAGCAGGGGCACGAACACGACCGGATCCATGCGCCGTTCGACACAACCTTTTCCGGTGCGTTCGATCAGGTAGAGATGCTGCTCGTTCCCGCTCGTCATGGGCAAAATCATTCTACCACCGACCTGGAGTTGCCCCAGCAGTGCGTCCGGCGCGCGCGCCGCAGCCGCGGTCATGACGATCGCATCGAACGGCGCGACTTCCGGCATGCCGGCGTGCCCGTCTCCATGGCGCAAATGGACATTGGAAACGCCTGCTTCGCGCAGGCGCCTGCGCACCTTCCGGACGAGCGCGGCTATCCGCTCCATGGAATAAACCTGCTTTGCGAGCTTTCCCAGTATCGCGGTCTGATAGCCGCAGCCGGTGCCTATTTCCAGCACCTTGTCGAGCGTGCCCCCGGCGCGCGCGAGCTCCGTCATGCGCGCCACGGTGCGAGGGCTGGAGATGGTCTGGCCGAAGCCGAGCGGCAACGCGATGTCCTCGTAGGCGCGGCTCGCCAGCGCCTCGTCGACGAAAATGTGGCGCGGCACTTCTCCCATGACGGCGAGCACCGCTTCGTCGCGGATGCCTTGCGCGCGCAGGCGCTCCACCATGCGCAGGCGCGTGCGCCGGGACGTCATGCCGATCCCGGATTGGCGTACGTTCACTTCATCCACTCCTGTACCGCCTGCAACTGGGAAAAGTGCGTGAGGTCCATCTGCAGCGGCGTGATCGAGACGCGGTCGTGCGCCACCGCGTGGAAGTCGGTGCCTTCACCGGCGTCCTGAGCGCTGCCCGCGGCCCCCACCCAGTACACGGCCTCTCCCCGCGGCGTGGTGGACTTCACTACCGGTTCCGCCGTGTGGCGCTTGCCGAGCCGCGTCACCTCCATGCCGCGCAACTTGTCGTATTCGACGTCCGGCACGTTGACGTTGAGCAGCACCGGCTCGCCGGGCGGGCGCCGCCGGAAGCGTTCGATCAGGTCCACCGCCACCTGCCCCGCCGTCCGGAAACGGCCGTCGCCTTCCGCCACGAGCGAGATCGCGATGGAGGGTATGCCCAGCAGGAAGCCCTCGGTCGCGGCGGCGACGGTGCCGGAATAGATGGTGTCGTCGCCCATATTCGCGCCGTGGTTGATGCCGGAAACCACGATGTCGGGCAGGTCCCGCAGCAACCCGGTCACGGCGAGATGCACGCAATCGGTCGGCGTGCCGTTGACGTAATAGAAGCCGCCTTGCGCACGGCGCACGGCGAGCGGGCGGTCCAGCGTCAGCGAGTTGCTCGAACCGCTGCGGTCCCGCTCCGGGGCGACGACGGTCACATCAGCCAGCGGGGCCAGCATTTCAGCGAGCAGCGCGATGCCCGGCGCGAAGTAGCCGTCATCGTTGCTCAGCAGGATGCGCATCGGGCTGGGGGGCGCGGCACCTCGCGCGGGGCGCGTGGCCCCTACCGCGCCGCGCCGGCGCCGGACTGTCTCGCGCGTATGCGCTCGACCTTGCCGGTCGCGGCGTCTATTCTGAGACGTTCTACGTTCTCGAGGTCGGTGCCGGTAATGCGCAGGTAGCGTGTATGCGGGGGGGTGGCCGTGGAATGCAGCTCCCGGCCGTAATAAATCCCCGCTTGCCCCGGGTTCAGCCGGTACGGGCTCTTTTTCATCTTCACCCTGGCGCTCTGCGGGTCCGAACCGTCGTCGGTCCGCTCCCATTCCGTCATCTCGGTATATTCACGCACCTGCGCGTAGACCGCCCACGAATCGCCGTGATCGTGCGGCTGCGACTTGCGGGCCTCGGTGTAGCGGTAGGTCATCAGCTCGAAACCGAGGTCGGGGTCGGTGTAGATCTTCTTGAGACCGAGCGGCTGCTGATCGCCGAAGAACTCGGAGACGAACTGCGGATCCACGACGAGCCGCTCCATGCCGGCGCGGACCTTTTCCACGGCGGCCCGGCTGCCTCCCGCCTTCAGGATTTTCTTCGTATCGCGGCAGAAATCCTGCAACGAATATCCCATGGCACCCTCTCCCCACACTCGCTCCAGCCCCGTTGCTGCCCGGCGCTCCGGGCAGTTCGCACCATTCGTCGACGATTATAGCAAGCGAGGCTGGCGGTGCGGGACGCGACACGCCCGCGCTATTGGGTGCGCAGCCCCGCTTCTCTGACCACCTTGTCCCACCGTGCGTGGTCGGCCTTGATCAGGGCATGGAACGCCGCGGGGTTGCTCGGCTCCGGGTCGAGTCCCACGTTTTCCAGCTGGGTCTGTATCTCGCGCATGTTGAGGACCGCCACGGTCTCCCTTTGCATGCGGTCCACGATCGCCAGCGGCGTCCTGGTCGGGAATACGAGGCCGAGCCAGCCGCTCGCCTCGAAACCGGCATACCCGGACTCCGCGATGGTCGGCACCTCAGGTAACGCGGACGATCGCTTGGCGCTGCTGACGGCGAGCGCACGCAATCGTCCGGACCTCACGTGGGGGGTCTGCGTCGAGATCAGGGAGAACATGCACTCGACGTGCCCCGCGACGACATCCACCACCGCCGGTCCTCCCCCTTTGTACGGCACATGATTGAGCTTGACACCCGCCGTGTTCCAGAACAGCTCCGAGGTGAGATGCGCGATGCTGCCGGCACCGGGCGTGGCGTAGTTGATCTTTCCGGGCTGCCTTTTCGCCAGGGCCACCAGCTGCTTCACCGACCTGGCCGGCATGGAGGGATGCACCGACAACAGGCTCGTCACCAGCGCGGCCTGCGTGACCGGCGCAAAATCATTGATCGGATCGAACGGCACCTTACCGAGGAGCGCCGGGCTCATCGCAAACGACGCGACGGACGCAAGCAACATGGTATAGCCGTCGGGCGCCGCGCGCGCGGCGAGTTCGGTGGCGATGTTGCCGCTGGCGCCTGCGCGGTTCTCGACGATTACCTGCTGGCCGAGCCGCGGACTCAACCTCGTCGCGATAGCGCGCGCCACCAGGTCGTTGGCGCCGCCCGGGGGAAATCCGACAAGTAAGCGTATCGGCTTGGCGGGATAGGCCTCGGCCGCCTGGGCGCGGGGAAGCACGGCAAGCGCCGTCACGACGGCGCAAACGGCGAGCATGGCAATGCTATTACGGGGTCTATTATCCATCGTTCCACTCCTCCTCGTTATACCGGCATTGTAATGGAGGAATTGACTGACCGGCCACTGACGGCTGACGGCGTTGTTGGTCGTCACTCTTTCTTCCACGCCCGAAATTCGGGCAATCTCAGCCGATAGCGGGCAATGTTGCCCTCGTGCAGGTGATGGAGATCGTTGAACGCCATCGCCACGAATTCGCTCAGGTCGTCGGCCTTCACGAGCGGCGCTGCCAATTGGCGGATTAGCCGAGTATTGATCGGCTTTCCGCCGCGTACGATTTCGCTGACGACGCTGATGAGGGCTTCGCGATTGCGCAGGCGCAGCGGGTCGGGTTCGGGGAGCGATTCCTTGATCGCCACGTAGCGCTGACACGAGCGCTCGTAGGCCCATACGAAAACATCCCGCAGCAGTTCGACGCGATTGAGTTCATACACGCCCAAGGTCCCGTCCACGTACGCCTGCTCGGGCACGTCCACGAAGGACAATGGTGACAGGTTGTGCTTGATGAGCGGGATGTTGGCGCCCAACCGGGATACGCGCTTGTTGACGTCGAGGAACGGCTGCAGGTACGGGATCTGCACCATGAGGAAGAATGCCTGCTCGAACGGATCGCGTATGGCGCTCGTCTTGTTGAGCATTAGGCGAAAGTATTCCTCGACCTGCTGGGGAACGGCGAGTGGAAGAAAGACGCTGCCGCCAATCTCAACGCTCGCGGTGCGCAGGCGACCGGATGCGTCGGAATCCGTCAGCAGGTTTTCCGACAGCAACGCGTGCAGGTTGAAAAAGGTGAACGTGTCGAAGCCGATTTCCTCGGCGTGGTCGACAAGCATCTCGATCGCGGCCTTGTGGTTGAGGATCATCTGCGCCTCGCGCTGATCCTTGCCATCCGCGACGTGTCCGAACTCGATGAGGTTCTGGGTTTCCAGGCGAGTGTAGGTGTTACCCTCGAGCCGGCTCGACGCCCACGACAGGTCGATCATCAGCCGGTTCAGGACATCGCGGGCGTAGGTGCCGGCCGTGCGCTCCATCGCGGGCGAGCGGCCCAACGTGTGCAGATGGCTACGGACCGGGTCTGAAAGATACGCAGAGGTGTTGGGTTCGTAGCTTTCGAGAAACGCGCGGTTGTAGCCGACGGGCCTGCGTTCCGGGATCGGGCGGCGCACGAGGTCTTTGACTCCTGCGCCTTCCGGCGACAACGGGATGTACGTTTCGCCGTGCGCGACGAGTTCGGCAGCAGGAAGCTCGGCACGGAGCTTGCCAGTAATCGGTGCAAGCAGATAGCGGCAGGCCCTGCCCTCGCCTTCCTTGAGCACGCGCTTGGCTTTGATGAGTTCGCCGAGCCGGCGCTGAAGCGTCCTGCGGTCGAGGCGGAGCCCTGCGGCCTTAGTGGCTTTTTCGAGCTTGGTAATGCCGAGGCCCGCTGGGTGGCGGGCCAGCAGCGCCGCCAGTCTATCAAGCTCCTGTTTAGGAACACGTTTTGGCATCTATGTGTCGCGATTCCACGTTTTCGCGACAGTATAGGCTTTTATTTGTCGCGGAAGCAAGTTTATTTGTCGCGATTTAGAAACGGCGCCGTTCCCATCCATCCTTTGCAAAAAAATGGCCCGCAGGAAAACCGTGCGGGCCATATTTTGACTGGTCGGGGCGGTGAGATTTGAACTCACGACCACCGGCACCCCATGCCGGTACGCTACCAGGCTGCGCTACGCCCCGAGGCCGCGAATTATAGCTCAGGCGCGCAGCAGGTCGAGGAGGTTCTTGATTTCCTTGCGCACGGCAGCCAGGTTGCCGCGCGGCATGCGCGCCGCCTTGGCGGGCTCGGAGACCAGCTCGTCGAGCCGGTTGCGCGCGCCGCTGATCGTGAACCCCTGGTCGTAGAGAAGCTCGCGGATGCGGCGGATGAGGAGCACCTCGTGGTGCTGGTAGTAGCGCCGGTTGCCGCGGCGCTTGACCGGCTTCAACTGCGTGAATTCCTGCTCCCAGTAACGCAGCACATGCGGCTTGACGCCGCAGAGATTGCTCACCTCGCCGATGGTGAAGTAACGCTTCGCCGGGATCGGGGGCAGCTGCGTCCTGGGGTTATGACTTGCTTCCATGGTAGTTCTGTTCCACCATCGCCTTCAGTTTCTGCGACGCGTGGAACGTCACGACGCGGCGCGCCGTGATCGGGATTTCCTCCCCCGTCTTGGGGTTCCGGCCCGGGCGCTGCGGCTTGTCGCGCAGCTGGAAATTGCCGAAACCGGAGAGCTTGACGCCCCGCCCGACTTCCAGCGCGATGCGCACCTCCTCGAAGAACGACTCGACCATGTCCTTCGCTTCGCGCTTGTTGAACCCGACCTTCTCGAACAGAAGGTCCGCGAGTTCGGCTTTGGTTAATGTCATGTGCTCCCCTTTCAACGGAGTTTCGCGTTGAATTCCATCTGCAAGACCTGGACCAGTCGAGAGACCGCGGAGTCCACTTCCGCATCGGTCAAAGTTTTGCGAGTATCCTGTAATAACACCCTGAAAGCAAGACTTTTTTTGCCCCTTTCTACACCCGTTCCCCGGTACACGTCAAACAGCCCGATTTCGGTAACGATGGGGGGAATGTTGCGGCGCAAAACCTCCCGTATGGCCCGATAGCTGACAGCCTCGGCGACGATGACGGCAAGATCGCGGCGGACCGGCGGGAATTTTGAAGTTTCGTTATACGCCGGTAGTCCCTGCTGGCTCAGCGCTTCGTAGTCGATCTCGAACAGGATTGGTGCGAGCGGTAAATCATACTTCCGTTGCCAGCGTGGATGCAATTCCCCTATCCACCCGGCATATTTGCCCCCGCACAGGATCCGCGCCGACTTGCCGGGATGCAGCGCGGGGTGATCTGCCGGCTCGAGCTCGGCGGAACACGGCGCGAACAATGCCTCCACGTCGCTCTTGATGTCGAAGAAGTCGCCGGGGCGCCCCTTCAGGCCCCATTGCTCGTGGCGGGCGTCACCATAGGCGACGCCGCCGACTTGCAGCGGCTGGCGGTAGTCGCCGGATGCTTGCAACATAAAACAACGGCCGATCTCGAACAGCCTCACGCGGACCTGCTTGCGGTCGAGGTTGTAGCGCAGAGCATTGAGCAGGCCGCCGGCCAGGCTGGAGCGCATTACGCTCATCTGGCTCGCGATCGGGTTGGCAAGCGCCACCGGGCTCGTGTTGCCGGCAAGATCGCGCTCCCACGTTGTGTCCACGAAGCTGTAGCTCACGATCTCCTGATAGCCGCGCGCTGCAAGGAGCCGGCGAATCGCAGGAACGTCCCGCCGCGTCTCGGGGGCCGGCAGCATGATCGCGGGCGCGGCGGGCATGGTTGCCGGTATCCTGTCGTAGCCGTGTATGCGCGTCAGTTCCTCGACCAGATCCTCCTCGATCACTATGTCGAAGCGATAGCTCGGCGGCGTGACGCGGAATTCCCCCTCCGCCGCGGTGAACTCGAATCGCAGCCGGCGCAGGATATCGCTCACTTGCGTCCCGTCCAGCCGCACCCCGAGCAGCCGCTCGACCCGCGCCAGCCGCAGCCGCACCGGCTCGCGCGCAGGCAGCGCCGCGCGGGCCTCCGTAATCGGGCCGGCGGTGCCGCCGCAAATCTCGAGCACGAGCTGGGTCGCGCGTTCGAGCGCGCTGGCGGTCGCCGAGAAGTCCACGCCACGCTCGAAGCGGTAAGCCGAGTCCGAGCCAAAACCCAACTGGCGGGATTTGCCGGCGATCACGTCGGGGCTGAAGAACGCGCTTTCCAGAAATACCTCGTGCGTCTCGTCCCCCACCGCGGTCTCGAGCCCGCCCATGATGCCGGCCAGTGCCACCGCCCTGGCCTCGTCGGCGATGACCAGGAATTCACGCGTCAATGGCGGCGTGACGCCGTTCAGAAGCGTGAGCTTCTCGCCGTCACCGGCAAACCGCACCCGGATGCCGCCTTCCAGCTTCGCGGCATCGAAAGCGTGCAATGGCTGTCCCAGCTCGAGCATTACGTAGTTGGTGATATCCACCAGCGCGCCGATCGGGCGCACGCCGCTGCCGGCGAGCCGGCCCGCCATCCATCCGGGTGTCGCGGCGCGGGCGTTGACGCCGCGCACCAGGCGGCCGCAGTAACGCGGGCAGGCCTGCGGCGCATCGAGGGTCACGCTCAGCCGGTCGGTGATCGCCGCGCGCGCGGGCTTGATGTCGGGCAGGACGAGCGTGGTGTCGGTCACCGCCGCCACCTCCCGCGCCACGCCGATGAGGCTCAGGCAATCGCCGCGGTTGGGCATGGGCTTGAGCGTCAGCAGCCAGTCGCCCCGCTCGGGCTCGACCTGCTCCACGTCGAGGCCGCCCATGGACAGCGCCTCCGCAAGCTCGCGCGCCGCGAGCGGCGGGTTGACGAAGGTGCGCAGCCAGTTTTCCGAAAACTTCATGATGTTGGAACCGCCGATCAACGCCGATGGACGCCGATCGGGTCAGTAAAAAAATCCGTGTTTATCTGCGTTCATCTGCGGTTTCAATTGAACTGCTTCAGGAAACGGAGATCGTTCTCAAAAAACAACCGTAAATCGTCCACCCCGTAGCGCAGCATGGCGAGGCGGTCCGGGCCGAGGCCGAAGGCGAAGCCCTGGTACTTTTCGCTGTCGATGTTCACATTCTTCAGGACGTTGGGATGGACCATGCCGGCCCCGCCCATTTCGAGCCAGCCCTCGCCGAAGCTCATGTCGATCTCGGCCGAAGGCTCGGTGAACGGGAAGAACGACGGCCGGAAGCGGACCTTGAGGTCGTCGCGCTCGAAGAACAGCCTGAGGAACTCCGCCAGCACCCCTTTCAGATCGGCTAACGTGATGTGCTCGTCCACCCACAGCCCCTCGATTTGATGAAACATCGGCGAGTGCGTGGCGTCCGAATCCACGCGGTAGACGCGTCCCGGCGCGATGATCTTGACCGGCGGGTGGTGGCTTTCCATGTAGCGGATCTGGATCGGCGAGGTATGGGTGCGCAGCAGGTGCCTGCCGTCCGCCAGGTAGAAGGTGTCGTGCATCGAGCGCGCCGGGTGGTTCTCGGGCTGGTTCAACGCGGTGAAGTTGTAGTAATCGGTCTCGATCTCGGGGCCGTCCGCGACCTCGAACCCCATCGAGCGAAACAGCGTCTCGATGCGCTCCAGCGTGCGCGATACCGGGTGCAGCCCGCCGCTTCCCAGCCCGCGCCCCGGCAGCGTGACGTCGAGCGCCTCCTCCTTCAGGCGCGCGTCCAGCTTCCGCGCCTGTATGCTCTCGCGCCGCTCGTTGAGCGCCGCCTCGAGGCTTTCCTTGGCGGCGTTGATGCGGCTGCCGTACGCGGGACGCTCCGCCGCCGGCAGCTTGCCCAGGCGCTTGAGCAACCCGGTCAGCAGCCCCGATTTTCCGAGATAGCGCGCCTTGACCTGCTCGAGCTGGTCGGCATCGTCTATGCCCGCGAATGCCGCGAGCGCCTCCTTCACGATGGCGTCAACGTCTTGCATGCCGGTTGGAGACCAGAGAAGAGGCGCTCAGCCTCTCTTGCCCGGGGCGAGGAGGCCTTGTTCTTCAGGCGCCGAGGCTGGCCTTGGCCTTTTCGACGAACCTGGAGAAGGCCGGCTTGTCGAGCACCGCAATGTCGGCCAGCACCTTGCGATCCACCAGGATGGCGGCTTTCTTCAGCCCGTTCATGAAACGGCTGTAGCTCATGCCGTGCTCGCGCGCCGCGGCATTGATGCGCGCGATCCACAGCGCCCGGAACTCGCGCTTGCGGTTGCGGCGATCGCGATACGCATATTGCCCGGCTCGCATCACCGCTTCGTTGGCGATGCGGAATACGTTCTTGCGGCGGCCGCGGAAACCCCTGGCCCGCTTCAGGACCTTCTTGTGGGCGGCGCGCGCGGTGACGCCGCGTTTGACTCGAGGCATGGCGCTCTCCCTTCAGCTCAGTACGGCAACATCGCGCGCACCGCATGCTTGTCGGCCGCGTGCACGCCGGTGGTGCCGCGCAGGTGGCGCTTGCGCTTGGTGTTCTTCTTGGTAAGGATGTGGCGCAGGAACGCCTGGCTGCGCTTGATTCCACCGCCCGCGCGCTTCCTGAAGCGCTTGTGAGCGGCACGCTTGGTCTTCAACTTCGGCATGATGACTCCTGTTTTAGCCTAGCGCCGGGTGCCTCCGGGAGGAGGGCTTGAAACCCGGACAACTACTTCTTCGCAACAACGGCCGCGGCTTCTTCCGCCGCAGCCTTGGGAGCGGCCGCCTTGGTCGGGGCCGCCGCCTTCTTCGCTGCCGGCTTAACGACGGCTCGCGTCGAACTCTTACCGCCTTTCTTGGGCGCCAGCACCATGATCAGCTGGCGGCCTTCCATCTTCGGGTACTGTTCCACCGTGCTGTACGGCTCGAGATCGGTCTTGACGCGGTCTATCAGCCGCATGCCCAACTCCTGGTGCGCCATCTCGCGCCCGCGGTAGCGCAGCGTGATCTTGGTCTTGTCGCCTTCTTCGAGGAAACGGACCAGGTTGCGCAGCTTGATCTTGTAGTCGCCCTCGTCGGTGCCGGGACGGAACTTGATTTCCTTGACGATGATCTGCT
>JACOVL010000119.1 GCA_016177355.1 Betaproteobacteria bacterium | reverse complement strand
GAAGCAGTGAAGCGAACCCATGCGTTAGAACGCTCGCGAGCACAGTTTCAGCTCACCATGCCCGACAATTCACCTCTCAGCCGGCCGAACTAGATTTCGCCATCGGCGGCTCGCCGCGGCTGGGCGGGAGCTTCTGGAAGTCGAATGACTCGCGGTCGAGCAGGTGGGAAGCGCGTACGTGCTTCAGGCTGTTCAGCATGGTCTCGACCCGTCCCGGGTGGCGCTTCTCCCACTTGCGCAGGAGCGCCTTCATCTCGTTTCTCTTCAAATTGTCCTGCGCCCCGCACAGGTTGCAGGGGATGATCGGAAACGCCCTCAATTCGGCGTAGGCCGCGAGATCGCGCTCCTCGCAGTAGGCGAGCGGGCGGATCACGACGTGCCGGCCATCGTCGGACCGGAGCTTCGGCGGCATCGCCTTCAGCTGCCCGCTGTGGAAGAGGTTGAGTAGAAAGGTCTCGAGGATGTCGTCGCGGTGATGTCCCAGCGCGATTTTCGTCGCACCCAGCTCGCCCGCCACGCGGTAGAGCACGCCGCGCCGCAGCCGCGAGCACAGCGAGCACATCGTCTTGCCTTCGGGGATCAGGCGCTTCACCGTGCTGTAGGTGTCCTGCTCCTCGATGCGGAACGGCACGCCCAGACGCGTGAGGTAATCGGGCAGCACGTGCGCCGGCTCCCGACAGGCACACCATCACCTTGTCGCCGCCGGCGATCATCCCGAAATCGGCGATCGCCTCGCCCGCGAGCCGCCGCAGGCGTTTCGCGAGCTTGTTCGCCTCGTACGACTCCTTGCGCTCTTTCGTGCTGCGGGGCTGAATTTGAATTACGTTCTGCTCCATAACGTTCTTCCCACGATGCGGTTCGTCACTGCGTCGCTTCGTCACCGTTCTCAGAGGCTGGCGCCGCGCCCGCCATCCACCGCCAGCACCTGGCCGGTGATGAACGGCGATTCGGCCACCAGGAATTCTACCGCCCGCGCGATGTCGTCGGGCTCGCCGATGCGCTTCAGCACCGTCTGGTTGATGACGCGCTGGCGCGCCACCTCGTCCTTCCAGGCGTCGTCCTCCGGCCACAGGATGGTGCCGGGTGAGATGCCGTTCACGCGCACTTCCGGGCCGAGGTCGCGCGCGAGCGCGCGCGTGAGCGCGAGCAGCCCGCCCTTGGCCGCGGTATAGACCGCGTGATTGCGCATCGGCAGCTCGGCATGGATGTCCACGATATTGACGATGCAGCCGTGGTTCTTCCGCAGCTCGGCCGCCGCCGCCTGCGCCAGGAACAGCGGCGCCTTGAGATTGGTGCCGACGAGATCGTCCCATGCCTTCTCGCTGATCTCCCCGACCGGCGTGGGATAGAAGCTCGACGCATTGTTGATCAGCGCGTCGAGTCTGCCGAAGCGCTTCAATGCGCCCTTGACCAGCTCGGCGGCGTTGGAAACCTTGAGCAGGTCGGCCTGCAGCAGCGCCACGCCGTCGGCGCGCTGCGCGTCGAGCTCGACCTGCAGCGCGCGCGCCTCGATCGCGGAAGAACGGTAATGCACGAGCAGGCTCGCCCCGGCCGCGTGCAGCCGCCGGCAGATCGCGGCGCCGACGCGCCTCGCGCCGCCCGTGATCAATATCACCTTGTCCTGCAATGGCAGTGCCATGATCGTTGCAACTTAAGGTAAAGCGAGCGCCTCCCGTCCGCCGATTCTACCGGATTGATCGCCCGTCCCGCCGCTGCGGTGCCAGGGATTGATCCGGAGCAAGGGTGCCAGGGTCCGGTTCTGTAGAATAGGGGGCCCTTCTCCCGGCCCATCTTTGACCATCAGGCGTGAACTGGATCCAACGACATCCGCGGCTGTTCTTCGCCGCCGTTATCGTGCTCGGCGTTGCAGCTGTCGCAGCGGTCCTCAAGCTCCAGGGCCCTGCGGTCGAGGTCGCGCACGCGATAGCGGGCCCGATTCAGCACTCGATCGTGGTGAGCGGACGCGTGGAGGCGCCGCATCGGGTCGAGATCGGCTCGGTGATCACCGGCCGGGTAGAGAAGGTGCTGGTCGAGGAAGGCGCGGCGGTGGATGCGGGCCAGCCGCTCATCCTGCTGGAAACGAGCGAGCTTCGGGCAAGCCTCGCGCAGGCGCGCGCCGCGGAAGCCTCGGCACAGGCGCGCATGGCGGCGGTGCGCGAGCTGAACTTCCCGCAATCCACCGATGCTGTGGCCCAGGCCGAAGCACAGTTCCGGTTCACCGAACAGGAGTACCGGCGCACCCGTGATCTTCACGGCAAGGGCTTTATCAGCGAAGCGCGGCTGCAGGATGCGGAGAAACAACTCGCCGTGGCTAAAAGCCAGCTCGAGACCGCGCGCACGCTGGCAAGAGCGCAGGGCGCGTCCGGCGTGCAGGCGCGTGAAGCGGCGATGCGGCTGCGGGAGGCCGTCGCAGCGCGCGAGCTTGCCGAATCGAAATTCGCGCAGACCACGATACGCGCCTCGGTGCCGGGAACGGTGCTCGCGCGCTCGGTCGAGCCGGGGGATATCGCGAGCCCCGGCAAGCGGCTGCTCACGCTCGACTCCGCCGGGGAGACGCGGCTCAGCGCGCAGATTGACGAGAAGAACCTTTTCTATCTGAAGATCGGGCAGCAGGCGCTGGTCTCGAGCGAAGCTTTCCCCGGCCAGACATTCAAGGCCACGCTCTATTATGTGAGCCCGGGCGTGGACGTGACCCGCGGCTCGGTCGAAGCCCGGCTCAGGGTGCCGGAACCGCCGCGTTATCTGCGCGCCGACATGACCGTTTCCATCGATATCGGCGTCGCCCGCAAGGAGCGCGCGCTCACGGTGCCGGCCGAAGCCGTGCGCGAGTCGGGAGGCGTGCGCAGCGTGCAGGTCGTGCGCGACGGCCGCGTCGAATCGGCGCGGGTTGAGACCGGCGTGCGAACGTCAGCCCGGGTTGAAATTACATCCGGCATCGGCGAAGGCGAATCCGTGCTGCTCACCAGGGGAATCGCCGACGGCTCGCGGGTGCGGCCCGGGGAAGTGACGCGCTGATGCGGTTCGAGTGGACCGTGGCCCTGCGCTTTCTGCGCGAGGGCGGGCTTCAGACCCTTCTCATCATCGCCGGCACCACCGCGGGCATATCGGTGATCGTTTTCATCACCGGGTTCCTCGGTGACCTGCAGCTCGACCTCATCCGGCGCACCCTCGGGGTGCAACCGCACATCATCGTGCGCCCGGCGGAAGAAGTCGCCCGCCCGTTGCGCGATGGAACCGGCGTGACCGCGCTCGATCAGGTGCAGGCGCGCGCGCAGCGGCTGCGCTCCGTGGACCAGTGGCAGGCGCTATATGCGGAACTCGATCTCATGCACGGCGTCCGCGCCGTCTCGCCGGTCGCCGCCGGCCCGGGGCTCGTGACCCGCGGCGACGTGAACAAGTCGATCACGATCACCGGCATCGTACCCGGGCGCTACGCCGCGGTGACGCGCCTCGACGAGAAGATCGTCGCCGGCGAGTTGCGGCTCAACCCGGGCGACGTGGTGATCGGCACCGACCTTGCCAAGGACCTCGGCGCCGCCGTGGGCGACAAAGTGCGGCTTTCGACGCCGACTTCGCCGGGCGACGCCTACCGGGTGCGCGGCATCTACGAGCTGGGGCAACGGAACCTGAACCGCGCCTACGCCTACGTCACCCTGCCCACGGCGCAGGCGTTGCTCAACCTGCCGGGCGGCGTGTCCAGCCTCGAACTGGCCATCGAGGACCTGTTCGGCGCCGAGAGTTTTGCCGCGGGGCTGCAGGCGCGGGTCCCGCACGAGGTC
>JACOVL010000121.1 GCA_016177355.1 Betaproteobacteria bacterium | reverse complement strand
CATCCGCGACGAGTTGCTGGCGGCGGGCGTGGCGCTGGAAGACACACCCAAGGGGACGATCTGGCGGCGGAGCTAGCGTATTTGCGTCGAGCAGCACCCGAAGCTGAGCCGGTAATCAGCTCTGCCGCTCGGCCTTGAGCAAAGGCCGGATGTTCTTCCGCAACAGGGGTTCCAGTTCTTCCGCGCTGATGGGCTTGCTGATGAGATAGCCCTGCGCTTCCTCGCAGCCCTCCGCCTTGAGAAATGCGCGTTGCTGTTCGGTCTCGACGCCTTCCGCGATGACCCAGAGATCGAGGCTCTTGGCGAGCGCGATGATGGCCCGGGTGATGGCGACATCATCCGGATTGCCCGGCGTGTCCCGCACGAACGACCTGTCGATCTTGAGGAAGTCAATGGGAAACCGCTTCAAGTAACTCAACGATGAATAACCCGTGCCGAAGTCGTCTATGGCAAGGAGGATTCCCATGTTGTGAAGCCGGTCGAGCACTTTCTCCGCCTCGGCGGGGTCCTGCATCACCATGCTTTCGGTGATTTCCAGCTCCAGGCACTGCGGCGCCAGGCCGGTTTCGTCCAGAATCGCCTCGATGCGCTGCGCGAGTTCCTTTTGCTTGAACTGGCGCGCCGAGAGGTTGACCGCCATGCGCTGCGGAGCGATGCCGCCGGTCTGCCAGGCCTTCATCTGCGCGCAGGCGTGCTTGAGCACCCATTCTCCGATCGGAACGATCAACCCGGAATCCTCGGCGAGCGGAATGAAACGGACCGGCGGCACCATGCCCAGTTCCGGATGCTTCCAGCGCACGAGCGCTTCCAGCGCGTTGAACCCGCCCGTGGCCAGATCCACGACCGGCTGGTAGTGCAGCAGGAATTCGTTGCGCTCCAGGGCCAGACGCAAGCTGCTGGTCATGACCAGCCTTTCGAGCGCGTGCGCGTTCATCTCGGCCGAGAAGAACTGATAGGTGTTGCGTCCCGCTTCCTTTGCCCGGTACATCGCGGCGTCCGCGTTTTTCAGGAGGGTCTGCGTGTCGCTGCCGTCGTCCGGGTAGCAGCTGATGCCGATGCTCCCGGAGATAAAAAGCTCGTGGCCGCTTAGCGTAAAGGGTTGCGCCAGCACGGCGAGCAATTTCTCCGCGGCGCCCGCGGCATCGCCTGACTTTCTGAGCTCGTCGAGCAGAACCGTAAATTCATCCCCACTCAGGCGGGCTACGGTGTCGGTTTCGCGCACGCACCCCTTCAGGCGGTCGGCGACCGCTTGCAGCAGCTGGTCGCCCACGGCGTGCCCGAGGGAATCGTTGATATCCTTGAAGCGATCGAGGTCAATGAAGAACAGGCCGACGGTGCCGGCGTGACGGTGCGCGCGGTTCAGCGCCGCCTGGAGGCGGTCCTCGAACAGGGTACGGTTGGGCAGACGGGTCAGTGCGTCGTGCTGGGCCAGGAACTCGAGCCGTGCCTTGTCCTGCTTGAGCTGGGAGATATCGGTGAACACGGCCACGTAATGGGTGGTCTCGCCGGTCTCGTCCTTGACCGCGCTGATGCTGCGCAATTCCGGATAAATCCCACCATCCTTGCGCCGCCGCCACATCTCTCCCTGCCAGTTGCCGGTGCCCCCGATCTCGTTCCAGACTTCCTCGTAGAAAGCCGCATCGTGCTCCCCGGAGCGCAGGAAGCCCGGGTCCCTGCCGACCGCTTCCGGCGGCGTGTAGCCGGTGATGCGGGTGAATGCTTTGTTGACGAACATGATGCGTCGTTCCTTGTCGTAGATCATCACGCCCTCGGCGGCGCTTTCGAAGGCTCTCGTTGCGATCTGCAGCTGCTTCGCGTTTTCCCGCAAACGCAGGAACGAGTGTGCGGCGTACGTCACCAGCGCAAGACTCACCAGCAGCAGTATGAAGCGATAGAGGTTCGCCTGCTTCAATCCGCGCTCGAAGGCGTGGTTGTAGGCTTCGACGAGCGATTTGCTGGCGTTGCGCATATCGGCCGCGGTGATCTCCTGCACCAGGCGGTCCAATTGCTCCTGGTGGGTGAGCACGTTCTGCGCGTGAAGCAGGACCGCCTCAAGGCCGGAGCGAACGGGCAAAGGATGCCGTTCCGGGTTCTGGCGTAACCGAGCGACCGCCAGGGCGAGCCGCTCGTAATCGGCCGGCGCGGCCCCCAGGCGCAGCAGCAAGATATCCCGCAGCAGGGCCTGGGCGCGGGCGCTCAGAGCCTGCGGAATCCGCGGATCCCGGGACAGCGTTTCCACCGAAAGGGGGAGATAGTGGAAAGAATTCTTGAGCAGCGCGTTTTTGGACTTGAACCGCTCGACGAGGGCTTCCTTCTGCGCCAGCTCGCG
Organism: Betaproteobacteria bacterium; assembly: GCA_016177355.1. Taxonomy (GTDB): domain Bacteria; phylum Pseudomonadota; class Gammaproteobacteria; order Burkholderiales; family SG8-41; genus SG8-41. The sequence continues at coordinate 6,658 of JACOVL010000121.1, read as the reverse complement.
GGAAAACTCCGCCATCGCCTTGTCAATTTCCGGCTCGCCGCGGCCCGCGATTGCGTATTCGCCTTGTTCCAGCTCGCGCTTGTGCCACTTGATCAGGTTCAGCGTGGCTACAGCGGGATCGTAGCTGTTGAGCAGCGCATCGCGCAGCTTCAGCACGATCTCGTCCAGCTCCGAGTCCAGTTCCTGGATTTTGCTCAGATTGGCGACGACCCGGCTGTGCGTGACCGGATCAATGGATCGGGCATTCGCGAGTAGAAAGATAACGAGCGCCGCCGCCAGCAGGCCGGCCGCAACCTTTAGCGCAAGGCGCGCGGAGCTCATAGAGGCTTCCCGTCGTATTCTCCGGTCAGGGTGTGCAGAAACTTGACGATCAGCGCCACATCGCCGGGCGGGATCGAGACGCCCAATTGGTATTCACCCATTATGTCCACGACCTGTTCCAGAGTGGTCAACGACCCGTCGTGGAAATAGGGAGCGGTCACTGCCACGTTGCGCAGGCTTGGTACCCTGAACACATGCCGATCCTCGGGCTTGCCGGTGACCGCGAACCGCCCCAGGTCGGCCGGCGCGACGTTTCCCCGCTCCTTGAAATAATCGCGCATGACGCCAAGGCGCTCGTAGAGGTTGCCGCCCACATTGACGCCCTGATGGCACGCAATACAGCCGTAACCCTTGAACAGCCGGTAGCCCTTGATCTCGTCCTGCGTCAGCGCGTTGCGGTCGCCCCTCAGGTGCCGGTCGAAGCGCGAGTTGGGCGTAATCAAGGAGCGCTCGAACGTGGCGATCGCATCCTTGATGTTTCCAGGCTGGATCCCGTCACGGTAGAGCGCGCCGAATTCGGCGGCGTATCCGGGGTCCTGTTTGAGCTTGGCGATGATTTCGGGCCAGTCCGATCCCAGCTCCTTCGGATGGTGGACCGGGCCGTCAATCTGGTCTTCAAGCGACTCCGCGCGGCCGTTCCAGAACTGCCTGAAATTGAAACCGCTGTTGAACACCGTCGGCGCGTTCACGTCGCCGCGCTGTCCGCCGATCCCGACCGAATGCCTGAGAGCGTCGCCGCCTCCCTTGCTCAATTCATGGCAGCCGGCGCACGCCATGCTGTTGTCGCGGGAAAACCGGCGATCGTGGAACAGACGGCTCCCCAGGGCGACTTTTCTTTGATCCAGAGGCAGGAATTCCGGTATCGGCGAGATGGGCTCTGCCGCCGGTAATGGATGGAGTGACAAAGGTTCGGACGATGCCCGGGGTTGCGGCAAGAGGAGGAAGGCGCCGAACTGCCACAAAACCGTGATGGCAATCGCCCCTAGAATCAATGACATGACCATACCGCGTCGCGGCATGTTGCCCTCCCGAGGGTAAAGAATCCACCTCGTCAGAAGCCGGTCTTATATTGCAACGTCATATCATTAGTATGCCCCGAACGCAAACTGGTTCCGGTTCCCCGGAGTGCCGGCGCCGGATCCGGGGCCGGCTGGCCGTCCGTAGCCCGTCGCGACGGTCTATCATTTCGGGCAACGAGGAAGGCGGTGACCCATGCTCGTCAACTGCGCGGCGTACCAGAACGGCAGGAAGCTCGGCGACATCCGCAAGGACGAGATACACAGCTATCTCGGCCGCGCCGGCTGCTTCGTCTGGGTCGCGCTGAAGGACCCCGACCCGGAGGAAATGACGGAGATGCAGCGCGAGTTCGGGCTGCACGAGCTCGCGGTGGAGGACGCGCGCCACGGCCACCAGCGGCCCAAGATCGAGGAGTACGGCGACTCGCTGTTCGCGGCGCTGCACATGATCGAGCCCGCGGGCGACGAGCTGCGCGTTGGCGAGCTGGACATATTCGTGGCGAAGAACTACGTGCTGTCGGTGCGCCACCGCGCCGAGCAGGACTTCGTCAGCGTGCGCCAGCGCAGCGAGCGCGAGCCGCACCTGCTCAAGCACGGCTCGGCGTTCGTGCTCTACGCGCTGATGGACACGGTGGTGGACCGCTATTTTCCGGTACTCGACGCACTCGAGGACGAGCTCGAGCAGGTGGAGGAGCGCATCTTCGACGAAGGCGCTTCGGCGCGGGCGAATATCGAGGCGCTCTACGCCCTCAAGCGCAAGCTGACGACGCTCAAGCACGCCGCGGGCCCGCTGCACGAGGCCGTCGGCCGGCTCTACGGCGGGCGCGTGCCCGAGATCTGCGCAAACACCCAGGAGTATTTCCGCGACGTCGCCGACCACCTGCTGCGCATCAACCAGTCCATAGACAGCCTGCGCGACATGCTGACGACCGCGATCTCGGTGAACCTCTCGCTGATCACGCTGGGGGAGAACGAGACCACCAAGCGGCTCGCCGCCTACGCCGCGCTGGTGGCGGTGCCGACCATGATCGCCGGCGTCTACGGCATGAATTTCAAGCACATGCCGGAGCTGGATTGGCTATGGGGCTATCCGTTCGTGGTCGGCCTGATGGTGGTGCTGGACACCTACCTCTTTTTCCGCTTCCGCAAGGCGAAGTGGCTGTAGCCACAGGATTCGGCAATCAGACTCGGGAGGTGCAGGGTTACGGGAGTGGACGGAGGCAGTCGATGTAGCTACAATGCGTAATATGTGGCTACATGAAGGATTGCCGATGGAAGTCTCGATCCGGGAAATGAAGAACCGCCTGTCCAAGTACCTGAAACTGGTCCAGGCGGGGAAAGACGTGGTGATCACCGACCGCGGGCGGCCGGTGGCGCGGCTGACTATCGTACAGCCGACGGCAAAAGAAGCCGAAGCGGATTACATCCGGCGCATCAACGCGCTGCCGTGGGTGCGGCCGGGCAAGGGTGGGAAGCCGAAAGGGGCGAAGAACCCCATCAAGTGGAAACCCGGCGACAAGCTTGCTTCGGACATGGTGCTCGAGGACCGGATTTGATTCTCTATCTCGACACGTCCGCATTCATCAAGCTTTATGTGGGCGAGCCGAACGCCGACAAGGTTCGGGCCGCAGTGGCCGAGGCAGACCAGATTCACGCTCACTGGATTGCGTATCCGGAAATGCGCTCGGCGCTCGCCCGCCTGTATCGAATGGGACGGCAGGATGCCGAAACCTTCGATCAGTGCAAGCGGGAATTCGTAAGGGATTGGGATTTGATTTCGCCCATCCTCCCGGATGAGAGCATCCTGCGGCGGGCGGGAGAGCTGGCCGAGCGTTTCGGCCTGCGCGGCTACGACAGCGTGCATCTCGCCGCCGCCGAGTCGCTGCGGGTGGGGCAGGGCGCGGACCTGCTGCGTTTCGCGTCCTTCGACGAACGCCTCAATCAATCGGCGGAAGAACTCGGCTTGCGCTTGCTGGGATGACGCCTGGGAACGTTAAGGCACGTCGAGATCCACCAGCGGCCCGTACTGCTGGCCGCCGAACACGTCGGTGTCGTTGATGTCGCCCGAGACGACCGGGCGCGGTATGGTGATCTTGATCGCGTTCGCCGCGTCGTAGTGGATGATGCTGACGGCCTCCGGTTTCATCCGGTAGGTCTGCGCGAACCATTGCGCGTTGATGATATTCGCGTCGCGCGCCTTCTCGTAGGACGCGCGGTCCTTGAAGATCACGTCGAACGTGAGCTCGAACGGCCCCGCGTTCTTGCTGCGTATCAGCTTCGCAACCTGCCACAGCCTGGCCATCGCCGCCTCACGTTTCCTGGTAATCGATGCGGAACATCTCGAGCGGCGTCGCCGGCTCGACCACGTGGTTCATGTTGAAGCGATAGCTCGCGCCGCGCGCGATCTCCGCCGGGGAGTAGGGGTAGGCGATCGAGGTGATCAGTCCGGTCCATTCCGGCACCGGGTAGTGCACCGCGATATGCCCGACCGATTTCGCGAGCGCCGTCGCCAACTCCTGCGTCTGCGCCGTGACCTGGAACAGCAGACCCGCTTCGTGCCCGATGCGGGTCTCGCTCTCGAGCGGGCCCATCGCCGAGTTCCTGCCGAACACCCGCACGTCGAGCTGGTACCTGGCTTCGATGCCGGCGCCGAACACCGCGGCGATGCGGTCCCGGGCCGCCTTGATCAGGCCCTCCAGCCAGGAATCGAGCTGGCGCAGGATGATCGGGTCGCGCACGCTGCCCAGGATCAGGCTCTGGTAGCCCGCCAGCTCGGCGCCTTCGAGCTTCACCGTGTAGCGCCCGGCGTGCCGGAAAGTGCTGCCGGACACTCTCACGGCCCGGTCGGATACCGCCTCGTACTTCGCCGCGACCGTGTCGAGCACGCCCGATGGCTCTATCAACCGGTAGGGCGTGGCGTTCTCGTACAGGTTGTGCGAGGCGACGCTCGCCGGGTCGCAGCGGTAATCGGGGTTCGGCGGCTCGATGACGAAGCTGTCGTCGGTGATGGTGGCGAACATGCAGTCGGGATACTTGCGCAGCACCACGCACGCCGCCCCGCATTCCAGGATCTTGGCGGCGTGCCACACCGTGGCCGGGTTGCAGCCCTTCATCATCGGCAGCGCGGCGAAGATGGAGGTGTCGCTCGAGCGCCCCGCGATGACGACGTCGGCGCCGTTCTGCAGCGCCTCGATGTAAGGCTCGACGCCGCACATGCCGACGATGTGCGCGCTGCGGTCGATCACCGCCGCGTCGAGCTTCGGCGCATTGGCGAGCGGCCTGATCCGCCCTTCCCGGAGCTTCCGCTTGAGGTAGCCCTTGTCCTGCTCGCTGCGGATCGCCGCGAGCTTGAACGAGAGCTTGTCCTCGCGCGCGATGTCGCGGGCGGTCCGCACCAGCCGCTCGAGCTGGAGGTCGGTGCCTGCGGTCCCCGCGCTGCCGACGATCACCGGTATCTTCGCCGCGCGGGCGGCGATCAGCATCAGCCGCAGGTCGCGCTTGCAGGCGGCGTCCGAGAACTGGGATACCCCCGAGCCGAGGTGATGGGGCCCGGGGTCGGTCGAACCGGCATCGGCGCCGATGAAGTCCGGCTTGAGCGCCATCGCCCGCTGCAGCGTTTCCTCGCGGAAGCCCGACCCGAGCATCCCGGTCGCGGACAATGCGCGGATTTCCTTCCTGCTCATTGTGCAAAGAACTCGCGGACTTTTTCCATCCACGATTTGGAACGCGGGTTGTGGCGACCGCCGTCTTTCTGGTTGATCGCCTCGAGCTCCGCCAGCAGCTCCTTCTGGCGCGCGGTGAGGCCGACCGGCGTCTCCACCACCACGTGGCACATGAGGTCGCCGTGGCCGCTCGTGCGCACGCCCTTGATGCCCTTGCCGCGCAGGCGGAACACCTTGCCGGTCTGGGTCTCCGCCGGGATCCTGATCTTGGCGTAGCCGTCGAGCGTCGGGATGTCGATGTCGCCGCCGAGCGCGGCGGCTGTGATGCTGACCGGCATCTCGCAATGGAGATCGTTGTGGTCGCGCGTAAACACCGCGTGCGGCCTGGTGTTGATCACGACGTAGAGGTCGCCCGGCGGCCCGCCGTTCAGCCCGGCCTCGCCTTCGCCCGAGAGCCGGATGCGGTCGCCCTGGTCCACGCCCGCCGGGATCTTCACCGACAGCGTCTTGTGCTGCTTGATGCGCCCGGCGCCGCCGCAAGCCGGGCACGGCGAGGGAACGATCTTGCCGCTGCCGTGGCAGCGCGGGCAGGTCTGCTGGATCGAGAAGAAGCCCTGCTGCATGCGCACCTGGCCGTGGCCCTGGCAGGACGGGCAGGTCGTGGGCTGGGTGCCGGGTTTCGCGCCGCTGCCGCGGCAGGTCCCGCATTCCTCCATCGCCGGGATGCGGATGCGCGTCTCGGTGCCGCGCGCCGCCTCCTCGAGCGCGATCTCGAGGTTGTAGCGCAGGTCCGCCCCGCGGTAGACGCTGGAGCGGCCGCGGCCGCCGCCGAAAATGTCGCTGAAGATGTCGCCGAAAGCATCGGCGAAATTGCCGAATCCCGCGCCGGCGCCGGCCGCCGCCGCGGGATCCACGCCGGCGTGGCCGAACTGGTCGTAGGCCGAACGCTTCTGCCCGTCGGTCAGGACCTCGTAGGCTTCCTTCGCTTCCTTGAAGTGCTCCTCGGCCCTGGGATTGTCCGGGTTGCGGTCCGGGTGCCACTTCATGGCGAGCTTGCGGTACGCCTTCTTGACGTCCTCTTCCGAGGCGTCCCGGTTCACGCCGAGCACGTCGTAGTAGTCGCGCTTCGCCATTTCTCAAACGCCGAAAGGGGCGGGAGCTCCGGCGAGTCCCGCCCCGGTCCCCGATCCGGCCGTCCTACTTCTTGCCGTCCTTCACCTCGGTGTACTCCGCGTCCACGACGTTGCCGTCGTCCTTCTTGACCTCTTCCGCCGGCTTCTCGCCGCCGCCTTGGGCCTGCTGCTTGGCCTGCTCCTTGGCGTAGATCTTCTCCGCGAGCTTGTGCGCGGACTGGGCGAGGGCCTGGGTCTTGGCCTCGATCGCCGCCTTGTCCTCGCTCTTGAGCGATTCCTCGGCTTCCTTCAGCGCCGCCTCGATCCTGGATTTCTCCTCGTCGGAGAGCTCGCCGCCGTGCTCCTTGAGCGTCTTTTTCACCGAGTGCACGAGGTGGTCGCACTGGTTGCGCGCTTCCACCAGCTCGTGCGCCTTGCGGTCTTCCTCGGCGTTCTCCTCCGCGTCCCTCACCATGCGCTTGATCTCTTCCTCGGTGAGGCCGCTCGAGGCCTGGATCTTGATCTTGTTCTCCTTGCCGGTCGCCTT
>JACOVL010000118.1 GCA_016177355.1 Betaproteobacteria bacterium | reverse complement strand
GGTAAGCCGGGATGGCCGTGGCTAGGCCTCACAGTCTGCCGGATGCGGGTGGTATCGAGCGGCGTGCGCGGCTGAGGACGGCGCTCGCGGCGTGCCTCGCATTGCTGCTTGCAGGATGCGTCGGCGGCGCGCCCGGCGCGTCGGGTGACGCCGTTGCGCCGCGCAGCGGCCGGCCGCTCGTCACGCCATGGCTGTCGCTCACCGGCGCGCGGCTCGCGCCGGCCGCGGACGCGACGGGCACGCCCTCGCTCAGATCGGGGCCGCTTGCGTTTCATCGCTTTGTTCACCCGTCGGCGGCGGCGGTTCACGGCAACAACGTCTATATCGCCGACTCGGGCGCCGGCGCGGTGTTTCGCTTCGACGTCGCGCTTGGCGCAATGACGCCGCTGAAAGGGGTTCAGGCTCACAGCACGACGCGGGTTTTCGTCGCCGGCGATTTTTCGCTGTACGTGCTTGATGTGCAAAACCGGCGCGTTCAGCGGTTCGCGCGCAGCGGGCAACTGCTGGCCACCTACGGCGACAGCATCAATCTCGCGCGGCCGGTAGACATCGCGGTGGACGATGCCGACGGCCGGGTGCTGGTCGCTGACAGCGTATTCAACCAACTCGTCGCTTTTCATCCGCTGGGCAGGGCTTCGTACGTTGTCCCTCTGCGCGGCAATGAACGCAACCGGGTGCTGAGCATCGGCGCCATCGCGATGGGCGAGGATGCGCTGTATGTATCCGATCCGGCATGCCGTTGCATCGTGCGTGTCGCGCGTGACGGCACCGTGCTCGATTCCTTCGGCCACCAGGTGATCGGCCAGCCGGGTGCATTGGCGGTAGACCGCTACCGGCGCGTGTTCGTGGCCGACCGGTTTGACCGCAGCCTCAAGGTGTTCATGGACGGCAGGCTCGTCTTCAACCTGCCGGCGGCGGCCCTCGGCCTGCAACAGATAGACGATCTGCGGATATTGGAAGACCAGCTTGCGCTGGCCGACGGCGCGGGCGCGCGCGTGGAGTTGCTGCGCATTGCACCGCCACAGCAGGCGCCGTCACCGACGGAACCACGATGAAGTTCATCGCGCAAGCCATGATGCGCGGCAACCGCGCTCTTGCCGGCGCGCTGATGGCGCTCGCGCTGCTTGCCGGTTGTGCTTCGGGGGGCGGGCCCATGGTGCTGCATTTCGGAGTGGAAGACGCGCCGGAGGGCAAACGCCTCACCTGGCCGCCCCCGCCGGACGTGCCGCGCTATCTCTACGCGGGGCAGTTGCTGGGCGACACCAATTTCCGGAAAAAGGAAACCGCCCGGCAGGGCCTCGGGGGTTTTTTCAGCAGGCTGGTCGGCCTTATCCTCGGCGAGAAGCCGCCGGTCTCGTTGCAACGGCCCCAGGCCGGGGTGGTCGACGAACAGGGGCGTATTTACGTCACGGATGTCAGCCGCGCGGCGGTGTTTGTATTCGACCAGGAGGTTGGCAGCCTCGCGACGTGGGACAAGGCCGAAGGGCTCGCGAACTTCAGGGCGCCGACGGGCATCGCGCTGGGACCGCAGGGCAGGGTGCTGGTGGTGGACGCCGAGCTGGGCATCGTGGCGCAGCTCGACCGGCAGGGCAACCCCGGCGCGAGCTTCGGACGCGGCCTGCTCAAGCGTCCGACCGGGCTTGCCTACGACCCGCGCGGCAAGCGCATCTTCGTCGCCGACACCCACGCCCACGACATCAAGGTGTTTGACGAGCAAGGCAATCTCCTGAAGGTGATCGGCCGCCGCGGCGGAGGCGATGGCGAGTTCAACTTCCCGACCTACCTCGCGTTCACGCGCGGTGAACTCTACGTAACCGATACCCTGAACAGCCGCGTTCAGGTATTCTCGAGCGAGGGCGACTTGCTGCGCCTCAAGTTCGGGGCGCTCGGCCTCTACATCGGCAATCTGGTGCGCCCGAAAGGGGTGGCGGTTGACAGCGTCGGAAACATTTACGTCGTCGAATCGTATTACGACCATCTGCTGGTGTTCAACCGGCGCGGCGAGTTCCTGATGGCGGTAGGCGGGCTGGGCCAGAAAACCGGAAAGTTCTACCTTCCATCGGGCGTGTGGGTCGACAGTCACGACCGCGTTTTCGTGGCCGACACGTTTAACGGCCGGATCGTGCTGTTCCAGTTCCTGGGCGGAGACGCCGATGGCGGGCGATAGGCGCGTGCGCCTCTTCCTGCGGCTGTTGCTGGTCGCGGCGGCCCTGCTGCCCGCATCGGCATCGGCCCAGCGTATATCCGATGTGCGCGGCACCCAGCACAATCTTTCGACCACCGGGCCGGGCCCGGTGAAGGCCACGGCGGAAACCCAGGTTTGCGTGTTCTGCCACACCCCGCACGGCGCAACGCCCGGCGTGACGCCATTGTGGAACCGCACGCTGTCGACGGCCACCTACACCGCCTACACCTCCTCCTCGCTCGACGCCGGCGTCATCCAGGGCCAACTCGATCAGCCGGGCGGCAGTTCCAAATTATGCCTGTCGTGCCACGATGGCACGCTGGCGGTCGGCAGTGTCAATGTGCTGAACGGTCAGGGTGGCTCTGATCAGGGAACGCAGTCGATCCCGGTGACCGGAACCGATGCCGGCGGCGTCATTCCGGGAGGCGCCGGCGCGTCTACCGGTTTCACGCGCAACGTCGGCGTCAGTCTCACCAACGACCATCCGGTCTCGGTGAGCTTCACCAGTACGCTCGCCACGCGCGACGGCGAGTTGCGCCCCGTCGACGTGAACCAGAAATGGCCGCCGGGCGTCGGCAACGTTATCGGCGTGCGCTCCTCCGGTTACCGGCCGCTGCTGCCGCTCGAATCGACCGGTGCCGGCGCCGTGGGGCAGGTGCAATGCGGTACCTGCCACGACCCGCACATCCGCGAGACCGACGCCGCCAAGGGCAACCAGAAATTCCTGCGCCAGAACCGCTTCCAGGAAGCCATCGCGAGCAACGTCCACGACAAGGATAACGACATCATCTGCCTTTCGTGTCACGACAAGAACCAGGGCAGTGGAACCTGGGCCTATTCGGCGCACGCCAACAATCAGGTCGCGACCCAGACCTACAATGCCACTGCGGCTACCCAGCGCGAATTTCCGGCCAATCTGCCAGTGTGGAAGGCGGCATGCCTGAATTGCCACGACACCCATACCGTGCAAGGCGCGCGGCGCCTGTTGCGCGAGGCAACCGACAGCCTGACCTCTCCCAAATCCGGCGGCAGCGCCGCGCTGGAGCAGGCTTGCTATCAATGCCATACCGACACCGCTTCCAGCATCATCACGCCGACGACCACCGTGCCGGACATCAGGAGCGACTTCCAGCTCTTGCGGCGCATGCCGGTTGCCTCGAGCGAGCAGCCGGCGGGCTCGGAAGTGCATGATATTGGCGGCAATTTTAGCGATGGTTTCGTCAACTGCACGGGGGCTGCCAATCAATGCGGCAAGGACTTCATCGAGGAACGCGCCAAGCTGGGGGTCGGCAACCTTGCCAACCGCCACGCCGAGTGCACCGACTGCCACAATCCGCATCGGGTGGTGAAGTTCCGCTCGTTTATCGGCAACGCGGGCAGTATTTCCGGTGCACCGGACGCAGCGGGCACGCACACACATACCGATACCGCCGGCTATGCCCATACCAATATCGCTTCGGGAGTGCTGCGTGGCGCCTGGGGTGTGGAGCCCGTGTACGGTTCGGCTTCCTTCCAAGTCCTGCCACTCAGCTATACGGTGAAGCGCGGCGATCCCGGCTTGAGCGCTGACACCAGCGTAAGCGCTGCATACGTGACGCGTGAGTACCAGGTCTGCCTCAAATGCCATTCGGATTACGGTTACAGCGACAACAACACCTATCCCACCGGCAACCGGCCGAACCTTGGAGCGCCCGGCACGCCCTTCGGCACCAACAATCTGACGCAGTACACCAACCAGGCCAAAGAGTTTCAGGCGCCGATCAGCCACAAGGGAGAAGTCACCACGACCGACTCGGGCGCCGGCTCGGCGTTCCCGACCAACAACCACCGCTCGTGGCACCCGGTCATGGACGATACCGGGCGCACGCCGGCGGTGCGCGGAGGCTTGAGCGCGAACAACTGGAACCTGCCGTGGCGCAACGCGGTCGGCACCCAGACCATGTACTGCACCGACTGCCACGGCTCCAACGTCGCTTCCGCAACCTCGGTGATCCCCGACGGCGGCGAGAACGGCAACCCGTGGGGCCCGCACGGGTCGAACAACGACTTCATCCTCAAGGGGCAGTGGAACAACTTGACCGGCACCGGCCAGCAGGCGACCGGCCTTTGCTTCAAGTGCCACAGCTACACGATCTACGCGACGCGGGCGCGCGTCCGCACCGGTTTCTGGCTCACCGACAAGAACGAGGATGGGCATTCGTTCCACGCTGACAAGATCGGATCCATGCGCTGCAACTGGTGCCACGTCGCGGTGCCGCACGGCTGGAAGAACAAGGCGCTGCTCGTGAACCTGAACGACGCCGGCCCCGAAGCCGGCCAGCCCGGCAACGCCGAATGGCGGATGAATGCCAGCAATCAAGCCTACAACCAGGAGCCGTACTACCTCAACGCGAAGCTCAAGGTCCGCAGCTTCGCCGCAAGCGGCAGCTGGATCGCAACGAACTGCGGCTCGCGCAACACCGGGCCGTTCTTCGGCACGAATGCGAACAATACTCTGAACGGGAAAGACTGGATGGGGGCCGTGTGCAGCAACCCTCCGTGATCCGGGCGCGCGGCGGCTGGCTTGCCGCGGCCGCCTCGTTGCGGGCGGCGCAGGTAATCCTCGCCCTGCTGGCTTCACCCAGGCTCACCCTGGCGATCCTCGCGCTGCTGGGCGCGGGCGTGGTGGCCACCTATCTCGGCGAAGCGCGCGGCCCGTGGCTGCTGGCCGCGCCCATGACCCTGTTCGCCGTGAACCTCGGTTGCGCGGTGCTCACCAACGGCGTCTTCCGCAGGCACACGGCGCTGCTCGTATTTCACCTGGCGTTGATCGCCATCGCGCTGCTCGTGGCGGTGGGGCGGCTTACCTATTTGAAGGGCCAGCTCGAACTCTCGACCGGCGAGGCGTTCGCCGGACGGCTCTCGCAGTTCGAGGCCGGCCCCTGGCACGGGCGGGGGTTCGACAAGGTGAGCTTCACCAGTCTCGGCTTCACGATCGACTATCACCCGGGGATCCAGCGCGACCGCACCGCAAACACGGTGGCGTGGACCGACGCAGCGGGCCGCCAGCGGCGCGCCGTGATCGGCGACAACCAGCCGCTGGTGCTGGCGGGCTACCGCTTCTACACCTCGCCCAACAAGGGATTCGCGCCGCTGTTCACCTGGCATCCGGCGCGCGGCGCGCCGCGGCGCGGGACCGTCCACCTGCCGTCGTATCCCATGAACGAGTACCGCCAGGCGCTCGAATGGACCATCCCGGACACCGACCTGAAGCTGTGGACCCTGCTGCGGTTCGACGAGGTGCTGCTCGATCCCGCGCGGCCCGCGCAGTTCCGGCTGCCGGGCGAGCACACGCTGGTGGTGCGCCTGGGCGAGGAACGGCGCGAGCTCAAGCCCGGCGGGCGCCTGGCGCTGCCGCAAGGCGTTCTGGTGTACCAGGGACTCACTACTTGGATGGGCTACAACGTGTTCTTCGACTGGACCCTGCCGTGGCTGCTGGCGGCGTGCCTGCTCGCCGCGGCGAGCCTGGCCCGGCATTTCTGGAAGAAATTCGCGGCGCAACCGTGGAGTGAGGCATGATGGCTGAACTTCCATGGCTATGGGCGGCGCTGCTTGCTTACGTCGGGGCGGGCACGGTTGCGATCCTCGCGGTCGTGATGGGCCGGCGCCCGGAACGCACGATCCTCGCGCTGATGATTGCGGGGCTGGCGCTGCATGCCGTCTCGCTCGCGCTGCGCTGGATGCGGCTTGGCCACGGGCCGTTCGTCGAGATGTTCGAAGTCCTGTCGAGCAACGTATGGAGCCTCACACTGGTGTTCACGATCGCCTACTGGCGCATACGCGCGCTGCGCCCCGCGGCCGCGGTGGTGATGCCGGTGCTGTTCGTGCTGATGGGCTGGCTGCTGGTCACAAGCCCGGGCGAGGGACACCTGCCTCCGACTTACCACACGATCTGGCTCTACGTGCACGTCGCGGTTGGCAAGATCTTTCTCGGCTCGGTCCTGGTCGCGGTCGGCATCGCCGGGCTGGTGCTGTTGCGCCCGGCCGGCGTGGCGGCGGCGCGCCTCGCGGCGCTGCCGGACGACTCGAAGCTCGACGAACTCGCGTTCCGCTTCATGGTGCTCGGCTTCGTATTCGAGACCCTGATGCTGATCGCCGGGGCGATCTGGGCGCAGGATGCGTGGGGGCGCTACTGGGCGTGGGATCCCCTGGAAACGTGGTCGTTCCTGACCTGGCTCGCGCTTGCGTTCTTCCTGCATCTGCGGGTGACCTTCAATCTCACGCCGCGTCTCGGCGCATGCGCGATCATCACGGTGTTCATACTCGCGTTCCTCACCTTCTTCGGCGTGCCGTTCGTGTCCACGGCGCTGCACCAGGGAGCGGTGTAGCGATGTGCCGGGGCCGTCTGCCGGACATGCGGGTGCGTGACAGCCGTCCGCGCGCACTCGTGGTGACGCTGATTGCGGTATTGAGCGGCGGCGGCGCGCTCGCATGGTTGAGCGGTGAATTCGGGCGGCCTCCCGCGCAAATTCTGCCGTCGCCGGACCCGCGCCTCGATCCCGCCGGACATGTCACCGCGCAGCGCCGCGGCGAAATCGAGCAGCGCTTCTCCCAGGGCGTGGTGATGCTGCACGCCAGGCGCTACGACCACGCCGTCACCGCTTTCCACCGCGTGCTCGAGCTCGCGCCCGATTTGCCGGAAGCGCACGTCAACATGGGATTTGCCCTGATCGGGCTCGAACGCTACGCCGCGGCGCGGGATTTCTTCGAGAGCGCGACGGCGTTGCGCCGCGGCCAGGTGAACGCCTATTACGGTCTGGCGGTCGCCCTGGAGGGCTTGAACGACCTGTCCGGCGCGATCGGGGCGATGCGCACTTTCGTGCACCTGAGCCGCGCGGATGACCCGTTCGTGCGCAAGGCTGAGGCGGCGCTGTGGGAATGGGAGGCCAGGCGGAACGCGGTGGCGGCGCCCGGCGCGCCGCCGCGCGGGAATTTCGGGGGCCAGCGATAGCCGATGCTGGAAGTGACTGATCTGGAATGCGTGCGCGGCAACCGTACGTTGTTCGCCAGCGTGGGCTTTGCGCTGCGCGGCGGGGAGCTGCTGCGCGCGGCGGGAGCGAACGGCAGCGGCAAGACGAGCCTGTTGCGCATCGTGTGCGGGTTGCTCGTCCCGACCCGGGGTGAAGTGCGCTGGCGGGGCAGCGACATCCGGTCGCTGCGCGAGGACTACGGCCGGCAGCTCCTGTACGTGGGGCACGCCAACGCCGTCAAGGACGATCTCACCGCCAGCGAGAACCTTGCGGTCACGTGCACGCTGGCCGGGATTCCGGCGAGCGGCGGGCAGGTCCGCGCGGCTTTGCACCGCTTGGGCCTGGCGGGGTGCGAAAAGCTGCCGGTGAGGGTCCTGTCACAGGGACAGCGGCGGCGGCTGGCCCTGGCGCGCCTTGCGCTGGGCGGGAGCGTGCCGCTGTGGGTGCTCGATGAGCCGTTCACGGCGCTCGACGCGGCGGCGGTGGACTGCGTGCAGACGCTGATCCTGGAGCAGCTCGGCCGGGGCGCGGCGGTGATATTCACCACGCACCAGGATCAGCTCGCCGCGGCGGTCACGTTTTGCATTGACCTCGATTCGCGGGCCCGCTGAGATGCTCCCGGCCATGCGCTGCGTGATCCACCGCGACCTGCTGCTCGCGCTGCGGCGGCGCGCCGACGTCATGACCATGCTCCTCTTCTTCGTGATCGTGGCGAGCCTGTTCCCGCTCGGCGTGGGACCCGAGCCCAACCTGCTGCGCACGATCGCGCCGGGCGTGATCTGGGTCGCCGCGCTCCTCGCCTCGATGCTCTCGCTCACGCGCATGTTCTCCGCCGATTACGCCGACGGCACGCTGGAGCAGATGCTGCTGAGCTCCGCGCCGCTGGGCGCGATCGTGGCGGCGAAGGTGACCGCGCACTGGCTGATTTCGGGCCTGCCGCTCGTGCTGATGGCGCCGGTGCTCGCGCTCCAGTACGATCTGCCGCGCCCGCTGCTGGAGGTATTGACCCTCTCGCTGCTGCTCGGAACCCCGGTGCTGAGTCTGATCGGGGCCATCGGCGCGGCGCTCACCCTGGGGGTGCGGGGCGGGGGCGTGCTGCTCGCGCTGCTCGTGCTGCCGCTCTACGTGCCGGTGCTGGTCATCGGCGCCGGCACGGTGGACGTTGCCGCAGCCGGCCTCGGCGCGCAGCCCTATTTCCAGTTGCTGGGCGCGCTGCTGGTGGTGGCAGCGGCGTTCGCGCCGTGGGCGATTGCCGTGGCGCTGCGAATTTCTATAGAGTAGCGGTGGCGGTCTGAACGATGTGGCACGCGGTTTGCTTCATGGTTTTGGCATCCGGATTATAATCGTTACGCAAATGCATGTTTTTTCAGAGAAGATAGCAAGCAGGAGCGCACAAGGAGGCCGCATCAACTGGTTCAAGTACTCCTCGCCGCAGACTTTTTTCCCATTGGCGGGAATGCTGGCGCCGTGGTTCGGCGTGCTCGCGGCGGCGTTCTGCGCGGCGGGGCTCTACATCGGCTTTTTCATTGCGCCCACCGACCACCAGCAGGGCGAGGCCTACCGCATCATCTTCATCCACGTGCCCGCGGCGTGGATGTCGATGTTCCTCTATCTCGTGATGGCGTTCTGGGCCGGGGTGGGGCTGATGTTCAACACGCGTCTCTCGGGCATGATGGCGAGCGCGCTGGCGCCGACCGGCGCGCTGTTCACCTTCATCGCGCTGTGGACCGGGTCGCTGTGGGGCAAGCCCACCTGGGGCACGTGGTGGGTGTGGGACGCGCGGCTCACCTCGGAGCTGATCCTGCTGTTCCTGTATTTCGGGTTCATGGCGCTGCAGGCGGCGATCGACGAGCCGCGCCGCGCTGACAGGGCGGGTGCGGTGCTCGCGCTCACCGGTGTGGTCAATATCCCGATCATCTACTTTTCCGTACGCTGGTGGAACACGCTGCACCAGGGCGCCTCCGTGAGCCTCACCAGCGCGCCGACCATGGCGGCGACGATGTTCGCCGGCATGGTCGTGATGGCATTCGGCTTCTGGTTCTACAGCATCGCCACCGCGCTCGCGCGCGCGCGCTGTATCATCCTCGAGCGCGAGCGCGCAACCGACTGGGTGGCGGACTACGCGAGGGTGCCGAAATGAACTGGGGCGGCTGGAGTGATTTTTTCGCGATGGGCGGCTACGCGCTCTACGTCTGGGGATCGTACGCCGTGACGCTCGGTCTTATGGTGATGGAAATCGTGCTGCTGGCGCTGCGCGGGCGCAGTATCCATGGCGAACTCGGGCGAGCGCGCAAGCGGGGCGGCCCGTGAAGCCGCGTCATAAGCGTCTGGCGATGATCGCCGGCGGCGTGGCGGCGCTCGCCATCGCCGCGGCGCTCGTGCTCTCCGCTTTCCGGCAGAACTTGGTGTTCTTCTTCACGCCGTCGCAGATTGCGGCGAACGAGGCGCCGCAGGGGCGCGCGTTCCGCGTCGGCGGGCTGGTCGAGTCGGGCAGCGTGCGGCGCCAGCCGGACGGCGTCACGGTGCGTTTCGTCATCACCGATACCGCCAGGAGCATCCCGGTCGTCTACCGCGGCCTCCTCCCGGACCTGTTCCGCGAGGGCAAAGGCGTGGTGACGCAGGGCAAGCTTGCCGCCGACGGCGTGTTCTACGCGAGCGAAGTGCTCGCCAAGCACGACGAGAATTACATGCCGCCCGAGGCGGCGGAAGCGCTCAAGAAAGCGCACGAAGTGAGCGTGAAGGCGGCGCAGACCCTGATCGTGCCGGAAGGCGGCGGCCGATGATACCCGAGATCGGACAGATGGCGGCCGCGCTCGCGTTCTGCCTCGCGGTCGCGCAAGGCGTGCTGGGACTCGCCGGCGCGGCGCGCGGCGACGCCGCCTGGATGAGCGCGGCGCGGCCCGCGGCACAGGGCCAGTTCGCGTTCATCGCGATCGCCTTCGTCTGCCTCACCTGGGCGTTCGTCGCCA
Source organism: Betaproteobacteria bacterium (assembly GCA_016177355.1). GTDB lineage: Bacteria > Pseudomonadota > Gammaproteobacteria > Burkholderiales > SG8-41 > SG8-41. The sequence continues at coordinate 14,189 of JACOVL010000118.1, read as the reverse complement.
ACGATTTCACGGTCGCCTACGTCGCGACCAATTCCAATTCCGCGCTGCCGCTGGAGTACCGGATTGCGGGCGTATGGGGCGGGCACGAGGGCTCGCTCCTGCTCTGGATGCTGATGCTCGGCGCGTGGACGGTCGCGGTGACCCTGTTCAGCCGCCACCTGCCGCAGGAGATGGTGGCGCGGGTGCTCGGCGTCATGGGTCTGGTGAGCACGGGGTTCCTCTCGTTCATGCTGTTCACCTCGAACCCGTTCGTGCGGCTCTTTCCCCCGCCTCCCGACGGGCGCGACTTGAATCCCCTGCTGCAGGACCCGGGCATGGTGATCCATCCGCCGCTGCTCTACATGGGCTACGTCGGTTTTTCGGTTGCATTCGCGTTCGCGATCGCCGCGCTGCTGTCCGGCCGCCTCGACGCGGCGTGGGCGCGCTGGTCGCGCCCGTGGACCACGGTGGCGTGGGCGTTCCTCACGCTCGGCATCGCGCTCGGCAGCGCGTGGGCGTACTACGAGCTCGGCTGGGGCGGCTGGTGGTTCTGGGACCCGGTGGAAAACGCGTCTTTCATGCCGTGGCTCGTGGGCACCGCGCTCATCCACTCGCTCGCCGTGACCGAGAAGCGCGGCACGTTCCGCAGCTGGACCGTGCTGCTCGCGATCCTGGCGTTCGCCCTCTCCCTGCTGGGGACGTTCCTGGTGCGCTCGGGCGTGCTCACCTCGGTGCACGCGTTCGCCACCGATCCGGCGCGCGGCGTCTACATCCTCGCGCTGCTGGTGCTGGTGATCGGCGGCTCGCTGCTGCTGTTCGCGTGGCGTACCCGGAAGATCGGGCTCGGTGGCGGCTTCGATCTCGTGTCGCGCGAATCCATGCTCCTCACCAACAACGTGCTGCTGGTGGTGGCCATGGGCTCGGTGATGCTCGGCACGCTCTACCCCTTGGTGCTGGACGCGCTCGGGCTGGGCAAGATCTCGGTCGGCCCGCCGTATTTCGAGGCGGTGTTCGCGCCGCTGATGGCGCCGGCGCTGTTTCTCATGGGCATCGGCCCCGTCGCCCGCTGGAAGAAAGCGAGCCTGCCCGAACTCGCGGCGCGCCTACGCTGGGCGTTCGGGGCGAGCCTCGCGGCGGCGCTGCTGCTGCCGTTCGCGCTCGGGCGCTGGAGCGCGCTGGTCGCCTTCGGGCTGCTGGCTGCGTCGTGGATCGTGGCGAGCGGCGCCTTGCAGCTGTGGGACAAGATCAGGGATGCGCAGAACGTCGCGAGCGCCCGGGCGCGGCTCGCCGGCGCGCCGCGCGCCTGGTACGGGATGCTGCTCGCACACCTCGGCATGGCGGTGTTCGTCGTCGGCGTGACGCTGGTGAAGGGCTACGAGAGCGAGAAGGACGTGCGCATGGAGGCGGGCGACACGGTGGAGCTGGCCGGCTACGTCTTCCGCTTCGACGACGTGCGGGAGGTGCCTGGGCCGAATTACCTCGCGGCCCGCGCCACCATCAGCGTCAGCCGGAACGGGGCCGCGGTCGCCACGCTCTATCCGGAGAAGCGCGTCTACACGGCGCAGAACATGCCGATGACCGAGGCGGCGATCGACACCGGTCTGACGCGCGACCTCTACGTCTCGCTCGGCGATCAGCTCGAGCCCAGCACCTGGCTGGTGCGCGTGCAGCACAAGCCGTTCGTGGACTGGATCTGGGGCGGCTGCCTGCTGATGGCGCTCGGGGGGCTGCTCGCCGCGGCCGACCGCCGCTATCGCATTGCCGCGAGCCGCGAGCGCGAGCGGCCATACGCCGCGGCGCCGGCCGTCCCGAGATGACCCGCTACCTCCTGCCGCTCGGCATCTTCGCGGCGCTGGTCGCGTTGCTCGGGTTCGGGCTCACATTGAACCCGCGCGAGGTGCCCTCGCCGCTGATCGGCAAACCCGCGCCGCAGTTCTCGCTGCCGCAGTTGCAGGCGGTGGACAAGACATTCTCCCCGAAGGAGATGTCCGGCAGGGTGTGGATACTCAACGTATGGGCCTCGTGGTGCCCTCCCTGTTTGCTGGAACATCCGGTCATCACGGAGCTGGCGCGCATGAAAATCGCCCCCGTCGTCGGGCTCAACTACAAGGACCGGCCCGAGGATGCGATCGCGTGGCTCAAGCGCAACGGCGACCCCTTCCAATTGTCGGCGTCCGATATCGCGGGCCGGATCGCCATCGACTACGGGGTCTACGGGGTGCCCGAAACCTACGTGATCGACCAGCGCGGCGTGATCCGCTACAAGCGCATCGGCCCGCTCACGCCCGAGATCGTGAGGGAGAAAGTGCTGCCGCTGGTGCAGGAGCTCGACCGTGGCTAGGCTGGGTGTTCTCATCATGCTGTTCGCGCTGGGCCCGTGGGCCCACGCGAAGGAAGCCGCGCCGGCCGCCGAGGACCCGGCACTCGAGCAGCGGGTGATGGCGCTCGCCGCGGAGCTGCGCTGCCTGGTGTGCCAGAACCAGTCGCTCGCCGACTCCAACGCCCCTCTCGCGGTGGACCTCCGGAACCAGGTCCGCGAACAGATGAAGCAGGGCGCGAGCGACCGGGACATCGTGGATTTCATGGTCGCCCGTTACGGCGATTTCGTGCTGTTCCGTCCGCCGTTCAAGTCGGCCACGCTGCTGCTGTGGTTCGGGCCGCTGCTGCTGCTCGCGGCGGGGCTTGCCGCTCTCTTCTACCGGCTGAAACGCCGGCGCGCGGCGGCCGATGTCGAGCTCACGGAGGCCGAGCGCGAGCGGGCGGAGAAGCTGCTCGCGGAAAACGGGACGGAGCGGCGATGACCGCCTTCGTGATCGTCGGCGGGCTGTTCATCGCCGGAGCGTTGCTCTTCATCCTGCCGCCGCTGCTGCGGCGCGGCACGGGCGGCGGCGTGTCGCGCGCCGCCATCAACGTCGCGGTGTACCGGGACCAGTTGCGCGAGCTCGAAGCGGACCTGCGCGCGGGGACCCTCGCCCGGGACCAGTATGACAGGACGCGCCGCGATATCGAGGCGCGGCTGCTGGAAGATGTCGGCGCGGGCGAAACAGCGGCGGATCAGCCGCGCCCGGCGCGTGCCGCCGCCGCCGCCCTCGGCGTCGCGGTCCCGCTCGTCGCGCTCGCCGTCTATCTCCTCGTCGGCAGCCCGCAGGCGCTCGCGCCCCGGCCGGGCGCCGCTCCCGATCACGGACTGACCGGGCAGCAGATCAACCAGCTGGTCGAGCGGCTCGCGGCGCGTCTCAAGGAAAACCCCGAGGATGCCGAAGGCTGGGTCATGCTGGGACGCTCCTACGCCGTGCTCGGGCGTTTCGGGGAAGCGGCCGTCGCTTACGCCAACGCCACGGCGCGCGCGCCGAAGAACGCGCAGCTCCTTGCGGACTACGCGGATGCGCTCGCGATGGCGCAGGGCAGGAATCTGCGCGGCGAGCCGGAAAAGATCATCGCGCGCGCGCTCGCCGCGGACCCCGCCAACATCAAGGCGCTGGCGCTCGCCGGCACGGTCGAGTTCGACAAGAAGAACTATCCCGGAGCCGCGGAATACTGGGAACGCATCCTGCCGCTCGTGCCCGCGGACTCCGAGGTCGCGCGGTCGGTGCGTTCGAGCGTCGCCGAGGCGCGCGGCCTGGGCGCAAGCGCCGAAAGCGCGAAACCGGCGCCGGTCGCAACGGCCGCGGGCGGCGTGCGCGGCACGGTGAAGCTCACGCCCGAGTTCGCGGCGAAAGCGAAACCCGAGGACGTCGTGTTCATCTTCGCCCGCGCCGTCGAAGGACCCCGCATGCCGCTCGCCATCCTGCGCAAGCGGGTGCGCGACCTGCCCGTCGAGTTCACGCTCGACGACACGATGGCGATGACCCCGGCGCTGAAGCTTTCAGGTCACCCGCGTATTGTGGTGGGCGCGCGCGTTTCGAAAACCGCCGATGCCAATCCCCAGCCCGGCGACCTGCAGGGCGCGAGCGAGCCGGTTGCGAACGACGCCAGCGGCATCACCGTGGTGATCAATACCGTCGTCCGGTGACCAGACCCGCCATGTTCCGGCTGTTGTCGTGCTGAGCGCTGTGGCGGGACGGCAACCGGTATCCCTTTCCGGTGATCGAGACAAGGCGTTGATTTTCAGAATCAATCGCGTGAGTGCCAAGTGTTCAACGTTCAATGGTTTTGATCTGGATCAACCCCCGTTGCCCCCGAAGTTGTGACAATGACTCCCGTAACATGGTGATTCGCCGGGTAAAACCCGGATCGGTGGGGTGAGATCGAGATGACGGGAAATCCTGTTTTAACGGTGGCCGACGGCGCGCGGATTGAACGTGACGCGAGCCACACACCAGCGCAGTTGAGGCTTTCGGTACGCGCGAAAGGGATGATCGCCTTCGTCGTGATCGTCCTCTACACCATGATGGTAGGTCTGATCGTCGCGCAGGAGCGTCAACAGCTGTTCGCGACGGTGCAGGAGCTGGAGCGGGTCCACGATCTCGAGGAGACGCTCGCCAAAATCAACACCTCGGTGGCCCACGCCATCCTCAAAGAGCAGGAAATCTTTTACGCGCCCGATCCACAGCCGGGCTACGAGGCGCTCGCGCTCGACATCGAGGCGATACAGGCTGGGCTCGAAGGCCTGAAGCGGCCGTATCCGAAGATCGAGGGGGCGATCGCGCGCCTCGGTCGCAACGTCGCATCGCTGCGCGCCGTGCCGACGCGGGCGGCCCTGGCCGAGCTGCGCGCGAGCCTGTACGACCTGGTGGCCGAGCTCGATGCGTTCACGCGCCAGGTGGGGAGCCGCCGGAGCGTGCTGTCCGAAGGGTACCGGCTGATCTATGACGCGATCACGCTGACCGTCATCATCGGCGGCGTGATCGGCGTGGTGGTGCTCGGCGGGCTCACGACGCTGTTTTTCAGCCGGCTCGCCCGGGACCTGCGCCGGCTCGAGTCGCGGGCGCTGGCGGTCGTGACCGGCTACCGCGACGACCCGCTGGAGGTCACCCGTCACGACGAGATCGGCAGCCTGATGGAATCGGTGAACCGCATGCAGTCGGCCCTGCGCGACCACGAAAAACAACTGGAGATTACGCGTCAGCAGCGCTTTCACCAGGACAAAATGGCTGCCATCGGGTCGCTCGCGGCAGCGATCGCGCACGAGATCAACAACCCGATCGCCGCGATTCACGGCGTTGCGGAGGCAATGGACGAAATCCGCCGTTCCCATCGTTGCCCCGGGTTATGCCAGCCGACGCTGATCCTGGAACAGACAGGGCGCATCACCCAGATCACGCGCCAGATGTCGGAAATGACCTCACCGCTTTCAGCGGAGCCGCAACTGATCGACATCAATGGCCTGGTGCGGAATACCTGTAATTTCGTCGCCTACGACCGGCGCTTTCGCAACGTGAAGCTCACGCTGGACCTCGACGGCCAGGCGCCGGCGGCCGTCGCGTGCGCCGACCACGTGGCACAGATCCTGATGAATCTTTTGATCAATTCGGCGGACGCGACCGAGGCGGCGGCGGAACGCGCGCCCGAGGTACGGGTCGCCACCGCTACGCGCAACGGATCGATCGAGATCACGGTGAGCGATAACGGGTGCGGCATGGATGCCGGCACCCGGGAGCGCGCATTCGAGGAGACGTTTACGACCAAGCCGGCGGGCAAGGGCAGCGGGCTTGGCCTGTTCATCTGCAAGTCCCTCGTCGAGCGCTCCGGCGGAAGCATAAAGCTGAAGTCCGAACCCGGCTCGGGCACGCGCGCAACATTCACGATTCCGCTCGAATCACGAGCCACTACCACCTGAGGACCATGGCCTCGCTCCACGTCCTGATCGTCGACGATGAACCCGCGTTGCGGCAGATTCTCGCCGCGATCGCGCGCCAGGCGGGCTATTCGGTCGTCGAAGCGGGTGGCGCGGCCGAGGCGGCGGCGAAGCTTGCTCGCGGCGACGTGGATGTCGCGCTGTGCGACATCAAGATGCCCGACGGCAACGGCATCGACCTGGTGCGCAACACCCGCGGCTCGGGGATAGACACCGCGTTCATCATGGTCACCGCCTTCGGCTCGATGGAGACCGCGGTCGAGGCGCTGCGCGCCGGCGCCTCCGATTACATCGTCAAGCCGGTGAACGCCGAGGAGGTCCTTCATCGCCTGTCGCGGATCGAAGCGTTGCGCGGCCTGCGCGAGGAGAACCAGGCGTTGCGCAGGGCGGTCGGGGAGCGGGCCCCGAAGATGTACCGTTTCACTTCGCCCGGCATGCTTGAGATCGAGCGCCTGGCGGGAAAGGTCGCGCCCACCGACAGCACGGTGCTGATTACCGGGGAGAGCGGCACCGGGAAAGGCTTGATTGCGCGCACGATCCACGAGAAGAGCAGGCGCGGCGACGGCCTGTACCTGCAGGTCAACTGCAGCGCAATCCCGGAAAATCTTCTGGAGAGCGAATTCTTCGGCCACACCAAGGGCGCGTTCACCAGCGCCGACCGGGCGCGCAAGGGGCTGTTCCTGCAGGCCGACCGGGGCACGCTGTTCCTCGACGAGATCGGGGAGCTGCCGCTGCACATGCAGACCAAGCTGCTGCATGTAATCGAGGACAAGGAAGTGCGTGCGTTGGGGAGCGAGCAGGTCCGCCGCGTGGACACGCGGATCATCGCGGCGACCAACCGTGACTTGCGGGAGATGGTGAGGCAGGGCAAGTTCCGCGAGGACCTTTACTTCAGACTGAGCATGTTCCACATCCACATTCCGCCGCTGCGCGAGCGGCAGTCGGACATCCGCGGCTTGATCCATTATTTTCTGAAGCAGGCCAGGTCGGATGCCGACGGGTCGTACGTGAGCGAGATCGACCCGGAGGCCGAGGAGCTGCTCCTCGCCTACGGCTGGCCGGGGAACGTGCGCGAGTTGGAGAACGTCATCAACCGCGCCGACATCCTCGCCGACGGCAACTGCATCACGGTCGCGGATCTGCCGCAGTACGTCATGAAGGGCGGCAGTGCCGCAAACACGCCCGGCACGGCGGCCCGGGAAGGGGGCCTGCGCGACCAGTTGCGGCGCATCGAGGGCGACATCGTGCAGCGCGCCATCGAGGAGGCGGGCGGCGACCGCAGGGCTGCAGCGCAGAAACTCGGAATCGGCCTGTCGAGCCTGTACCGTAAAATCGAGGAACTCGAGCAGCCCGGCCTGATCCCGGACGCCGCTTCTTCCACCGGGCGGAATCGCTAGCGCGGCGGTGCGGCGGGAGCGCTATGTGGAAAGGTGATGGTCATTGGTATTGTCAGAGCGCGCGATGGCTGAAGCGAAAAATATTCTCAAGCGTGTGATGAGCGGCCTGATGGCAATGACCTTGGCGGCAGCGGCGGCGCTGGCCTTTGCCGGCCCGGAGGAAGACTACCAGGCGGGGACGAAGGCCTATCGCGAGGGTGACGTCATCGGCGCGATGGCTGTGCTGAGAAAGGCGGCGGATGCCAGTCACCCGGCGGCGCAGGCGCTGCTCGCCGACCTACTCGACAAGGCCGAATTCAACGAGGAGGCGGTGGCTTACTACCGCAAGTCCGCCGCGCAGGGTCATCCGGACGGCGAGTTCGGTCTGGGCGTGATGTACTCCGCCGGCGAAGGCGTGAAACGCGACTGGGTCGAAGCCCGTAAATGGATCACGCGCGCAGCCGACAAAGGGCACCGGCTGGCGATCAACGAGCTTGCCCGGGCGTACATGGCCGGCGGGCTCGGCGTGGACGATGCACAGCGCAGCAGCCCGGCGGCGCTGCAGTGGATCAGGCGCGCGGCCGACAACGGCTACGTGCCGGCCCTCGAATACCTCGCCCAAGCATATCGCAACGGCACCCTCGGCCTCGCTGTGGATCTCAAACAGGCTGAGGTTCTGGAATCGCGTGTGAAGGCGATGCGCGGCACCAGTGCCGCGGGGAAAGGGAAAAAGGCGAAACCATGATCGACGGGAAGGCAAAGAGCGGAGCGCTGCGCGCGCTGGCGGCGGGAATGATCGCCGGTTGGATCGCGGCGGCGAGCGCGCCCGCGGCGGCCGCCGACATCATCAAGGGAAATCGGATCTATACCACGCACTGCGCGGTCTGCCACGGCGCAAGCGGCCTCAGCGTCATGCCGGGCGCCCCCAATCTCGCGCGCGGCAGCGATCGCCTGATGCAGGCCGATGTCGGGCTGCTCGCCTCGATCAGGGGCGGGAAAAACGCGATGCCGGCCTACATCGGCGTGCTCACCGACCGCGAGATCCTCGACGTGATCGCCTATCTGCGAACGCTGCGGTGATGGAGCCGGGCCGCCTCGCGCGCTGGTGCTGCGCCGTCCTGACCGGACTGGTATTGTCCGCCGCCCACGCGCAGACCGCGCCCGGGGGAGCGGCCGCCGGGGAGAAAGTGCTCGAGACATTCAACGTCGGCGACAATGCGTACGTGCGCGCGCTTACCATCGAACCGAAAAGCGGCACGCTGTGGGTGGGGACCTCGGTCGGCGTGCACGAAGTGGACCTCGCCGGTGCCAGGCCGCGCAACACTTTCACGCGTCAGCACGGGCTTGCCAGCGAATACGTGTTCGCGATCGGCATCGACCGCGCCGGCCACACCTGGTTCGGCACCAACGCCGGCGGCGCATCGCGCTACCGCAGCGGCAAATGGAAGACCTATTTTCCGATGCACGGGCTCGCCGATTACTGGGTCTACGCCTTCGCCAACGACCGGGACGGCAGCCTCTGGATCGGAACCTGGGCGGGCGCGAGCCGCTTCGACCTCAAGACCGGCAAGTTCCGCAACTACGTCAAGGAGCTGGTCAACGAGTGGGTGTACGGAATCACGGTCGACCGCGGCGGGCGCGTCTGGTTCGCCACCGAAGGTGGGGTATCCATGTTCGACGGCACGACGTGGAAGGCATGGACGCACAAGGATGGCCTGGGCGCACCGAACAGCGCGAACTTGCCGCCGAGCGCGAACACCGGGCTCGGCACGCGCTCGCGGCACGACCTCGATGTCACCACCGGCGGCAGCGCGACCTACAACCCCAACTACGTGTTTTCCATCCTGGCCGCGGCTGACGGCGCGGTCTGGGCGGGCACCTGGGGCGGCGGTGTGGGCCGCTTCGACGGCACCCGATGGCGGAATTTCACGGCCCGCGAAGGACTTGCGGGCAACATCGTCTACAGCGCCGTGCAGGACGGCAAAGGCGTGCTCTGGTTTGGCACCGACGCGGGCGTCTCGCGCTACGACGGGAGGTCGTGGCGCAGCTTCGGTCGCCGCGACGGGCTGCTGGAGAGCCACGTCTATGCGCTCGCGGTGGCGCCCAACGGCGACGTCTGGGCGGGCACCAAACGCGGCGTAGCGCGCATCGGCGCCAAGTAGCGGGAGAACACCATGCGACTCGGCCACAAGTCCATCGCACTGCTCGTGCTCGCCGTGGCCGGCATGGTCGCCGGCGCGTATCTGCTGAGCCACCGGCAGGCGGAACAGCCGCCGCTGCCGCACCCGTCCGTCGCGAAGGGCGCGGCGCCCGGCGGCGAGGAGCAGCGCGAGGGCAAGGTGCAGGTGGATCCAACGCAGGCGTTCACGCATTTCCGCGTCGGCAACAAGAACGTCAAGGCGATCTACGAGGACGGCAAGGTGATGTGGGTGGGCACCTCGGGAGGCGTGATCCGCTACGACACCGAGACCGACGAATTCAAGCTGTTCGACGCGCGCAACGGACTGCTCTCGAACGGTATTTTTTATATCGGCAAGCTGCAAGGCCGCATCGCGGTAGGCACCTACGGCGGGGGCCTGTCTCTGTTCGATAGCCAGACTCAACAATGGGAAAACTACAACGTTCCGGAGGGACTCGGAGATGCTTTTGTGTACGACGCTCTGCAAGCCAGTAATGGCGACATGTGGATCGCCACCTGGTCGGGTGTAAACCGCGTGCGCGGCGGCGAGCTCAGGAACCGCGCGAAGTGGGACCTGTTTACCGTCGAGAATACCAGAGGCGGACTTCCCAACGACTGGGTCTACGGCCTCGCCGAAGGCAGGAACGGCGAAATCTGGCTTGCCACCGAGGGCGGACTTGCCCGCTACCGGAACGGAAAGTGGGAGAACTGGAATCATGCAAAAGGTCTCGGCGCGCCCTACGAGAAAGTCAGGCATGACATCGAGTTCAGGACCGATCCATCGCAGGTTTCCCTGCATCACGCCAGGCAGAAGGAGGAAATGGGGTTGCAGGGGGTGGATGTGGCGTACAACCCGAACTACATCGTGGCGATGAAGGTCGATCGCGACGGCATCGTATGGGCAGGCACCTGGGGTGGAGGGCTGGCCCGCTTCGACGGCCGGAAATGGACCCATTACACCAAGGCCGAGGGACTGCCCGGGAACCATGTCTTCATGCTGCACATCGATCCTCGAGGCCGGCTCTGGATCGGAACCAACAACGGTTTGGCGCGGCTCAAGGACGGCGGGTTCCGGGTGATGACGATCGCCGACGGGCTGTTCGGCAAAGCCATCTTCTCCATGGCTGCCGCTGCCGACGGCACCTTGTGGGTCGGCAGCTTCGGCGGCGTGGCTCACCTGCGCCGCGTGCGTACCGACTGAACCTTGTAATCGGTCACGTTCCCCGCCTTTTCGAATTACCCCAAAACCCTCCGCTAGTGCTATATTTCTAAAGCAAAAGCGGCATGTCCTTGTTTATCCGGGGGGAAGCAGGATCCATGTTCCGCATGCGACGGGCTGTTCGCATCATCATCGCCGGGCTGATACTCGCCACGGGTTCGACCGCCGTCCAGGCGGTCGATCCGCTGGTGCTGTTCGTGCTGCGGCTGCTGCGCGACCATACAATTTCGACCGGGATACGGGCGGGCATCGAAGCGGCGCAGGAGAAGTCGAAGCAGCCGGCGGCTCCGATCGAGATTCCGCGCGCGGCGCCGCAGGCCGACGACCAGTGGCTGCGGGGCCTGATCGACGAGAGCTTCGTCCATCTCGGCCCGCAGCAGCGCGAGGAGCTGTACGCGAGCCTGATGAAGATGCTGAACGACCCCAAGAACGCGGCCATGCGCACGGAGATCATCGCCGAGTTCACGTCCCAGGCCATCGCGATGCGCGACGCCCACCGGCAGTTGAGCCGGCTCTCGAGCGACGACATGAGAACGATAGCCGCCGAGGCCCGCCGCGAATACGAGCGGCTCCCCGCCGAGCAGCGCCAGCAGATGCTGCAGGTCCTGCAGCACGGCATCCCGGGCATGCCGCAGGCGCTCAGCGACCTGATGCTGGCCGAATTCGGCGGCGTCCCGGCGCGCTAGCGGGCGTACAAAAAAACGCGGCGGGGTCGCCGCCGCGTCAAAAGGCTGCTGTTCGCAGCCTTTAACCGGGGGGAGGAGGGATCCCCGGCTGAAGAGGTACGGATGGCTCAGTGCTTCAGGCTGGGCTTGAGCAGGAAATCGCCCAGTGCGACCACCTTGTTCTTCACCCAGACGAGCACATCCACGATCGCCTCGGCGTTGCGCACGCTGTTGATCGCGATCTGGCGGTCGCGCTCGCTCATGCGCGTTTCGCCGATCAGCATGTAAATGTCTGATCCAGCAACAGTTTGATTAGCTTTTCTCATCGTATCATTCCTTTCCAGGCTCTAGTCCTGAACTGGTTATTGCAATAATATCGTCATCTATCTAGATGACTTTGCGTGTAAGTATAGACCTATATCGGTGTAGATTGTTGCACTGCAATAGTTGATATATAATAGCACTATAGATTAGATAAACTAATCATATAAATGTGACTGCTCGTCTGCCCCCGCTCAATGCCCTGAAGGCCTTCGAGGCCGCCGCCCGCCACTCGAGCGTCAAGAAGGCGGCAGCCGAGCTCAACGTGACGCCCGCCGCGGTGAGCCACCAGATCAAGGCGCTGGAAGACCACCTCGGGGTGCAGCTGTTCCGCCGGCAGAACCGGGCGCTGGAATTGACGGAGGCGGCGCGCGCCGCGCTGCCCAGGCTGCGCGAGGGGTTCGACAGCCTGGCGCAGGCGGTGGAGCGGTTGCGCGCCCACAGGGGCGTGGGCGCGCTCACCGTGAGCGCGGCGCCGTCGTTTGCCGCGCGCTGGCTGATGCCGCGGCTGCACCGGTTCTTCCAGGCGCACCCCGAGATCGACGTGCGCATCTCGGCGCGGCTGCGGCATGCGGCGGAGCGGAACAGAGGGGCGGCCGCCGAGCGCGCCACCCTGGATGACTGGCTCGCGGACTCCGACGTGGCGATCCTCTACGGGCACGGCGGCTACCCGGGATACCAGGCGGACAGGCTGCTCTCGCTCTCCATCACGCCGATCTGCAGCCCCCGGCTCATCACGGGAGAGCACCCGCTCGCGCGGCCGGCCGACTTGCGCCACCACTTGCTGCTGCACGACGATACCGGCGAGCTCTACGACGGCGTGCCGTTCTGGGTGGTGTGGCTGAAGGCGGCGGGCGTCGGCGGCGTGGACGTGAACCGGGGCCCGCATTTCAGCCATGCCGTGCTCGCTTTCGAGGCGGCGATCGAGGGCAGCGGGGCAGTCGCCACGATGCCGGTGCTCGCGGAAACCGACCTGCACGCCGCGCGCCTGGTGACGCCGTTCGCGCTGCGCGTGCCGCTAGCTTCCGCCTATTACCTGGTGCGCGGAGAGGCGGCCGGCCGGCCGGCGGTCAAGGCGTTCCGCGACTGGCTGCTCGCGGAGGCCGCAAAAGAGACTGAAGAGGCGTGACTGATAAAACGTGACTGATGAATCGTGACTGATAAAGCGTGATTTAAATTCGCCTCACCAGTCACGCAGTACCAGTCACGAGGTACCAGTCACGCTTCTCCGGCTCAGGCCGGCTTCAGCACGGGGCGCACGATCTGCCGGTCGTTGATCGGCATGTTGATCAACGCCGCCGCGACGCCCAGAGCGATGGTGAGCAGCCACATCAGGCGGTAGGAGCCGGTGCCGTCGAACAGCCAGCCCGCGATCCACACCCCGAGGAAGCTGCCAACCTGGTGGAACAGGAAGGCGATGCCGCTCAGGGTCGCCAGATACTTCACGCCGAAGATCTGGGCGATCAGACCGCTCGTGACCGGCACCGTGCCGAGCCACAGGAAGCCGATGGTCGCGGAGAACAGGTACACCGAGAACGGCGTGAGCGGCAGCGAGATGAAGACCGCGAACGCCACCGCGCGCGTGAAGTAGAGGACGGAGAGCACGTACTTCTTGGTGTAATGCTGGCCGAGCCAGCCCCAGAAATAGGTGCCGAAAATGTTGAACAGTCCGATCAGCGCCAGCGCCATCATGCCGGTCTCGGGCGTCATGCGGTGGTCGACGAGGTAAGCGGGGAAGTGCACCGAGATGAACATCAACTGGAAGCCGCATACGAAATAACCCGAGCACAGCAGCACGAAACCGCTGTGGCCGAACGCCTCGCGCAGCGCCTCCGGTATGGACTGCTTCTGCTCCCTGGATGGCGCCTGCTTGTCCTCCGCCAGCACGGTGCAGAGCGGCAGGATCACCAGGATCGTCGCGGCGCAGGCGAGCAGCGCGGTGTGCCAGCCCAGCTGGCTGATCAGCGTCTGGCCGTAGGGCAGCATCACGAATTGGCCGAACGAGCCGGCGGCCGCGGCGATGCCGAGCGCGGTGGTGCGCTTCTCCGGCGGGAACGCCCGGCCGACCACGCCGAAGATGGTGCTGAAGCCGCTGCACGAGAGCGCGATGCCCACCAGCAGGCCCGCGCTCAGGCTGAACTCCCAGCCGGTCGAGGAATAGGCCATCAACGCCACGCCCAGCGCGTAGAGCAGGGTGCCGCCGAACAGCACCCGCGGCGCGCCGTACTTGTCCGTGATCATGCCGGCGAGCGGCGTCGCCAGCCCATAGACCAGGTTCTGGATCGCCAGCGCGATGGCGAAAGTCTGCCGGGTCCAGCCGAGGTCCAGCGTCATCGGCTGCAGGTAGAGACCGAAGGTGTGCCGGGTGCCGAGCGACAGGGACAGGATGATGCCGCTGCAGACCAGGATGACGAGCGGCGTGCGCCAGTTGGATTGCGTCATTTCGGCCGTATGTCCTTCGCAAAAGCGTGGATTGTAGCCGAATGCGGCACCCGTCATGCGTCCGCGTCCATACTGCGGATGCAGTTGACGCTGACGCGCGTAACGGCGGACAATACGCCCCCTTCCCGAGTGGGTCGCTAGCTCAACTGGTAGAGCAATGGACTCTTAATCCGGAGGTTCGGGGTTCGAGTCCCCGGCGGCCTACCACTCC
>JACOVL010000115.1 GCA_016177355.1 Betaproteobacteria bacterium | reverse complement strand
CTGACGCGCGCATTGAAGACGCGCTACCCGATCGCCGGCATCGCCGGCCACTCCGACATCGCGCCCTCGCGCAAGACCGATCCCGGTCCCCACTTCGACTGGGCGCGCTATCGCGCGCTGCTGGGCCGGCCATAGCCGCCGCGTGCGCGCTTCCCGGGGCAAATCACCGCGATTTCGGTTGCATTTTTCGCCCTTTCAGAGGGGGCCGCCTGTTGATTAGGCAGCAGTAAGGATTTGCTCAAAAATTGAGCAAATTTGCCTGTTTTTTCATCACCTTACCGATTTTTCCTCCGCTAAATCCGGGATTTAAGAAAAAGTTCAAAAAGCTATTGCTTTCGTAAAATCAGACTACTAGAATTTGTTCGAAAGCAGCGTTGAACCACAACATATTGTGGTCTGATGCAGCGTAGAGGTTTAAGGAGCGGGGAGGCAGCCCTCCCCTTGGGTCAAAAAAAAACTTTAAACTCAAGGAGTTATAACATGCAGCTCGTCACCGAGACGGCCCTGACGACCCCGGTTGCCAGCCTCGCCCTCGCCGAAATTCCCGCCGGACAGGAAACGCGCTACGCGCAGTACAGAGTGATCCGCCGCAACGGCGCGGTGATGGGCTTCGAGCCGTCCAAGATCTCGATCGCGATGACGAAGGCGTTCATCGCGGTGAACGGCGGCCAGGGCGCGGCTTCCGCGCGCGTGCGCGACCGGGTGGCGAAGCTGACCGATAACGTGGTGAGCGCGCTGATGCGGCGCCAGCCCTCCGGCGGCACCTTCCACATCGAGGATATCCAGGACCAGGTCGAACTCGCGTTGATGCGCGCCGGCGAGCACAACGTCGCGCGCGATTACGTGCTCTACCGCGAAGAGCGCGCGAAGGAGCGCGCGAAGGAGCGCCAGGCGCAAGAGGAGAAGCGCGGCCAGCCCGTCATCAACGTGAGAGAGGGCGGCCAGGCGAAGCCGCTCGACCTCGCCCGCATCACGGGGCTCGTGCGCGACGCATGCGAGGGGCTGGGGCGCGAGGTGAGCCCCGAGCCGATCCTGCAGGCGATGCAGCGCGACCTCTACGACGGCGTGCCGATGGAGGAGGTGCGCAAGTCGCTGGTCCTCGCCGCGCGCGCGCTGATCGAGCAGGACCCCGGCTACAGCTACGTCACTGCGCGGCTGCTGCTGCACACGCTGCGCCTCGAGACGCTGGGCGAAGAGGCGTCGCAGGCGGGTATGCATGCGCGCTACGCCGATTACCTGCCTGAGTTCATCCGGAACGGGATCGCGGCGGAGCTGCTCGACGAGCGCCTCGGCGGCTACGATCTCAAGTGCCTGGGCGCCGCACTCGACGCCAACCGCGACCTCAAGTTCACCTATCTCGGGCTGCAGATCCTCTACGACCGCTACTTCCTGCACGTGCAGGGTCGGCGCATAGAACTCCCGCAGATCTTCTTCATGCGCGTGGCGATGGGGTTGGCCCTCAACGAGCCGGAGGACCAGCGCGAGGCGCGCGCGATCGAGTTCTACAACGTGCTGTCTTCCTTTGATTTCATGAGCTCGACGCCGACGCTGTTCAACTCCGGCACGCGCCGCTCGCAGCTCGCGAGCTGCTACCTCACCA
Source organism: Betaproteobacteria bacterium (assembly GCA_016177355.1). GTDB lineage: Bacteria > Pseudomonadota > Gammaproteobacteria > Burkholderiales > SG8-41 > SG8-41. The sequence goes on along the minus strand of JACOVL010000115.1, from coordinate 2,192 downwards.
CCGTTTCCGACGACCTCGACGGCATCTACGAGGCGATCAAGGAGAACGCGCTGCTGCAGAAATTCGCCGGCGGCATCGGCAACGACTGGACGCCGGTGCGCGCGCTGGGCTCCCACATCAAGGGCACCAACGGCAAGAGCCAGGGCGTGGTGCCGTTCCTGAAGGTCGTGAACGACACCGCGGTCGCGGTCAACCAGGGCGGCAAGCGCAAGGGCGCCGTGTGCTCATACCTCGAGACCTGGCACCTCGACATCGAGGAGTTCCTGGAGCTGCGGAAGAACACCGGCGACGACCGCCGCCGCACCCACGACATGAACACCGCCAACTGGGTGCCGGACCTCTTCATGAAGCGCGTGATGGAGAACGGCGAGTGGACGCTGTTTTCGCCTTCCGACGCGCTGGACCTGCACGACAAGTACGGGAAGAGCTTCGAGAAATCCTACCTCGAGTACGAAGCGAAGGCCGCGCGCGGCGAGATCAAGCCGTACAAGAAAATCCAGGCGCCGCAACTGTGGCGCAAGATGCTGACGATGCTGTTCGAGACCGGGCACCCCTGGCTCACCTTCAAGGACCCGTGCAACCTGAGGAGCCCGCAGAGCCACGTCGGCGTCGTGCACAGCTCCAACCTGTGCACCGAGATCACGTTGAACACCGGCCCCGACGAGATCGCGGTATGCAACCTCGGCTCGGTCAACATGCTGGCGCACCTCGACGTCTCGACCGGCCGCATGGAGGCGGAGAAGCTGAAGCGCACGGTCGGCACCGCGATGCGCATGCTCGACAACGTGATCAACCTCAACTTCTACTCGGTCGGGAAGGCGCGCAACTCCAACTTCAAGCACCGCCCGGTGGGGCTCGGCATCATGGGCTTCCAGGACTGCCTGCACCTGCTGAGGATCCCCTACGGCTCGCAGGCGGCGGTGGAGTTCGCCGACCGCTCGATGGAAGCGATCGCCTACAGCGCCTACTCGGCCTCGACCGATCTCGCCGAGGAGCGCGGGCCGTACTCGACCTTCAAGGGCTCGCTGTGGGACCGCGGCATCCTGCCCTTCGACACGCTGAAGCTGGTGGCGGCGGAGCGCGGCGGCTACGTCGAGTGCGACATGTCGGCCACGCTCGACTGGGACGGGTTGAGGAAGCGCATCCGGCAGGTCGGCATGAGGAACTCCAATTGCCTCGCGATCGCGCCTACCGCGACCATCGCCAACATTACCGGGCTCGCGCAGTCGATCGAGCCGACCTACCAGAACCTGTACGTGAAATCGAACCTGTCGGGCGAATTCACGGTGGCGAACGAGTTCCTGGTGCAGGACCTGAAGAAGCTCAACCTGTGGGACGAGGTGATGATCGCCGACCTCAAGTACTTCGACGGCTCGCTCGCCAGGATCGACCGCATCCCGCCGGACGTCCGCAGCCTCTACGCCACGTCCTTCGAGATCGAGCCGAAGTGGCTGGTCGAGTGCGCGGCGCGGCGGCAGAAATGGATAGACCAGTCGCAGTCGCTCAACATCTACATGGCGGGCGCATCGGGCAAGAAGCTCGACGAGACCTACAAGCTCGCCTGGGTGCGGGGCTTGAAGACCACTTACTACCTGCGGACGCTCGGCGCGACTTCCGCCGAGAAATCCACGGTGACGACCGGGCAGTTGAACGCCGTGTCGTCCGACGGCGAGCTCACGGCGCCGGCGACCGACGCAAAGCTCTGCTCCATCGAAAATCCCGATTGCGAGTCGTGCCAATAACAGTGTCCACCCATAACAGCGATAAAGGAGACTGAAGATGTTGCAGTTCGAGGAAAAGCAGGTATTGAGGGCAATCAGCACGGACGCGGGACTCGCGCTGCCCGCCGCCGCGCCGGCAGTGCCGCGGCCGGCCGATGACATACCCGCCGAGCTCCGACGCGTCAACGTCGCCGACAAGCGCGTCATCAACGGGGCCACCGACGTCAACCAGCTGGTGCCGTTCAAGTACAAATGGGCCTGGGAGAAATACCTCTCGGCCTGCGCCAACCACTGGATGCCGCAGGAAATCCAGATGAGCCGCGACATCGCGCTGTGGAAGGACCCCAACGGGCTGACCGAGGACGAGCGGCGCATCGTCAAGCGCAACCTCGGCTTCTTCGTCACGGCGGACTCGCTCGCCGCGAACAACATCGTGCTCGGCACCTACCGCCACATCACGGCGCCGGAATG
>JACOVL010000107.1 GCA_016177355.1 Betaproteobacteria bacterium | reverse complement strand
CTTCTCAACCTGCAGGATATCGAGTTCGCCCTCGACCAGCTTCAGCAGGTGCTCGAGCCGCTGCTTGACGCCGAACATCTCGAGCACCTCCTGCTTCTGCTCGAGCTTGAGCGGCAGGTGCGCCGCGATGGTGTCGGCGAGACGCCCGGCCTCGTCGATGCCGGCGAGCGAGGTGAGGATCTCGGGCGGGATCTTCTTGTTCAGCTTCACGTACTGGTCGAACTGCTGGATCATGGTGCGCCGCATCGCCTCGATCTCGTTGTCGGGCGTGGCCTCCGGAGCGATCGGCGTCACCGCCGCGGCGTAATGCGTCCTGGCGTCCACGATCTCGTGCAGCCGCGCACGCTGGGTTCCCTCGACCAGCACCTTGACGGTGCCGTCGGGCAGCTTCAGCATCTGCAGGATGTTGGCGACGCTGCCGATCGAGTAGAGGTCTTCCGGAGCAGGGTCGTCCTTCGCCGCCGATTTCTGGGCGACCAGCACGATCGCCTTCCCCGCCTCCATCGCGGTCTCCAGCGCCTTGATCGACTTCGGGCGCCCCACGAACAGGGGAATCACCATGTGCGGGAACACCACCACGTCGCGCAACGGCAGCAGCGGCAGTTGGTTCACGTTCGGGCTCGGGCTCGGGTTCACGTTCGGCTCGTCAGGCATCGTGGTTCACCGGGTTCAGGTTGGATAGGGTCAACATTGGGGAAATTCCCGAAAATTCAAGCATGTGCGCAGCGCCATGATTCCAAACCGTTTTACCGCGGCGGCGCGCGGCCTGCTCAATGGGCGGACCCGGCCACCTTGGGCTGATCGGCGTACAGCACCAGCGGCGGCGCGTCGGCCACGATGGTGTTCTCGTCCACCACCACCTTGACCACGTTGTCCATGGAGGGCAGGTCGAACATGGTGTTCAACAGCGTGTGCTCGAGGATCGAGCGCAGCCCCCGGGCGCCGGTCTTGCGCTCGAGCGCGCGCTTCGCGACCGCCTTCAGCGCCGGCTCGCGCACCTCGAGCTCGACGCCTTCCATCGCGAACATCTTGTGGAACTGCTTGAGCAGCGCGTTTTTCGGCTGCGTCAGGATCTGCATCAGCGCCTGCTCGTCGAGCTCCTCCAGCGTGGCCACCACCGGCAGGCGCCCCACGAACTCGGGGATCAGCCCGTACTTGATGAGGTCCTCGGGCTGCACCTCGCGCAGCACCTTGGTGATGTCGCGGCGGTTGTCGCGCGATCGTACCTCCGCGCCGAAGCCGATGCCGCTCTTTTCCGAGCGCGCGCGGATGACCTTGTCGAGCCCGTCGAACGCGCCGCCGCACACGAACAGGATGTTGGTGGTGTCCACCTGCACGAATTCCTGATTCGGGTGCTTGCGCCCGCCCTGCGGCGGCACCGAGGCGATGGTGCCCTCGATCAGCTTCAGCAGCGCCTGCTGCACGCCCTCGCCCGAAACGTCGCGCGTGATCGAGGGGTTGTCGGACTTGCGCGAGATCTTGTCGATCTCGTCGATGTAGACGATGCCTCTCTGCGCTTTCTCGACGTCGTAATCGCATTTCTGCAGCAGCTTCTGGATGATGTTCTCGACGTCCTCGCCGACGTAGCCCGCCTCGGTCAGCGTGGTGGCGTCCGCCATCACGAACGGCACGTTGAGCAGCCGCGCGAGCGTCTGCGCGAGCAGCGTCTTGCCCGAGCCGGTCGGCCCGATCAGCAGGATGTTGGACTTGGCGAGCTCGACGTCGTCGTTCTTGGCGATCGTCTTCAGCCGCTTGTAATGGTTGTAGACCGCGACCGACAGGATCTTCTTGGCGACGTCCTGCCCGATCACGTACTGGTCGAGGATCGCGCGGATCTCGCGCGGCACCGGCAGGTCGGATTTGGCGCCCTTCGCGCCGTGGTCGGTCTGGGTCTCCTCGCGGATGATGTCGTTGCACAGTTCGATGCACTCGTCGCAGATGAACACCGACGGGCCCGCGATGAGCTTGCGCACCTCGTGCTGGCTCTTGCCGCAGAACGAGCAATAGAGCAGTTTTTCGCCGCCGACTTTGTCCGACATATCCTACCCCCTGTCGTTACGACACTAAACCACGCTTTCGGTTCTGTTCACCAGCACCTTGTCCACGATCCCGTAGCCCACCGCCTGCTCGGCGCTCAAGAAATTGTCGCGGTCGGTGTCCCGCTCGATGGTCTTGATGTCCTGGCCGGTGTGCCTGGCCATGATCTCGTTCAACCGGCCTTTGAGATAGAGGATCTCCCGGGCGTGGATCTCGACGTCCGAGGCCTGTCCCTGGAAGCCGCCCATCGGCTGGTGGATCATCACGCGCGAGTTGGGCAGGCAGTAGCGCTTGCCCTTGGCGCCCGCGGCCAGCAGCAGCGTCCCCATGCTCGCCGCCTGCCCGACGCACAGCGTGGACACCTTGGGCTTGACGAACTGCATGGTGTCGTAAATCGCCAGCCCCGCGGAAACCGACCCGCCGGGCGAGTTGATGTAGAACGAGATCTCCTTGTCGGGGTTGTCCGACTCCAGGAACAACAACTGCGCCACGATCAGGTTGGCGGTAACCTCGGTCACCGGCCCCACCAGGAACACCACGCGCTCCTTGAGCAGCCGCGAGTAGATGTCGTAGGCGCGCTCGCCGCGCCCGCTCTGCTCGATGACCATCGGAATCAGGCCCAGACCGCGCGGTTCGCTATAGGCTGCCATCACTTGTTTCCCATCAATTCGTCGAAATTCAAGACTTGCTCCTGCACTTTCGCCACGCCAAGCGCCCAGGCGACGATATTCTCCTCCATCACCAGGGATTCGATCTCGCGCAGCCGGTCCGGCGAGGCGTAGACCCATTTCACGACCTCTTCCGGGCGCTCGTAGCTCTGCGCCTGCTCTTCCACGTGCGCGCGCACCTGCTCGGGCCGGGGGTGGAGATCGTGCATCTTCACCACCTCGCCCAGGATCAGGCCGAGGTTGACGCGGCGCTGCGCCTGCTTCTCGAACAGATCGTACGGCAGCGGCACGTTGTCGGTCACCTTGAGGCCGCGCGCCGCCAGGTCCTCGCGCGCCGCCGCCTGCAGGCGCCGGGCCTCGGCCTGGACCAGCGTGCGCGGCGTATCGATCCGGGTCGCGTCGAGCAGCGCCTGCATCACCTGGTCCTTGACGCGGCTCTTGAGCCGGGCCTTGACCTCGCGCTCGAGATTGGACCGGATTTCGGCGCGCATCCTGACGAGATCGCCATCCTCGACGCCGAGGCTCCTGGCGAATTCGGCGTCGGCCTCGGGCAGCCGCGGCGCGGCGATCCGCTTGACCGTGACCTCGAAGCGGGCGGTTTTGCCCGCGACTTCCTTGCCGTGATAATCGTCGGGGAAGCGCAACTCAAACGCCTTGGTCCCGCCTTCGCTCATGCCGGCGAGGTTGCGCTCGAAATCCGGCAGCAGGCGTCCGCCGCCGAGCTGCACGGTCTGGTCCTTGCCGCCGCCGCCGGCGAACTCCTGCCCATCCAGGGTGCCGCGGTAGTCGATCGTGAGCTGGTCGCCGTCCTGCGCGGCGCGCGCCGCCGGCTCGAACACAGCGCGCTGCTTCCGCATGATCTCCAGGGTCCTGTCCACGTCGGCCTCGCCCACTTCCAGCACCGGGCGGTTGATGGCCGCGCCCGCGATGCTCCCCACCACCACGTCGGGGTAGATCTCGAATACGGCGCTGTACTGGAATTCCGCCGAGCCTTCGGCGAGCGGCTGGGCGTCGAAGCGCGGCATGCCCGCGATTTTCAGGTTCTGCTGGCGCACCGCCTCGCCGAAGCTCTTCTGCATCGCGTCGCCCAGCACCTCCTGGCGCACCTGGGTGCCGTAATGCTGCGCGACCACCTTCAACGGCACCTTGCCCGGCCGGAACCCGGGCATCTTCAGCGTGCGCGTCAGGCGCCTGAGCCGGCTCTCCACCTCGCTGGCGATATCCGCAGCGGGCAGAGTCACGCTCAATCGCCGTTCCAGTGCGCTCAAATTTTCCAAATTGGCCTGCATCTATCCATGCGCGGTTGATCGATCCCCGTCATACCCGCGTAGCGGTGCGTCGTCCCCCGTGGTGCGAAAGGAGGGACTCGAACCCCCACGCCTTGCGGCGCCAGAACCTAAATCTGGTGCGTCTACCCATTCCGCCACTTTCGCGACTTTCCGATTGTAATATAATCGGGTGCGCCCCGGAAGTTTGCAAGTTGTCTTAAGTGATCGTCATAATTTATTGATAATAAAACATTTTCTCATGGCCATAACTGGCCGTCAACCCCTGCGAAAACTTCCCGGCAGCTGCCTGCCTTTTACCCCGTCAATTCCGCCATCCGGCAGCCCGGATCAACCGTTTTACCAGTGACGCCGTACGAATACTGCCAGCAGAAAGCCGCGGCGAGCGGCTCGAGCCTCTACTACAGCTTCCTGTTCCTGCCCGAGGACCGGCGGCGCGCGATCACCGCGCTCTATGCCTTTTGCCGCGAGGTGGACGGCGTGGTGGATGAATGCTCGGATGCGGCGGTCGCGCGCGCGACGCTCGCCTGGTGGCGCACGGAAGTGGCCGCCGCCTGCCGCAGCGCCCCGCAGCATCCGGTGGCGCGCGCGCTGGCGGAGGTCGCGCCCCGCTTCGGCCTTGCCGAAGAGCGGCTGAACGAGATCATCACCGGGATGGAGATGGACCTCGATTGCAACCGCTATCCCACGTTCGAGGCGCTCAAGCTCTACTGCCACCGCGTCGCGGGCGTGATGGGGATCCTTTCCGCCGGGATCTTCGGCTACCAGGACCAGCGGACGCTCGCCTACGCCGCCGATCTCGGCCTCGCGTTCCAGCTCACCCACATCATCCGCGACGTGGGGAAAGACGCGCGCCGCGACCGGATCTACCTGCCGCAGGACGAGCTTGCGCGGTTCGGCGTGACCGTCGCCGACATCACGCAAGCGCGCGAGACCGACGCCTTCCGGCGGCTGATGGAGTTCCAGATCGAGCGCGCCCAGGACTGCTACCGCGACGCCTTCGCCAGGCTGCCCGCGGCGGACCGCAAGTCGCAGCGCGCCGGCCTCATCATGGCGGCGATCTACCAGACGCTCCTCGTGGAAATCCGCGCCGACGGCTGCCGGGTGCTGACGCGGCGCGTTTCTCTCACACCCCTACGAAAACTCTGGATAGCGTGGAAAACATGGATCTTCAGCTGAAGGGAAAAACTGCGTTAGTGACGGGCGCGAGCATGGGCATCGGGCGCGCGATCGCGGCGGGGCTCGCGGCCGAGGGCGTGCGAGTGTGCGTGGTGGCGCGCAGGAAAGACCTCCTCGAGGCGCTGGCGAAGGAGATTGTCGCCGCCGGAGGCCGGGAGCCGGGCATCGTTGAAATGGACATCATGCCGGAAGGCGCCGCGGAACGGCTCGCGCAGGAAGCGGCGCAGCGGCTCGGGCGCATAGATATCCTGGTGAACTCCGCCGGCGGCAGCCAACCGGCGCTGCCGATCGACGCGCCCGAGGCGAAATGGTCGGAGGCGATGACGCTCAATTTCATCCGCGTGCGCCAGTTGACGCACGCGGTGCTGCCGGGCATGGTCGCGCGCAAGTGGGGCCGCGTCATCAACCTCTCCGGCAAGTCGGAGCCCGAGGGGCTGGTCGCCGCGGCGCCGGCGAAAGCCGCGGTGCACGCCTGGTCGAAGGGGCTGTCGCGCGCGGTCGGAAGGCACGGCATCACCGTCAACTGCATCCAGCCCGGGCGCATCATGAGCGAGCAGATCCGCCGCAAGTATTCCCCGGAATTCCGCGCGAAGCAGTCGGCCGAGGAGATCCCGGTCGGCCGCTACGGCGAGCCCGAGGAGCTCGCGAGCCTCGCCGTGTTCCTCGCCTCCCCCGCCGCGCGCTACATCACCGGCGCCGTGCTGCCGGTGGACGGCGGCCTGCGGCGCTTCGCATTTTGATCAGGCTCGTGGATGCCAATTCCCGCATCTCCGCGCGTCCGCTGTCGAAATACTCGAAATCGTCGGCGTGCTCATATTCGCGAACTCGTCCGGGTAGAACGAGCGCTCAGACGCCGCTTTACGGAAGATATCCCCGACGGCGAGCCGTAGCAAACCCAGCACGCGCAGAAGAACCGCGTCGTGTCCCTGGCTACGCAG
>JACOVL010000106.1 GCA_016177355.1 Betaproteobacteria bacterium | reverse complement strand
TTCCTCTCCGCGCTCGCCGAAAAATACCGGAAGACCATCAACGGCTTTGCGCCGGAGGCGCTCGAGCTGCTGGTCGCGGCGCAATGGCCCGGCAACGTGCGCCAGCTCTACAACGTGGTCGAACAGTCGGTCGCGCTCGCCACCACCCCCCTCATTCCGGCGGCGCTCGCGCAGCAGGCGGTGCAGAACCAGCAGACCGAGTTCGCCTCCTTCGAGCAGGCGCGCAGGCAGTTCGAGCGCGAATATCTCACGCAGCTCCTGAAGATCACCGACGGCAACGTCACCCAGGCGGCGCGGCTCGCGCAGCGCAACCGCACCGAGTTCTACAAGCTGCTCGCGCGCCACCAGCTCGACCCGAAATTGTTCAAGGCCGCCAGGCCGTAGAGCGGCGCAAACGGGCCGTTTTGTCGCCCGCTCGCGACAGTAAAAGCTCCGACGAATCAGGGGGGTATCCCGCAGCCCCCGGCCATTGTTGCCGGGAAGCGACGCGCGCGCTTCGAGCCTATATATAAGCCATTGATATTATAGTGATATTTGTCTGGCACAGGGGTTGCAAGCCCAGGCGTGTGATCCTGAAAGGAGCTCTTATGGAAACTACAAACTCCGTGGAAAAACGCAGCGGGATGCTCTACCCCATGATGCTGATCGCAGCGATCGCGGTGATCGTGTTCAGCGCGGCGGGCATCGCCACCATGATGGGCTGGATGCCGAGCGCGCTGTCGGTGGACGACCCGGTGGCGAAGGCCGGGGCCGGCCGCGCGCGCGCGGCTGCCAGCACCGCCGCAAGCTGCCGTGACTGCGGCGTGATCGAATCGATACGCGCGGTCCAGTCGCAGGGCGAGGGCAGCGGCCTCGGCGCGATCGGCGGCGCGGTGGTCGGCGGCATCCTCGGCAACCAGGTCGGCCGCGGCGGCGGGCGCACGGCGGCGACGGTCGTCGGCGCGGGCGCGGGCGCCTATGCCGGCCACGAGATCGAGAAGAACGTGAAGAAGTCCGTCAGCTACCGGATACGCGTGCGCATGAACGACGGCACGTACCGCACGTTCTACGAGCCCGCGCAGCCCGCGTACGCCGTCGGCCAGAAGGTGCGCGTGACCGGGCAGGGCATCACCGCCGCCGGCTAGGCGGGGTTACACGGCGAAGCAGCGGTGGGCCGCCTCGCTGAATTTGAAGGGAGTGTAATGAACGAACCGCTGTTGCTGCAGAACGGCAACCCATGGTGGGCGAACGCGCGCCAGGCGCTCGTGCACGTCTCCATCGCCGTGCTCGCCGTGGGCATCGCCTTCTCCCTGCCGGCAGGCTCGCAGTACATCCTCTACCAGTGGTGGCCGAAGGTGGCGGAGGACGCCAACCTGCTGATTGCCACGGAGATCGCGCTGGCGGCGGCGCTGCTGTTGTTATTCAATGTTGTCCGCATGGCGTGGGGAAACCGCCATCTGGCGCGGATCGCCGGCTCGGCCGCGCTGGTGTACGTGCGCGAAAAGCGCAGTTGGCTCGCGCGCTGGCGTGAGCGCAGGCTGGTCAAGAGGCTGCCGGCGGTGCGCGATGCCTACATCCTGACGCTGACCGGCTTCGACACCTTTTCCAATCCTGCGAGCCTACTCTACGAGCCTCTCAAGAACGCCTACGAGATTCGCGTCATGCTGCTCAATCCCGTGGCGCGCAGCGCGCAGCGGCGGGTGGATTCGCTGCCGCGCGAAGTGACGCTGCAGGCGTTCGCGATGGAGGTCGAGGCGAGCATCGCCTACCTGGCGGGGCTGCGTGCGCTGGGCAGGAAGGTCACCCTCAAGTTCTACGAGCAGGAGCCGTTCTGGAAGGTCGCGGTGCTGGGCGACCATGTGTGGGTGCAGTACTGCCACAGCGGGTGCGAGATGAAGCGCGAGCCCGAGTACGTATTCGCGCAAAACCGCGCGGACCCGCGTCTCGGCTTCTTCGTGCCGTTCTACATGTACTTTCTGGGGCAGTGGAGCGACCCCGCCCATCCGCTCTACGACTTCGACACACGAGAGCTGGTTTACCGGGATGAACTCGGCCGCGAGACACGCCGCGCTCTCTCGGGCGCGCACCCGGATGCAGCACTGCTCAGGGCGGAGTCGCGGCCCCGGCAGCTATCACAGGGAGGATCGCCATGAAGTGCGCAACATTCTACAGAACCGCCTTGTCGCTGGCGCTGATTGCGCTGATCTCGGCGTGCGCTTCGCAGACGCCGCCGCCGGCGCGGGTGAACCTGTCCGGGTTCCCGCCGGCTTTCAAGCAGGGGTACGACGACGGGTGCGTGAGCTCCGGCACGCGCAGCGGCGCGCGGCGCGACGAGGGCCGCTACCAGACCGAGGCCGACTACATGATGGGCTGGAACGACGGCTACAGCGCCTGCCGCAGGCGCTAGCCCTTGACGCGGGTGAGCCTGATCACCTCCGGTATGCGTCTCAGGCCGCGCATGATTTGCGCGAGATGCAGGCGGTTGGAGACCTGCAGCGTGAAGAACATGTCGGTGTAGTCGCCGCCGTCTTCGCGGTCCATGGCGACGTTCTGGATGTTGGAGCCCGCGCCGGCGATCTCGGCGGCTACCTTGGCGAGCACGCCGCGCTGGTTGGCCACCACGGTCTTGATGCTCACCTCGAACAACTTTTTGGTTTCCGGGTCCCACGCCACATCCAGGATGCGGTCCGGATCGTGTCGCGCCTTGACGACGACCGGGCAGTCGTGAGTGTGGATCACCATGCCCTGGCCCTTGCTGATGATGCCGATGATGGGGTCGCCCGGGATCGGCTGGCAGCAGCGCGCGAACTGCACCGCCATCCCTTCCGAGCCGCGGATGATGACCGAACCCGGTGCGGTCACCTCGCTCGGGCCCGGCTCCCCGGCCGGGAGCAGCCGCCGCGCCACCACCGCGGCGAGACGCTTGCCGAGTCCGATGTCGGCGAGGATCTCCTGGCGCGACCTGACGCCGGCGTCGCGCGTGAACTTGTCCCAGTGCGCTTCCTTGATCTCGGCGAGCGCCGAGCCGAGGGCGGTGAGCGACTGGTTGAGCAGCCGCTCGCCGAGCTGGACCGACTCCTCGAAATGCATGGTTTTCAAAAAGTGCCGGATGCGCGAGCGCGCCTTGCCGGAGGCTACGAAGTTGAGCCACAGCGGGTTGGGCTTGGCGTGCGCTGCGGTGATGATCTCCACGCGGTCGCCGTTCCTCAACTCGGAACGCAGCGGCATCAGCTCCTGGTTGATCTTCACCGCCACGCAGCGGTTGCCGATGTCGGTGTGCACGGCGTAGGCGAAGTCCACCGCGGTCGCCCCGCGCGGCAGCGCCAGGATCCTGCCCTTGGGCGTGAAGACGTAGACTTCGTCCGGAAACAGATCCACCTTGAGATGCTCGAGAAACTCGACCGAGTCGCCCGACTGCGACTGCATCTCGAGCAGGCTCTGCAGCCACTGGTGGGTTTTCTTCTGCAGCTCCGAGAGCGTGGTGTCCGAGCTCTTGTAGAGCCAGTGCGAGGCGACGCCCGCCTCCGCGATCTTGTGCATCTCCTCGGTGCGGATCTGCACCTCGATCGGGGTGCCGAACGGGCCGAACAGCGTGGTGTGCAGCGACTGGTAGCCGTTCGCCTTGGGGATCGCGATGTAGTCCTCGAACCTGCCGGGAATCGGCTTGTAGAGCGAGTGCAGGGTTCCCAGCGCGACATAGCAGGCGGGAACGTCCCTGACGACGACGCGAAAAGCAAATACGTCTTCCACCTGCGCGAACGAGAGGTGCTTCTCGCGCATCTTGCGGTAGATCGAGTAGAGGTGCTTCTCGCGCCCGTGCACCTGCGCTTCCACGCCGGCGCCTTTCAGCTTCCTCTTGATCGTGTCGAGCACCTTGCCCACCACCTCGCGGCGGTTGCCGCGCGCGGCTTTCACCGCCTTGGCGAGCACGCGGTGGCGGTCGGGATAGAGGTGGATGAGGGAGAGGTCCTCGAGCTCGTGGTAAATGCTGTTCAGTCCCAGGCGGTTGGCGATCGGCGCGTAGATGTCGAGCGTCTCGCGCGCGATGCGGCGCCGTTTTTCCGGCTCGAACGCGTCCAGGGTGCGCATGTTGTGCAGCCGGTCGGCGAGCTTGATCAGGATGACGCGCACGTCGCGCGCCATCGCGAGCAGCATTTTGCGGAAGTTCTCGGCCTGCGCTTCCTCGTGCGTCTCGAACTCGATCTTGTCGAGCTTGGAAACGCCGTCAACCAGGTCCGCAACCGGCTTGCCGAAGCTTTTCGAGATCTCGGTCTTGGTGACCGAGGTGTCCTCCATCACGTCGTGGAGGAGGGCGGCGGTCAGCGCCTGCGTGTCAAGGTGCCATTGAGCCAGGATATTGGCGACCGCGAGCGGATGGGAGACATAAGGCTCGCCCGACTGGCGGAACTGGCCCTCGTGCGCCTGCTCGCTGAAATGGAAGGCCGACTCGAGCTGCGAGATGTCCTCCGGCTTGAGATAGCCGGACCAGTCCTTGAATAGCGCGGCGGCGGCCGTCTGCATGAAGGACGGGCTCAGCTCACGCGGGCGCCTTGCTCAGTATCTCCGCGCCGTATTTGCCGGCGGCGAGCTCGCGCAGCGCGATCACGGTGGGCTTGTCGCGGCTCGCGTCCATCATCGGCTGCGCGCCGTTGGTGATCTGGCGCGCGCGGTAGGTCGCCGCGAGCGACATCTCGAAGCGGTTGGGTATCACTTTCAGACAATCGTCAACGGTAATGCGTGCCATCGTGAGCCCCTGGTCTATTTCATGCGGTTGATCAAATCGCCGTGGCGGGCGAGCTGGCGGGAAAGCTTGAGCCGTTCGGCCCGGATGATGCCCCGCAAATCCAGCGCCGCCCGGTTGAAATCCTCGTTAATAATAACATAATCGTACTCGCTGACGTGGCTGATTTCCTCGCGCGCCGCGGCGAGGCGCTTTGCAACCGTCTCGGCGCCGTCCTGGGCGCGGCCCTTCAGCCGCGATTCCAGCGTTTCCAGCGACGGCGGCAGGATGAAGACGCTGACCACCCGCGTCATGAGCCTGCGCACCTGCTGCGCGCCCTGCCAGTCGATCTCGAGCAGCACGTCGCGGTCCCGGGCGAGCTCCCCCTCGATCCACTTCTGGGAGGTGCCGTAGTGGTGCCCGTAGATCCACGCGCTCTCGAGGAATTCGCCGGCCTCCAGCATGCGCTCGAATTCCCGGGGTGAAATGAAATGGTAGTCGCGGCCGTCGGCTTCGCCCGCGCGCGGCGCGCGCGTGGTGTACGACACCGACAGCCGCACCTCGGGCTCGGCCTCGAGCAGCGCCTTGACGAGGCTCGTCTTGCCGCCGCCCGACGGCGCGCTCACGATGAATAAATTACCCGGCATTCGCGTTCATTCGATGTTCTGGATCTGCTCGCGCATCTGCTCGATCAGGAGCTTGAGCTCCAGCGCGGCCTGTGTCACGGCGAGATCCACCGACTTGGAGCCGAGGGTGTTGGCCTCGCGGTTGAGCTCCTGCATCAGGAAATCGAGCTTCTTGCCGACCGCGCCGCCGTTGGCGAGCGCGCGCTTCAACTCGGATATATGCGCCGCGAGACGGGACAGCTCCTCGTCCACGTCCACGCGCGTGGCGAACAGCGTCACTTCCTGCCGGATGCGCTCCTCTTCGCCGCCGCCGAGCGCCTCCCGGAGCCGCGCTGTCAGCCGCTCCTGGTACGCCGCGATCGCCTGCGGGATGCGGGGAGCGACCCCGGCGATGCGGTTTTCCATGCCCGCGGCGCGATCGAGCAACACCTGCTTCAACTTTTCGCCCTCGCGCGCGCGGGCAGCCGAGAATTCCGTGAGCGTCGCGGCGAGCAGCTGTCGGCAGGCGGCCTGCAGTTCCTCGAGCGGCAGGGGCTCGGCGGCGATCACCCCCGGCCAGCGCAGCGCATCGGCCGCGCCGAGCGGTGCGGCGCCGGCCAGCAGCGCGCGGGCCTTCTGCTCCAGCGCTCCGATCTGACGCAGCATTTCCTCGTTGATCCTGAGTGCCTTGCCCATGCCCGGCGTGGCGGTGAAGGTGACGCGGCACTCGATCTTGCCGCGCACGACGCTCGCCGCGAGCGTCTCGCGCAACGCCGGCTCGGCCGCGCGCAGGTCATCGGGCAGCCGGAACTGGAGGTCCAGGTAGCGATGATTGACCGAGCGCAGCTCCAGATTGAGCGCGCCGCAGGCGAGCTCGCGCGAGAGCGCCGCGTAGCCCGTCATGCTGTGTATTGCAGCCATGCCCGCTTTATAATCCACAGTTCAATCCAACGGCAAGCGAAGATAGCACACCCCGGAACTCCCATGCGGCCCAGCGGCAGAAAACCCGATCAACTGCGCGAAGTGCGCATCACGCGCCGCTACACGCGGCACGCCGAAGGCTCGGTGCTGATCGAATGCGGGGACACCCGCGTGCTCTGCACCGCGAGCGTCCTCGAGAAGCAGCCGCAGCACCTGAAAGGGACGTCCCGCGGCTGGGTCACCGCCGAGTACGGCATGCTGCCGCGCGCGACCAACACCCGCGGCGACCGGGAAGCCGCCCGCGGCAGGCAGTCGGGCCGGACGCAGGAAATCCAGAGGCTCATCGGGCGCGCGCTGCGCTCGGTCGTGGACCTGGACAAGGTCGGCGAGCGCACCATCCAACTGGATTGCGACGTGATCCAGGCCGACGGCGGCACGCGCACCGCGGCCATCACCGGCGCATTCGTCGCATTGCACGACGCCGTCGGCACATTGCTGCAGCGGAAGATGATCGCCGCAACGCCGGTCCGCGATTTTGTGGCCGCGGTCTCGGTCGGGGTGTTCGAGGGCGTGCCGGTGCTCGACCTCGACTACGCCGAGGACTCGCGCTGCGACACCGACATGAACGTGGTCATGACCGGCGGCGGCGGCCTGGTCGAGGTGCAGGGCACGGCGGAAGGCGCGCCGTTCTCGCGCGGGGAAATGGACGCGATGCTCGAACTCGCCGGGAAGGGCGTCGCGCAACTGGTCGCGGCGCAGAAGGCCGCGCTGGCGGCTTAGCTTTCGCTGCTCCATGCGCCGCCTGGTACTGGCAAGCAGCAACCCGGGGAAGCTGCGCGAATTCCGGCAGATACTGGCGCCGCTCGGCATCGAGGTCGTGCCGCAATCCGAGCTCGGCATCGCCGACGCCGGCGAGCCGCACTCGACTTTCATCGAGAACGCGCTCGTCAAGGCGCGCCACGCGAGCCGCCGCTCCGGCCTGCCGGCGTTCGCCGACGATTCCGGCATTTGCGCCGCGGCGCTCGCCGGCGAGCCCGGCGTGCGCTCGGCGCGCTACGCGGACGGGGGCGCCGGGCGGGAGGACCAGGACCGGCGCAACAACGAGAAGCTCGTCGCGGCGCTGAAAAACGGGAAGGACCGCCGCGCGCATTACTACTGCGTGATCGCGCTGGTGCGCCACGCCGGGGACCCGGAGCCCCTGATCGCCGAGGGGCGGTGGCAGGGCGAGATCATCGCGGCGCCGCGCGGGACGAACGGCTTCGGCTACGACCCGTACTTTTTCCTGCCCGAGATCGGCCGCACCGCGGCGGAGCTCATGCCCGACGAGAAGAATTCGATCAGCCACCGCGGCCAGGCCATGCAGCGCCTGGTGGAAATGCTGAGATACGCACAGTATCTCTCGTCGTGACCAAGCCCTCATCCCTCATCCCTCATCCCCCATCCCCGCGCTTCGCGGCGCTGCCGCCGCTCGCGCTCTACATCCACATCCCGTGGTGCGCGCGCAAGTGCCCGTATTGCGACTTCAATTCGCACGAGGCGCGGGGGGCGGTTCCCGAGGCGCGCTACGTCGCCGCGCTCCTCGCCGACCTGGAGCAGGCGCTGCCGGCGGTATGGGGCAGGCGCGTTTACAGCGTGTTCTTCGGCGGCGGCACGCCGAGCCTTTTTTCCGCGCGGACCATAGACGCGGTGCTCGCGGCTGTCCGCGCGCGGCTGCCGCTCGCGCCGGATGCCGAGATCACGCTCGAAGCGAACCCCGGGACGGTGGAGGCCGGCAAATTCCGCGAATTCCGCGCCGCCGGCGTGAACCGCCTCTCGGTCGGCATACAGAGCTTCGAGCCCCGGCACCTCAAGACGCTGGGCCGCATCCACGACGGGCGCGAAGCACGCTCCGCGATCGAGGTCGCGCGGGCCAGCTTCGAGAATTTCAATCTCGACCTGATGTACGGGTTGCCCGGACAGACGCCGGACGAAGCGCGGGCCGACATCGAGGCGGCGCTCGGCTACGATCCGCCGCACCTGTCGTGCTATCACCTCACTATCGAGCCGAACACCTACTTCCATCGCCACCCGCCCGCGCTGCCCGACGACGACGCGGCCGCCGCGATGCAGGAGGGGAACGAGGCGGAGCTCGCGGCGCGCGGCTACGAGCACTATGAAACCTCGGCCTGGGCCCGGCCCGGGCGGCGCTGCGCGCACAACCTCAACTACTGGACTTTCGGCGATTACCTCGGCATCGGCGCCGGCGCCCACTCCAAGCTTTCGTTCCCGGACCGCATCGTGCGCCAGATGCGCGTGAAGCGCCCGGAGCGCTACCTGGAAGCGGCAGAGCGCGCTACGCCGGTGCAGGAAGAGCACGCGGTCGCCGCGGGCGAAATCGGTTGCGAGTTCATGATGAACGCGCTACGCCTGAACCAGGGCTTCCCCGCCGGCCTGTTCGAGGAGCGCACCGGGCTCCCGCTCACCACCGTGCTGCGCGGGCTCGACGAAGCCGAGCGCCGGGGCTTGATCGAGCGCGATCACGCGCGCCTCGCGCCGACGCCGCTAGGGCAACGCTATCTCAATGATTTAATTCAGATTTTTCTGCCGGAACAGGCGGTCGTTTAACGCCAGGTTCAGTGCCAATCTCCGTGCCAATCTCGGCCAATCAATCTCCAAGGCGGGGTAGCGCCTGCGCCGGGCTTTATGGCGCAGGCACGAGCGGCGTCGGCACCGGCACGGCGTTGCGGCCCTCCAGCCACTCCGGCACCGGCAGGTTCTTCGAGCGCAGGAATTCGGGGTTGAAGAGCCGGCTCGCGTAGCGGCTCCCGCCGTCGCAAAGGACGGTCACGATGGTGCGGCCGGGGCCCATTCTCCGCGCGAGGCGGACCGCGCCGGCGACGTTCACCCCGGTGGACGCGCCCATGCACAGCCCCTCGTGCCGCAGCAGATCGAAAACCACCGCCACCGCTTCCTCGTCGGGGATCTGGAACGCCTCGTCCACCGGCGCGCCCTCGAGGTTCGCGGTGATGCGGCTCTGGCCGATCCCCTCCGTGATGGAGCTGCCCTCGGCCTTGAGCACGCCGTGCTTGTACCAGTGGTAGAGCGCGGCGCCCGGCGGATCGGCGAGCCCGATCACGACGCCGGGCTTGCGCTGCTTGAGGTACCGGCCCACGCCGGCGAGCGTGCCGCCGGTGCCGACGGCGCTGACGAAGGCGTCCACGGCGCCGCCGGTCTGCTCCCAGATCTCCGGTCCCGTCGTCTCGAAGTGCGCGCGGCGGTTCGCGACGTTGTCGAACTGGTTCGCCCAGATCGCCCCGGCAGGCTCCACGCGCGCGATTTCCTGCGCCAGGCGGCCCGACACCCTGACGTAGTTGTTGGGGCTGGCGTACGGCACCGCCGGGACCTCGCGCAGGTCGGCGCCGAGCTGGCGCAGCGCGTCCTTCTTCTCCTGGCTTTGCGTGTCCGGGATCACGATCACGGTGCGGTAGCCGCGGGCGTTCGCGACCAGCGCGAGCCCGATGCCGGTGTTGCCGGCGGTGCCCTCGACGATCACGCCGCCCGGCCGCAGCAACCCGCGCTCCTCGGCGTCCTTGACGATGTAGAGCGCCGCCCGGTCCTTGACCGAGCCGCCGGGATTGAGGAATTCCGCCTTGCCGAGGATCTCGCAGCCGGTCGCCTCCGAGGCGCGCCGCAGCCGGATGAGCGGCGTGCGGCCGATCGCCTCGATCACGTTCGCGCAGGTCATGGCATGCAGATGTTACCCGACGGTCGCGGCGTGGAGGTGCGCGCCCGGCTTCAGGCGCGAGGCGCTGCTGCATCCGCTGGTAGAAACGGCTGCAGGCAGCATCTTTCAGCCGTAGCCCTATAGGCTAAAAAATACAATATGATCAACAGCCTATGTTATTTTCGCTCTATGGGCGCTGGCTGCGCTCGTGGGTTGCATAACCTCCGAACCTAGGGCGATAACCGGGCATGAGTTCTCTCCAGG
Source organism: Betaproteobacteria bacterium (assembly GCA_016177355.1). Taxonomy (GTDB): domain Bacteria; phylum Pseudomonadota; class Gammaproteobacteria; order Burkholderiales; family SG8-41; genus SG8-41. The sequence continues at coordinate 1,205 of JACOVL010000106.1, read as the reverse complement.
GTAAGGCTCAGAATTTTTTCGAACGCAATGCGGTGGCGGCGGAAAGTCTCACTTTGTTTGGCCAGCACTGAGGCGCGGTCTTCGGCGGGAACCACTTGCCCGCCACGCTCGGTCACCAGGTAATTTCCCGACCGTTCAAGAGTCGTATGACAGGAAGTCATTTTCAGTTTTTGTCCGTTGATGTCGATTGAGATTTCGATTGCCGGGGCGTCTGGAATCGCAAGCTGCCAGTCCTTCGTGACTCCGTTTTCAGTTAACACGGCGGAGATTTGCTCAAACAAACGATCAATGTCCTGTTTTGACGTTTGCCCGATCACGGGTGGTGGAGCAAGCCGCGAGACACGCAGGTTTATCCATTCGGTGCTTCTGTCGGGAGGCGGATAACCGTCTAGGTAACGGATTGTGATCACGTCCTCGGCGTACGACGACACGGACAGAAAGGCGAAGACAATACCGACGAGAAAAGACCGCATGGAGAAGTTCATTAATGCGGCATTCTTCATCGTCGCCCATCATTCCTTCTTTTTCAAAGCAAAAAGCGACTCAGCCAAATCTTTGAGCTTCGCCATGAATTCGTTTGACCCATATCCGGCCAGCAAGGAGAAAGCGACATAGGGCATCCGGCCAGGAAGTGTAGTCCAGACAGCGCCGGCGTTCGGACTGCCAACGTTTAGCGTCATCGCACCGCCCAGTAAGAGAAAGAAGACGATTACGCCGCTTACCCCTCCTGCGACAGGGCGCAAGTAGTACGAGAGGTTGTAGCGAACCTCATAATCGTCATTAGTCGAGTGCTTGATCAGGCCCCGGAAATTGGAAAGACTGCCGCCGAGGACGCCCGCAAGAAACATTGCAACTGTCGTCATCGCAAGAAGGTCGCCCAAGTTCATGGTGCTTCCGGAAGCACCCGATTGGGACGTCACGCTCGGCAAGAGTGCCAGCATGCCACAAAGCAGGATGCCTGAGAGGATGGTTGCTAGGAGTGTAAATACTACGGCTCGCGTCAGCCCCACTTGCGCGGCGGACGCGCCAGCTTGCTGGTGTTCAGACATTGTGTCTCCCGTCATTGGAAATCTGCCCCCTCAATCCTCCTGCCGGATAACGTTCACGATGACCGGCCAACGGTCCGGTCGATCGTGCGGTTAGGCTGCTGCGCATCAGAGCAATGGATCGAGATCAAAACTTCGCTATCGTCACGACGGCAAATA
>JACOVL010000114.1 GCA_016177355.1 Betaproteobacteria bacterium | reverse complement strand
GCAGCGGCAGTGGAGATTCCCCGCGTTTCCTGCGGGCGGAGTTTTCCTTCTGCAATGCCTTTTTCTCCAGCACGATCGCACCCCAATCGGCCGCCATCAGCGCATCCAGGCCGCCGAAATGGCCGGCCAGGATCTTGGCCACCTCCTCGCCGACGGCCGGAATCCCGAGGGCGTGGATGAACCGCGCCAGCGTCACGCGCCGCGACCGCTCGATCTCCTCGACGAGGTTTTGCGCGGACTTCTCCCCCATGCGGTCGAGCTCCGCCAGCGCATCCGCCCGCAGCGCGTAGAGCCCGGCGGGATCGCGAACGATACCCTGATCCACCAGCTGGTCCGCGAGCTTTTCGCCCAGCCCCTCGATGTTCATCGCGCGGCGCGAGGCGAAATGCAGCAGGGCCTGCTTGCGCTGGGCCTTGCAATGGAGCCCGCCGGTGCAGCGGGCCACGGCTTCGCCCTCGAGCCGCACCACCTTCGAGCCGCACACGGGACATTCCCCCGGCATCTCGAACCGGTCTTTCCGGCCGCGTGAGCCCTGCCGCACGACGCGGACCACCTCCGGTATGACGTCACCCGCGCGCCTGACCGCAACGACGTCTCCCCGCCAGATGTCCTTGCGCCGGACCTCGTCCTCGTTGTGCAACGTTGCGTTGGTGATGGTGACGCCCCCGACGAATACGGGCTTGAGCCGCGCCACCGGCGTCAGCGCACCGCTACGGCCGACCTGCACGTCTATTTCCACCACCTCGCTCGTCGCCTCTTCCGCCGGGAACTTGTGCGCCACCGCATAGCGCGGCGCGCGCGCCACAAAACCGAGCTTCTCCTGCGCGCCCAGATCGTTCACCTTGTAGACCACGCCGTCGATATCGTAGGGCAACCGCTTTCGTTTGTCGCCGATCCTGCGGTAGTAGCCGAGCAATCCTTCCGCGCCCTGCACTACGCCGCGCTCGGCCGCTACCGGGAAGCGGTTTTCCTCGAGGTAGTCGAGCACGGCGCTGTGCTTTGCGAAATCAGGCGCACCTTCCGCCCGGCCCAGGCCATAGGCAAAAAAGGCGAGCCTGCGGGTCGCCGTGATGCGCGGATCCAGCTGCCGCAGGGCTCCCGCGGCGGCATTGCGCGGGTTGACGAATTCCCTGTCGCTCCGCTCGCGCTGCGAGCGGTTGATCTCCTCGAAATCGGTTTTGAGCATCAGCACCTCGCCGCGCACTTCGAGCAGCCGCGGCACGCGCCGTGCCGCCAGCCTCAACGGGACAGCGCGCACCGTCCGCAGGTTGGCGGTGACGTCCTCTCCCGCGTAGCCGTCGCCGCGCGTCGCCCCGCGCGCGAGGGAGCCGCGCTCGTAGGTCAGGCTCACCGCCACGCCGTCGAACTTAGGCTCCGCGGCATACTCGATGCGCTCCGCCTTGAGCGCCTCCCGGATGCGCCGGTCGAATGCGCCCACCTCTTCCTCGTCGAATGCGTTGTTGAGCGAGAGCATCGGCACGCGGTGCTTCGCCTCCGCGAACGCATCGGCCGGCGGCGCCCCCACGCGCTGCGTCGGTGAGTCCGGGACGGCGAGCGATGGATGCTCCGCCTCAATCCGCTGCAGTTCCCGGAACAGGGCGTCGTACTCCGCATCCGAAATCAGCGGCCGGTCGAGCACGTAGTACCGGTGGTTGTGGCGCTCGATCTCCTCCCGCAGCGCGGCCGCGCGGGCGGCGACGGGCTTGGGGACGGCCATCGCTACGAGAACAGCCGCAGTGCGCGCACGCCGCCGGCGGGAATGCCGCGGGCCTCCATCGCGGCGTGGATCGAGCGCAGCTGTTCCCTGATCCGCGCGATGCTCGTCTCGTTCAGGACGGCGCGGTTGTCGTCCACCAGCCGCCCGCCGAGGGTCGTGGCGAGGCCGCGCGCGATCTCGTGCATCCGGTCGAGCACCTTCGGCCCGTCCGCCACCCGCGGCACGTCCAGCAGCACGGTGATGCCGTGCGTGGACAGGGTCTTGATTCTCTCCGGCAGGAACGGCGCCGGCTCGTGGTTGTCCAGCGTGAACGCGGTACGGCGGTGCTCGTCGGGAAAATGGAATACGCCGTCGGACTCCAGCTTGAAGCCGGCCGATTCGGCCAGCGCCCGGATGCGGACCCCCGCGAACGTGTCGCCTTCCCGGGCGATGATGTTGAAGCCGAACGCGACGTCGACGTTGGAGCAAAAAGCGTCGAGCTCGCGCGCCGTTGCCAGCGCGGCCCGCGTATCCGGGCAGGCGGCGGACGCCGCCGCCCTGTCCGCGCAGCTCCTGACCGCATCGCAAAACGACGAGAGTTGCGCGGCATTGACCGGACCCGACCGGTTCACCAGCTGCAGCGCGATCCGCAACCCGCTGTAACCGCCGCCGGCGCCGCGCAGGACCTCCTCCCACTCGCCGCTTTCCGCGTCGTAGCCCCGGACCTGGACGGGCTTTCCGCAATCCGCGATCTTGCTCATCAGCTCATCGACCGCCGGCTCGGCGATCGGCGCGCTGGAATCAATTCCTGCGACGTAATCGAGCATCGCGTCGAAGCCGGGGGCCGGCGGCCTGTCCCGGCCACCGGCGGCCGTGGCGGGATCGAGCTGCGGCTCGAGGCGCCCGTCCGCCAGCACGGATTCGATCCCGCTCCTCAGCAGCACGTCGTCGGGCGCGTCCCCGAACGCCCGCCGCAACCGGCGGCGGAACCTGCGTTCCTGCATCCAGTTGTACAGACAGACCGCGGCCACCACCAGTGCGCCGATGGCAAGCAGGCTCAACTGCAAGTCGCTCATCCACCACCTTGTGTGGTATCAGGCTGCCGCTTCGCCAAGGCGGCGTCAAGCCGCCGCTTCACTCAGCTTCATCGCTTCTTCGATGTCCACGGCCACGACGCGCGACACCCCCGCCTCCTGCATCGTGATCCCGAGCAGCTGCTCGGCGATTTCCATGGTGATCTTGTTGTGGCTGATGAACAGGAACTGCGAGTTCCGGGACATCTTCCTCACCAGCTCGCAGAACCGGCCGGTGTTGTAGTCGTCGAGGGGCGCGTCCACCTCGTCGAGCAGGCAGAACGGCGCCGGATTGAGCTGGAACAGCGCGAACACCAGGGCGAGCGCGGTCAGCGCCTTCTCGCCCCCCGACAGCAGGTGGATGGTGGTGTTCTTCTTGCCGGGGGGCTGCGCCGTCACCTGTATGCCCGCATCCAGTATTTCCTCGCCGGTCAGCTCCAGCCGCGCGTGGCCGCCGCCGAACAGCGCGGGAAACAATTGCCCGAAGTGCCGGTTGACCTCGTCGAAGGTATGCTGCAACCGCTCGCGGGTCTCGCGGTCGATGCGCCGGATCGCGTCCTCCAGCGTCGTGATCGCTTCCGTCAGGTCGTTCGATTGCGCGTCGAGATAGTTCTTGCGGCTGCGCGCCGCCTCCAGTTCCTCGAGCGCCGCCAGGTTGACCGCGCCGAGCGTCTTGATTTCCTCGTTGAGCCGGTTGATTTCCCCCTGCAGCGCCCCCGGACGTATGCCTTTCTCCAGTTGCCGCACGAGCTCGTCTTCGCGCGCGCCCGCCTCGGCCAGTTGCTGAGCATGCTGCTCTTCGTTGATGCGCGCCTCCTGTTCCTTCAGGCGCATCTCGGCGGCCTTCTCGCGCAGCGGCTCGAGCTTTTGCTCGGTGCCGTGCCGTTCCTCGTCGACCGATTTGAGGCCCGCTTCCATGCCCTCCAGCGCGTCGCGCGCCCGCGCGAGCGCCTGCTCGCGCTCGTTGCGCAGCGCGAGCGCCTGTTGCAACTGCCGCTGCAGCGGCGCCTCGTCGTAGCCGGCCAGTTCCAGCCCGCGCAACTTCAGGCCCGCTTCGAGCCGTGCTTCGCTCTCGGATAAGACTTTAATAGAATTATCTATCTCATTGATTTTATTATCACAAGACTGAAGCTGGAATACCGCCTGCTGGGTTTCATCTCGTGCCTTCTGGGAAGCGCTGCGCTGCAACTCGAGCACGTTCTCGGCGCGCCGGTACAAATCGGTGGCGAGCTCGAGCTCGCCGCGCCGCTCGCCTGCTTCGGCGCGCAATTGCGCGGTGCGCGCCTGTGCGGCCTGCCGGTCGGCGACCGCCGCGCCGGCTTGTGTCTCGATTTCAGACAATTCGGCATCGATCTGCTGCGCGCGCTGGCTGACCCGCTGCTCGATCGCGGCGAGCTGCAACGCCTCCAGCTGCAGCGCGTGATGGCGCTCCTGGGTGCTGTTTATCGTCGCGCGCAGCTCATCCAGCCGGGCGCGCTGCTGCTCCACGTCGCCTTCCGCGCCGGCAGCCGCCCGCCTCAGCGCCGCAGTCTCGGCGCGCGCCTGCCCGATAGCGCCGCCCAGTTGCCCGATCTCGCGTTGCCGGCCCAGCACGCCGTGCAGCTCGCTGTCCGGCGCGTGGAAGCTCACGCTGTGGCGCGTGAAAATATGCCCTTCCTTCGTTACCAGCAGGGCGCCGGCCGGCAACCGCCCGCGCACGCCCATCCCCGCCGCCGCGTCGGTCACCACGTACACCTGATGCAGCCAGTCCGCGATCACCGCTTCCAGCCGCGCGTCGCCGCAAGAGACGTAGCGGCGCAGCGGATCGCAGCCGGCAAAGGCGGTTGCGGCAGCCGCGGAGTCGCGCGCTGGGGCATATACAGTGATCTTGCCGGGCGGCGGCTCCTCGAACCAGCGCTCGGCCTGCTCGACACGCTCCAGCGAAATGCCGTTCAAGCGCTCGCGCAGCACGGCCTCCAGCGCGTTTTCCCAGCCGGTTTCGATCCGGATGCCCTGCCACAGCCGCGATGCCTTGGCGAGCCCGCGTTGCCCCAGCCAGCCTTCGGTCTCCGCCCCGCGCGCCAGCCGTTCCTGCAACTGCGTCAGTGCATGCAGCCGCGCTTCCAGTTGCGCGAGCCGCTGGTTGCCGGCCTCGAGCACCGCATCCTTGTCGCGCGCCGCCTGCTCGGCCTGCGGCAACTGCGCCTCGTGGCTCTTCAAGCTGTCGCGTGCGCCTTGCAGGGCCGCCTCGACCGAGCCGATTTCCTGTCGCAACCGGGCAAGGCGCGGGGTGTCGGCCGGCTGCAGCGACTGGCGTTCCTCGCGCAGACGCCGGCCGCGCTGCGCCAACTGCTCCTGTACCTGCCCGGCGTGGGCGAGCTTGGTCTGCTCCACTCCAAGCCCCTGTTCCGTCTGGGCAAGCGCACGCTGCAGCTCGTCGTAACGGTTGCGCGTGGCGCGAAAGGCTTCTTCCGCCACCGGCAGCTTGTCGTTCTCGGCTTTTGCCGCCGTCTCGCATGCCGCGAGGCGCTCTGCCGAGCGCTGGCGCTCGCCATGCGATTCTTTCAGGCTCGCTTGCGCCGCCGCCAGCTGCACGCGGTCGCGGCCCGACTGCGCGCGCAATTCCGCCAGTTCCCGCTCCACCCGCGCCCGGTTCTCGCGCTGGTGGGCGATCTCCTGCTCGAGCCGCGCGGTCTCCGCATTGGACTCGTAGAACGAGCCCTGCGCCGAGTGCACTTCGTCGCTCGCGCGGTAATGCTGCGCCCGCATCTCCTCCAGCCGTTTCTCGGCCGCGCGCAGCCCGGCGGTCTCCGCTTCCAGCTCCAGCCCCAGCCGCTCGATCTCCCTGGCGTGCCGCGCGCGCTGCGCCGCTGCGTCCTGCTTGCGCAACAGCCACAACAGGTTCTGCGCGGTGCGCAGCCGCGCCTGGAACTCGTGGTAGCGCGTCGCGACCTCGGCCTGCCCCTCTAGATGCTCGAGCTGCTGGTCGAGCTCCTGCCGTATGTCTTCCACCCGCAGCAGGTTCTCCCGCGTGTCCCTCAACCTCAGCTCGGTCTCGTGGCGGCGTTCGCGGTACTTGGAAACCCCGGCCGCCTCCTCCAGGAACACGCGCAACTCCTCGGGCTTGGCCTCGATCACGCGCGTAATCATGCCCTGCTCGATGATGGCGTAGGCGCGGCTGCCGAGACCGGTGCCGAGGAAGATGTCGGCGACGTCGCGCCGCCGCACGTGGACGTTGTTGATGTAGTAGGAGGTGGCCTCCATGTCGCGCCCGAGGACGCGCTTGATCGAGATCTCGGCGTAGCTCGACCACTGGCCGGCCGCCTTGCCGAGGCTGTTGTCGAAGATGAGCTCGACGCTGGCGCGGTTCACCGGCTGGCGCTGGCTCGCGCCGTTGAACAGGATGTCCTGCATGGTCTCGCCGCGCAGGTGCCGCGCCGAGGTCTCGCCGAGCACCCAGCGCACGGCGTCGATGACGTTCGACTTGCCGCAGCCGTTGGGGCCGACGATGCCTACCAGTTGTCCGGGGACAGGGATGTGAGTGGGATCTACGAAAGACTTGAAACCCGCGAGATTGATCTGTTTGAGTCTCAATTTGAGTTCTTAGGGTGAGGTTATAATCCGCAGGTTGTTGTTGGAACATCATTTTAACGGATTTATGCCGCCGCGATAATGCCGAGCCGACCGACCCGCAGGCTGGAAACCTTCGCCAACCCCCGGCCGCAGCGCGACTACCGGATTTACATGGAAATACCGGAGTTTACCTGCCTGTGCCCGCGCACCGGCCAGCCCGATTTCGCGACGCTCACGCTCGACTACGTGCCCGACCGGCGCTGCGTCGAGCTGAAAAGCCTCAAGCTCTACGTCTGGTCGTACCGCAACGAGGGCGCGTTTCACGAGGCGGTGACGAACCGCATCCTCGACGACCTGGTGCGCGCGACGCGCCCGCGCCACATGCGGCTTACCGCGAAGTTCAACGTGCGCGGGGGCATCTGCACCACGGTCGTCGCGGAACACGTCAAGCCCGGCTGGAAAGGCGAGCGCCCCGTACCGTGAATCCCGACCTCGAACGGCTGCAGAGCTATCCGCGCCTTTGTGGAATCCCTGTGAGCTCGCGGTAAAATCCCCTCATGAGTGAACTCCAGGCCATCATCGAGCAGGCGTGGGAAGGCCGCTCCGGCCTGAAGCCGGGCAGCGCGCCCGCCAGGGTCGGCGAGGCGGTCAACCAGGTGCTGGCCGGTCTCGACGCCGGCAGCGTCCGGGTCGCCGAGAAGACCGGCGGCGCATGGACGGTGCATCAATGGGTCAAGAAGGCCGTGCTGCTGTCGTTCCGGCTCGAGGACAACGCCCCGATGTCCGGCGCGGCGACGCAGTATTACGACAAGGTGCCGGGCAAGTTCGCGCATTACACCCGGGAGGATTTCGAGCGCGGCGGTTTTCGCGTGGTGCCGCCGGCGATGGTGCGGCGCGGCGCGTACATCGCGAAGAACGTGGTGCTGATGCCCTCCTACGTCAACATCGGCGCCTACGTGGACGAAGGCGCCATGGTGGACACCTGGGCCACGGTCGGCTCCTGCGCCCAGATCGGCAGGAACGTGCATCTCTCGGGCGGCGTCGGCATCGGCGGCGTGCTGGAGCCGCTGCAGGCGAACCCCACCATCATCGAGGACAACTGCTTCATCGGGGCGCGCTCGGAAATCGTCGAGGGCGTCGTCGTCGAGGAAGGCTCGGTGATTTCGATGGGCGTGTTCATCGGGGCGAGCACCCGCATCTACGACCGGCAGACCGGGAAGACTCTCTACGGGCGCGTGCCGGCGGGCTCCGTCGTGGTGCCGGGCAGCCTGCCCGACGCAAGCGGCAAGTGCAGCCTCTACTGCGCGGTGATCGTCAAGCAGGTGGACGCCAGGACCCGCGCCAGGACCAGCATCAACGAGCTGCTGCGCAGCGACTAGGAAGGAACCGCGCGCGCTAGGCAACACGCCGGGGAGTTGGCACAATAGCCGGATCGCGATAATCGCGTTGCGCGCGGCGGGGTTTAGGCGTAACAGATTGATTATATAAAGTAATCTATACAGGGGACCGTCATGTTCGTGACACCGCTGTTCAAGTTGATGTCCGAGAAGCAGGCCTCCGACCTGTTTTTCACGGCCGGAGCGCCGATCCAGATCAAGATCAACGGCGTGGTGATGCCGATCAACAGCCAGTCGCTCGACCCCGAGCAGGTGAAGAAGATCTGCTACGAGCTGATGACCGAGGCGCAGATCAAGGAATTCGAGTCCGCGCAGGAGATGAATTTCGCGCAGAGCGGCGGCGAGCTCGGCAATTTCCGCGTCAACATCTTCCGCCAGAAGAACACCGTGGCGATGGTGATCCGCTTCGTCAAGCCCGACGTCCCCGCCATCGAATCGCTGGGCCTGCCGATCATCCTCAAGGAAATCATCATGGAGAAGCTGGGGCTGATCCTCATGGTGGGCTCGACCGGCTCCGGCAAGTCCACCACCATGGCTTCGATGATCGACTTTCGCAACGCCGCCAGGACCGGCCACATCCTGACCATCGAGGACCCGGTGGAGTTCGCGTTCAAGCACAAGAAGTCCATCGTCAACCAGCGCGAGGTGCGCGTCGACACGCACAGCTATCAGAACGCGCTGATCAGCGCCATGCGCGAGGCGCCGGACCTGCTGATGATCGGCGAGATCCGCGACCAGCCGACGCTGCAGGCCGCGCTCCTGTTCGCGCAGACCGGCCACCTGTGCCTGTCCACGCTGCACGCCAACAACAGCTACAACGCGCTGAACCGCATCATCAATTTTTTCCCGCGTGACGCGCGGGAAAGCCTGCTCGCAGACCTCTCGATCGCGCTGCGCGCGATCATCTCGCAGCGGCTGATACGAACGGCGGACGGCAAGCGCATTCCCGCGGTCGAAATCCTGCTCAATACCAAGCACATCCAGGACCTCGTCAAGGACGGCGAGATCGGCCAGATCAAGGAAGCCATGGAGCAAAGCCTCGCGCCGGGGTCGCAAACCTTCGAGCAGGCGCTGTTCAATCACTACATGTCGGGACGGATCTCGATCGATGAGGCGATGGCGAATTCCGATTCTCCGACCAACCTGCACTGGTTGATCGACAACGCCCCCAAGGGAGCCGCCGGCGCCACCCCGGCCGCAACCACCGCCACCAAGCCGCCGGCGCCCGACGATATCTCGAGCATCAAGCTCAACCTCGACGCCCTCGGTTGAGCAGCCCCCGGCCCCGGCCCGGGCGCCCATGGACCGCGGGCGCGCTGGTGCGTCATGGAACACGCAGGTTTCGGGCCGCCGGTCTTGCCTACGGCCATGGCACCGCCAACGCCCGTGACGAGGCGGCCTGCCTGGCGCTGCACGCGCTGGGGCTCAAGCCCGATGCTCCGGCGCGGATCCTGGAGCGGCGCGTCGAGCCGGCCGCCGTAGCGCGGGTGTTGCGTCTCTTCGAGCGCCGCCTCCGTGAGCGTAAACCCGCGGCCTATCTCACGCACACGGCCTGGCTGGCGGAACTCCGGTTCTACGTGGACGAGCGCGCGATCGTGCCGCGCTCGCACATCGCCGGATTGCTGCGCGCGAGACTCGCTCCGTGGATCGCCGGCGCCGGCGGCGTGCGCACGGCGCTCGACCTGTGCACCGGCTCCGGCTGCCTGGCCATCCTGCTCGCGCGCTGTTTTCCGCGGGCGAGGATCACCGCCAGCGACATCTCGCGCCCCGCCCTGGCGGTGGCGCGGCGCAACGTCCGGGACTACCGGTTGACCCGCCGCATCCGGCTCATCGAATCCGACCTGTTCGCGGGACTGGCGGGCAAGCGTTACGACCTCATCGTCTGCAACCCGCCGTACGTGACGGCGCGCGCCATGCGGCGGCTGCCCCGCGAGTACCGGCACGAGCCCCGCGCGGCGCTCGCCGGCGGCAAGGACGGTCTCGACCTGGTGCGGCGCATCCTCGCCGCCGCCGGCAGGCATCTCCATGCACGCGGCCTGCTGGTGGTCGAGGTCGGCGCCGGCCGCGGCGCGGTGGAAAAAGCTTTCCCGCGGCTGCCGTTCACCTGGCCCGATACGAGCGGCGGCGGTGACGTGTTCGTGCTGGCCCGCGAGCAGCTTGCGGCGGCGGCGCCGGCAACCCGAGCAAGGTGAGCAATTGGCGGGCTTCCGCAGCGGCGAGTTCCTGCAACTGCCCGCGCCGCAACCGCGGCGGCAGCGCGAGCGGGCCGAACCGCACCCGCATCAGCCGGCTGACCTTCAATCCCAGGGCCTCGAACAGTCTGCGCACGATCCGGTTGCGGCCTTCCTTGAGCACGACGTGGTACCAGCGATTGGCGCCCTCGCCGCCCCCGGATGCCACGGAATCGCAGCGCGCCACGCCGTCATCGAGCCGTATGCCGGAGACCAGCCTCGCGATCTGCTCGTCGGTCAGCCTGCCGAGCACGCGCACCGCGTATTCCCGCTCCAGCCCGTGGCTCGGATGCATCATGCGGTTGGCGAGCTCGCCCGAGGTGGTGAACACCAGCAGCCCGCAGCTGTTGAAATCGAGACGACCGACCGCCACCCATTTCGCGCCGCGCAGCCGCGGCAGCTTCTCGAACACGCTCGGGCGCCCGGCGGGATCGTCGCGGCTGACGATCTCCCCCTCGGGCTTGTGATAGAGCAGCACCTGCGGCAGCCGCGCGGGCGCCGCCGCCGGCAACACGCGCCCGTCGACCGCCACCACGTCGCGCGCGCCGACGCGCGCGCCGAGCCGGGCCGTCACGCCGTTCACCGTGACGCGCCCGGCGCTGATCCACTGCTCCATGTCGCGGCGCGACCCGAGGCCGGCCTGGGCGAGCAGCTTCTGCAGCTTGCTGGTGGCGTCGCCCGGCACCTAAACCTCGCGGCGTTCCTGCACCGCCTGCGCGAGCGTGCCGCTGTCCACGTGCTCGAGCTCGCCGCCGACCGGGAGTCCGCGCGCGATGCGGGTCACCTTCAGCCCTCGCGCCCGCAGCAGTTCCCCGACGTAATGCGCGGTCGCCTCGCCTTCCACGGTGAAGTTGGTGGCGAGTATCGCCTCGCGCACCACGCCGTCCGCCGCGCGCCCGACCAGGCGGTCGAGATGGATTTCCCTGGGCCCGATGCCGTCGAGCGGCGAAAGCGCGCCCATCAACACGAAATACAGGCCGGAGTAGGACCGCGTCTGCTCCATCATGAGAAGATCGGCCGGCGTCTCCACCACGCACAGCAGCGAGGCATCCCGGCGCGGCGAACTGCACAGCTCGCACAGCGGCTGCTCGGCGAAGCTGTTGCATTTCTCGCAGTGACGGATCCTGGCGAGCGCCTGGGCCAGCGACCCGGAGAGCCGCGCCGCGCCCGCCTGGTCGCGCTGCAGCAGGTAGTACGCCATGCGCTGCGCCGACTTGGGCCCCACGCCGGGCAGGCAGCGCAGCGCGGCGATCAGCCCTTCCAGTGATGAAGGTGTCTTCATCCTCCGCTCCGTGGTTCACGGTACCGGCTTGATCGAGGATTCCACCACGCGCGCGTCGAAGTTCTCCACCAGGTCGCGGACGAACGGGTCCTGCTCGATGGTGGCGATCGCCTGCGCCTGCTTCTGCTGCTGTTCCCGGTCGGCAAGCGCCGCCGGCGAGCTTCCCGCGTCGTCCGCAATGCCGATGGCCAGGCGCAGCGGGCCGCCGAAGTGTTGTTCGAGCGCCGCTTTCAGCCGCTCCTGGTACGGCCCGTCGAGGAGGTGCTGGTGGGCCTGCGAAATGCGCAGCTCCAGGCGCGCGCCGTCGCGCGCGATCAATTCGCAATGCTGCGCCAGCATGCGCGCCATGCCGCTCAAGCCGAGCTGCTCGATCAATTCCGGCCAGGCGGCATCACCGCGGTTTTTTTTTGACTCGGGATCGGCCGCGGGACGCTGCGGGGTTGCCGCGGACCGGGCTGCTCGCGGCGCCGCCGCCTCCTGCTCCACCGGAGCGAAGGCCAGCATGCGCAGCAGCGTCATGGTGAAACCGGCGTACTCGTCCGGAGCAAGTCCGAGATCGCTGCGCCCCTGCACCGTAATCTGGTAGTAGAGCTGCAACTCCTCCGGCGCAAGCTTCCGCGCCAGTTCCTCCAGCGCGTCACGGTCCGGATCGTCCTCCGCGACCGCCCCGGGCACTGTCTGGAACAGGACGATGCGGTGCAGCAGGGAGCCCAGGTCCTGCAGCGCCCCTTCGAACGACAGGTTCCCGCTCGCCATGCGGTCGGCGACCGCGATCAGGGCCGCGCCATCCCGCGCCGCGAGCGCGCGCAAGATCGAGTAGAGATGGTCCTGCCCGACCGCGCCGAGCATGGCCCGCGCCGCTTCCTGCGTGACGCTGCCCCCGCCGTGGGCGATCGCCTGGTCGAGCAGGCTCAATGCATCGCGCAAGCTGCCCTGCGCCGCGCGCGCAAGCAGCATCAGCGCGGGCGGCTCGTGGCCGATCTTTTCGGCCTCGAGGATGTGCTGAAGGCGGCCGCGGATCTGCTGCTGCGGTATCTGCTTGAGATTGAACTGGAGGCAGCGCGACAGCACCGTGACCGGGACTTTCTGCGGGTCGGTGGTGGCCAGCACGAACTTGACGTGGTCCGGCGGCTCCTCCAGCGTCTTCAGCATGGCGTTGAAGGCCGAGCGCGACAGCATGTGCACTTCGTCGATGAGGTAGACCTTGTAGCGCCCGGCGGTCGGCGCGTAGAGCGCGTTCTCCAGGAGTTCCCGCATGTTGTCCACCTGGGTGTTGGACGCGGCATCGAGCTCGAGCAGGTCGACGAAGCGCCCGGAATCGATTTCGGTGCACGCCGCGCAGCGGCCGCAAGGGGCGGCGGTGATACCCGTTTCGCAGTTGAGGGCCTTGGCGATGATGCGCGCGAGCGTGGTCTTGCCCACGCCGCGCGTGCCGGCGAGGAGATAGGCGTGGTGCAGGCGCCGCTGCCCGAGCGCGTTTTCGAGCGCGCGCACCACGTGTTCCTGCCCGACCAGTTCGGAAAACGTCCTGGGGCGCCACTTGCGGGCGAGAACCTGGGTCACGGTATATCAGCGGTCAGCTATCAGCTATCGGCAATCAGCCGGTGCGACAAGCACCAGGAGCGCATTTTACCGCTGAAGGCTGACAGCTGAACGCTGACAGCTTAAAAATGATACTGCAACCGGATCTGGTGGAAATTGATCCCGTTGTTGGGCTTCTTGATGTTCGCGTTGGACAGGTGCTGGAACCGGTAGCTCAGGTCGAACGCGCTCTTCGCCCCGAAGCGGTAGCCCGCTCCGAGATGGTCGCCGAACTGGAACAGGGTGCCCATGCGCTTGTCGCCGATCCGGGTGCGCGACATCACGTGGAAGCCGATCGCGGCCTCGAAGTACGGCCCGGTGAGGCTGTTCTGCTGCAGGCGGAACACGGGGGTGAGGCCGATCTCGGTGATGTCCTCGTTCTGCCCGGGCAACGTGCTGCTGCGCCGCCAATGGCCGATGCCCAGGTCCCAGTAGCCCCCGAGGTGCCAGTCCTTGCCCTGGAACCAGTGCTGGTTCCAGTCCCACTGGATGGCCACCCGCCCCATGTCGGTGCTGTCCCCGCTGCCGCCCTCGACCGCCACGCTGTCTATGGCCAGGGCCGGAGCGCCCGCCAGGGCGAAGATCGCGGCCGCAATGAGAGATGATAATTTCCTGTTCATGCTGTTCCCGCCAAGTCTTTAAAAACCCGTCACATGATAACCCAGGAAAAAAAAGGAGGCGAGCCTTGCCCCCGGCACTTGCAGTGAATAGCTGTGGCTGCTTCCTTCCGGACCTGACCAGGTTCACTACCCTGCAATGCGGGGAGGCCCGCCATGGTTGAATTATAAGTATAATCCAGCGCGTCGTTGGGTATTTTCGCGGAAGATCAGGGAGGAACCGCCATGCCGGGGGACAAGTTGCGCCGCAAACCCAGGGAACCACAAAACGCCGATATCTCCGAAGCCCAGATCGCGGTGCATTGGCGTGAAGAGGGCTATTTCTCCCCGTCGGCCAGGTTCATCGCCCAGGCCAACCTGGCCGACAAGGGTACCCTCAAGCGCTTCAGCCTCGACAAATTCCCCGACTACTACGAGGAATTTGCGGATCTCCTCGACTGGTACAAGCGCTGGAAAAAAACGCTCGATACCCGCCGCCCGCCCTTCTGGCGCTGGTTTGTCGGCGGCGAGATCAACGCCTGCTACAACTGCGTTGACCGGCATCTCGCCAGGCACAAGAACAAGACGGCGATCCATTTCGTGCCCGAGCCGGAGCATGAAGCGATCCAGCACATCACTTATCAGGAGCTGTTCGTCCGCGTGAACGAATTCGCGGCCCTGTTGCGCGACTTCTGCGGACTCAAGGCGGGCGACCGGGTGACGCTCCACATGCCGATGGT
>JACOVL010000123.1 GCA_016177355.1 Betaproteobacteria bacterium | reverse complement strand
GGTCTACGCCGCGGTCAAGTTCTTCCTCTACACGCTGATGGGCTCGCTGCTCACGCTCATCGCGCTGATCTATCTCTACAACGTGTCCGAGGGCAGCTTCTCGCTCCTCGACTACTACCGGCTGCCGCTCTCGCTAACCGCTCAAGTCCTTATTTTCATTGCGTTTTTCATGGCATTCGCGGTGAAGGTGCCGATGTGGCCGGTGCACACCTGGCTGCCCGACGCCCACGTCGAGGCGCCGACCGGCGGCTCGGTCGTGCTCGCCGCGATCATGCTGAAGCTCGGCGGCTACGGCTTCCTGCGGCTGTCGCTGCCGATCGTGCCCGACGGCAGCCAGGCGCTGGCGGGCTTCGTCATCGCGCTGTCGCTGATCGCGGTGGTCTACATCGGGCTGGTGGCGCTGGTGCAGGCCGACCTGAAGAAGCTGATCGCGTACTCCTCGATCTCGCACATGGGCTTCGTCACGCTCGGCCTCTTCATCTTCAACGCCCACGGCATGGAGGGCGCGGTGATCCAGATGATCTCGCACGGCTTCATCTCGGGGGCGCTGTTCCTGTGCGTGGGCGTGCTCTACGACCGCCTGCACTCGCGGATGATCGCGGACTACGGCGGGGTGGTGAACACCATGCCGGTATTCGCGGCGCTGTTCATGCTGTTCGCGATGGCGAACTCGGGCCTGCCCGGCACCAGCGGCTTCGTCGGCGAGTTCATGGTGATCCTGGGCGCGGTCAAGGTGAACTTCTGGTACGCGGCGCTGGCTGCGACCACTCTCGTCTTCGGGGCGGCCTACACGCTGTGGATGTACAAGCGCGTGATCTTCGGCGCGGTGGCCAACCATCACGTCGGGGAGCTTAAGGACATCAACGCGCGCGAGTTCCTGGTGCTGGGGCTGCTGGCGGCCGCGGTGCTGGCGATGGGCGTGTGGCCCGACCCGTTCGCCGAGGTGCTGCACGCCCCGGTGAGCGAGCTCCTCAACCACGTCATGCAGAGCAAGCTGCGGTAAGGACGGCGAGATGCCCTATATCCTGCCCCTCGCCCCGGCCTATCCCGAGCTGTTCCTGCTCGCGACGACGTGCTTGGTCCTGGTCGCGGACCTGTTCGTGAGCGACGACAACCGCGCCGTCACCTACGCGCTCACCCAGCTCGCGCTCGGTGGCTGCGTGGCGATCACCTGGATCACCGCCAGCGCCGAGCCGGCCTACACCTTCAGCGGCATGTTCGTGGACGACATGATGTCGGACGTGCTGAAGCTCATGGTCTACCTCGGCGTGATGACGGTCCTGGTCTATTCGCGGGGCTACCTCGCGGCGCGCGGCCTGTTCCGCGGGGAATTCTTCACGCTGGCGCTGTTTGCGACGCTGGGCATGATGGTGATGATCTCGGCCAACCACCTGCTCACGCTCTATCTCGGGCTGGAGCTGATGTCGCTCTCGCTCTACGCGATGGTGGCGCTTGCGCGCGACTCGGCCGCCGCGACCGAGGCGGCGATGAAGTATTTCGTGCTCGGCGCGCTCGCCTCCGGGATGCTGCTCTACGGCATGTCCATGCTCTACGGCGCGACCGGCACGCTCGAGATCACGCGCCTCGCGGAGACCGTCGCCGATCCCGGCGCCCGCGACGTGGTGCTGGTGTTCGCGCTGGTGTTCATCGTCGCCGGCCTCGGCTTCAAGCTCAGCGCGGTGCCGTTCCACATGTGGGTGCCGGACGTCTATCACGGCGCGCCGACCGCGGTGACGGTTTTCATCGGCTCGGCGCCGAAACTGGCCGCGTTCGCCTTCGTGATGCGGCTGCTCGCGCAGGGCCTGGGCGCCGAGCAGCTGGTGGAGCAGTGGCAGCCGATGCTGATCGTGATGGCGGTCGCCTCCCTCGCCATCGGCAACGTCACCGCCATCGCCCAGACCAACCTGAAACGGATGCTCGCGTATTCCACCATCGGCCACATGGGCTTCCTGCTGCTCGGCATCCTGTCGGGCGACCTGATCGGCTACGGCGCCGGCATGTTCTACGTGGTGGTCTACGTGCTGATGAACCTCGGCGCCTTCGGCATGATCCTGCTGCTCGCGCGCGCGGGCTTCGAGGCCGAGAACCTGGAGGATTTCAAGGGTCTCAGCGCGCGCAGCCCGTGGTACGCGTTCATGATGCTGCTGCTGATGTTCTCGATGGCGGGCGTGCCGCCGACGGTGGGCTTCTACGCCAAGCTCTCGGTGCTGCAGGCGGTGATCAACGCGGGCTACGTCTGGCTCGCCGTGGTGGCGGTGCTGTTCTCGCTGATCGGCGCCTTCTATTACGCGCGGCTGGTCAAGCTCATGTACTTCGACGCGCCGACGGACACGGCGCCGATCGCCCCGCGCGGCGACGTGCGCGCGCTGCTGAGCGCGAACGGCCTCGCGATGCTCGTGTTCGGCGTCATGCCCGAACCGCTGATGGCGCTGTGCCTGTACTCGATCCAGGTCTCCCTGTGAAAAACCGCGAGCGCCGGGCGGCTGGCGGGTAGTGCGCGGTGTATGATGGTTGAGCCGCCCGGGGGGCGCGGCAGTCATCAACCGCAAGGAGGGGCTATGGCAAAGGGCAAAGGAAAGGGCAGCGTTTACCGCGTCACCGAGCTGGTCGGCACCAGCAGGACTTCGTGGGAGGATGCCGCGCGCAACGCGGTGCAAACCGCGGCCCGGACGCTGCGCGACCTGCGCGTGGCGGAAGTGACGAAAACCGACGTGGTGATCGAGGGCGGCAAGGTTGTCGCCTTCCGCGCCCGCGTCAACCTGTCGTTCAAATACGACGGTTGACCACCCCCTCACGTATGCTCGACCCCTCCTAGTCTAGGAGGGGTGGCCCGCAACCACCCCCTTATATCCCCCTCCTAGTCTAGGAGGGGGAAGAGCGAAGCGAGGGGGTGGTCAGTCCGGTAGGGGTGCCAGCGAGCGCAGGTAGGCGACCAGCGCCGCGAGGTCTGCGGGCGTCAGCTGGCTGGTGGTGTGGCGGATCACCACATCCATGGTCTCGGCGGCCGCATCGCTGTCCGGCGTGAGACCGGTCAACAGGAACTCCTTCAGCTCCGCGTCGTTCCACTTCTTGAGCCTCGCTGGCGTCAGGTTCGGGACGCGCTTGCCATCGGGCGCCTTTCCCCCGGCGAGGAACCGGTCCCGTCTCGGGCCGCCGAGGAAATTGCGCGGCGTGTGGCATTCGCTGCAGTGGCCGAGGGCCTGCACCAGGTACGCGCCGCGATTGACGGTTGGCGGGACCCGTGGGTCGGCGGCGACCGGGCCGGGCCTGAAGAACAGCCACTTCCACATCCGGATGATGAAGCGCCAACGGAACGGAAGATGCAGATCATGCGCCTGATTGGCCCGGCCGCTCGGCGGAAGCGCGCGCAGGTAGGCCCAGAGGTCGCGCAGATCGGCGTCGGAGATCTTCGTATACGAGGGGTACGGGGACGCCGGGTAGTAATGCGCCCCGTCGGGGCGCACCCCCAGGCGCATCGCGCGGATGAAATCGGTTTCCGTCCAGCGCCCGATCCCCGCCTGCGGATGCGGGGTGATGTTCGGCCCGTAAAAAGTGCCGAAAGGCGTCTTGAGCGCGCGGCCCCCCGCATAGGGAACGGCGTCCTTCCTGTCTTCGATATGGCAGACGACGCAGCCGCCGGCCTTCGCCAGATATTCGCCGCGCTTCGCGTCGCCCTGCGCTGACGCGGGCGCGATCCAGGCGCCGAACACCAGGGCGAGCGAAGCTTGCCGAATGATCCGTCGTACGGGGTGCCTCACGGGCCCAGCGTCCCAGGAGTTTGTCGGACTCCGGTGCTGGCCGGTTACTGCTTCTCGCGGAACGTCTCGTGGCAGCCGAGACAGACCTTGTTGACCGCGAGGATCTGTGCCTTCACGGCGTCCTCATCGCCGCTCTTGCTGACGGCGACGAGCCGGGTGATCTCGTTCCGCAACCGATCCTGGTTCTCCTTGAACTTGGCCGTGTCCGTGTAGACCGCGGGCAGCGCGCCGCTCTTCACGTCTCGGGTGCTGGGGGCGAAGCCGTCCCAGGGCATCTGGGTCAATGCGTCGAGAAAAACCGCATTGCGCGCGACCACGTTCGCGTCGTACGGAGTCTTGCCCTGGGCCATGGGGCGCAGCTGACCGAAGAAATATTTGCCCTGCAACGTCAACGCCGCCTGGCGCTGTTTGACCAATACCTCGGGCTTCGCCTGCGCGAAGGCGGTGACGCCGTGGCCCGCGCCCAGCAGCAGGGCAAGACCGGCCGAAAAGAGCTTCTGGTTCATGCAATTCTCCTCATTGAAGTTGGCATGCGGGCAATCATGCAATATCTACCGCCGTACACGGGTAAAACAGATGTCGGCGCCGGTTTATTCCGGGCGCCGGCACGACGCTCGCGGAGTGTAGGTGGAGTGAAATTGATCCGTCAACCGCGCCCGATCCGGTCATATGAAATCCAGCTTGCCGCTGCGGCTGCGTTTGGTTTCGCTTCGCCGCCGCTTGGCTTCCAGCCGGCGCAGCCGGGAGGCGCGCGTCGGCCGGGTCGGCTTGCGCGGGCGCGGCGGCTGCGCCGCCTGGCGCACCAGGGCGGCCAGGCGGGAAATCGCGTCGCGCCGGTTCCGGTCCTGGCTGCGGAAGCGCTGCGCGGTGAGGATCAGCACGCCGTCGCCGCTCACCCGCCGCCCGGCAAGCCCGGTGAGCCGCTCGCGCACCGCCCGGGGCAGCGAGCGCGAGCGGGCGATGTCGAAGCGCAGCTGCACCGCGGTCGCCACCTTGTTGACGTTCTGCCCGCCCGGACCCGAGGCGCGGATGAAGGTCAGCGCGATTTCGTCCTCCGCGAGCGCGATCGCGGGGGTAATCCGTATCATGGATCGAGTGTACACACCCCGGGCTCAACCGGTAAACTTATGGCCGCGCAAGGCTGTCGTAAGTGGCAGCTGGCGATAGGGATGGTGTGATTGCATGTGGAAGACCGCTGGTTTATCTCTGATGCTGCGGCTCGGCTACGCGGCGGGCTTCCTGGCGTGCGCCGGGCTGATCGGTTTCGCGCTGTACCTCCAGTACTTCGAGTACCAGGAGCCGTGCCCGCTGTGCATGCTGCAGCGCGTTGCCTTCATGG
>JACOVL010000122.1 GCA_016177355.1 Betaproteobacteria bacterium | reverse complement strand
GGCGCGGTGATATCGGCGGAAGAGCTGGAACTGGCGCAGCGCTCGGCGCGGCGCAAGAACCTCGACATGGAGACGGTGCTGACCGAGGAATTCAAGGTCAAGCCGCAGGCGCTGGGCGACGCGCTGGCCGCTTATTTCGGCGTGCCGTACGAGGCGTTCAAGCAGGACCGCATCAAGTCGCCGGATCTCATCAAGAACATGAGCCGCGATTTCTGCAAGACCAACGGCTGGGCGCCGCTGGAGGACAGCAAGGAGGGCATCATCGTCGTGGCCACCGACCCGGAGCGGATCAAGGCCTCGAAGATGGTCAACAACGTCTATCCCAAGAGCAAGCTCGTCTACCGGGTCACCACCAACCGCGAGTTCGACCAGACGCTCGACCAATTGTTCGGCGGCGGCGGCGGCGTGACCGAAATAGGCGATATCGATCTCACGAGCCTCGAGGAAGCGGACGCGGTGGAAGGGGGCGGCGAAAGCGAGGACGTCGCTTCGGCCGCCGCCGACAACGAGGTGGTGAAACTCGTCAACAAGGTCATCGTCGACGCCTACCACCAGGGCGCTTCGGACATCCACATCGAGCCGTATCCGGGCAAGGCCAAGACCGAAATCCGCTTCCGCAAGGACGGCGAGCTCATGCAGTACATCTCGGTTCCGGGAAGCTACCGCAGCGCGATCGCGGCGCGGCTGAAGATCATGTGCGATCTCGACATCTCCGAGCGCAGGAGGCCGCAGGACGGCAAGATCAAGTTCAAGAAATTCGGCCCGCTCGATATCGAGCTGCGGGTGGCGACCATCCCGACGCAGGGCGGGGTGGAAGACATCGTGATGCGGATACTGGCCGCGGGCGAGCCCCTTCCCCTCGACAAGATGGGGTTTTCCAAGCTCAATCTGCAGAAGTGCAAGCAGGAGGTCGACAAGCCGTACGGCCTGTTCTTCGTGTGCGGGCCGACCGGCTCGGGCAAGACCACGACGCTGCACTCGGTGCTCGGCTATCTCAACACGCCCGACATGAAGATCTGGACCGCGGAGGACCCGGTCGAAATCACGCAGAAAGGCCTGCGCCAGGTGCAGATGAATCCCAAGGCCGGTATGACCTTCGCGGTGGCGATGAAAGCCTTCCTGCGCGCCGATCCGGACGTGATCATGGTCGGCGAGATGCGCGACAAGGAGACGGTCTCCACCGGCATCGAGGCTTCGCTCACCGGCCACCTGGTGTTCGCGACGCTGCACACCAACAGCGCGCCGGAATCCATCATCCGCCTGCTCGACATGGGCATGGACCCCTTCAACTTCGCGGACGCCCTGCTCGGCATCCTGGCCCAGCGGCTGGCCCGGCGGCTGTGCAAGTGCAAGGAGCCGCACGTCGCGACTCCCGAGGAGATGCAGTCGCTGATCGATGAGTACTCGCTCGAGCTGCAAAACACCGATACCTGGAAGAAGGACGCCAAGGCGGCCCGCGAAAAGCTTTTCGAGGCCTGGGCCAAGGAGTACGGCAACGAGAAAGGCGAGATAACGCTACACACCGCAAAGGGCTGCGACGTGTGCGGCAATACCGGCTACAAGGGCCGGCTGGGGCTGCACGAGCTGCTGATCGGCACCGACCGCATGAAGAAGAACATCCAGGAGCACGCGCGGGTGGCGGAAATGTTCTCCACCGCGCTGGAGGACGGCATGCGCACCCTGAAGCAGGACGGCATCGAGAAAGTATTGGCAGGGATTACCGACATCCAGCAAGTGCGCGCGGTGTGTATCAAGTAGGCGCGTAACTCCGCCCCGCCAAATGAACGACTTGCGTCAGCCCCATGGCGAGGGCGACCTGCTCAAGCGGCTCGAGCAGCTCAACCGGATCGGTATCGCCCTGTCGCAGGAAAGGGATATCACCAGGCTGCTCGAGACGATCCTGATCGCCGCCAAGGACATCACGCGCGCCGACGGCGGCACGCTCTACCGGATGACCGAGGACAGGACCCTCCAGTTCGAGATCATCCGCAACGACACGCTCGGGATCGCGATGGGCGGCACTACCGGCGTCGAGATCCCGTTCTACCCGATCTACCTCTTCGACCAGGACGGCAAGGCCGTCAATACCATGGTTGCCGCTTACGCGGTGCACCACGACCAGTCGGTGAACATCGCCGACGCCTATACCGAGGAAGGCTTCGACTTCACCGGCACCAAGAACTTCGACAAGAAAACCGGCTATCGCTCGACGTCCTTCCTCACCGTGCCGATGAAAAACCACGAGAACGAGATCATCGGGGTACTCCAGCTGATCAATGCCAAGGACCTCGCGACCGGCAAGGTGGTGCCGTTCTCCGAGACCGACCAGCAGCTTGCTGAATCCCTTGCGTCGCAGGCGGCGATCGCGCTCACCAACCGGCTGCTGATCAACCAGCTGGAGGAGCTGTTCGAGTCGTTCATCAACCTGATCAACACCGCGATCGACGACAAGTCGCCGTACACCGGCGGGCACTGCCAGCGCGTGCCGGTGCTCACGATGATGCTCGCCGAGGTCGCGATCAAGGCCGACAGCGGGCCGCTCAAGAATTTCGCGCTCGACGAGAAGCAGCTCTACGAGCTCAAGCTCGCCGGGCTGCTGCACGACTGCGGCAAGGTCACCACCCCGGTGCACGTGGTGGACAAGTCGACCAAGCTGCAGACCATCTACGACCGCATCAACCTGGTTGACGCGCGCTTCGAGATCCTGAAGCGCGACGCCGAAATCGAGTTGCTCGAGGCCAGGCTCGCCGCGCGCGAGCGCGGCGGCGACACCGGCGCGCTGGAGCGCGCGTTCGGGGAGCGCCTCGCCCGGCTCGCCGACGACCGCGAGTTCCTGCGCAAATGCAACATCGGCGGCGAATTCATGACGCCGCAGCAGCAGGAGCGCGTGCGGAAAATCGCGCAGTATCCCTGGCGCGACGACCGGGGCCAGAGCGCGAATTTCCTGACCGAGGACGAGATCCACAACCTGTCCATTTCACGCGGGACGCTGACGCACGAGGACCGCGAGATCATCAACAACCACGTGGCGATGACCTACAAGATGCTGAGCGCCCTGCCGTGGCCGAAACACCTGAAGAACGTGGCGGAGTATGCGGCGAGCCATCACGAGCGCCTCGACGGCAAGGGCTATCACCGGGGGCTCACCGGGGACCGGCTCTCGATGCAGGCGCGGATCATCGCGATCGCCGACGTGTTCGAGGCATTGACCGCGAAGGACCGCCCCTACAAGCCCGGCAAGACGCTCACCGAGTCCCTGCAGATCCTGGGCCGCATGGCGCAGGAGAGCCACATCGACCCCCACCTGTTCGATGTGTTCATGCGCGAGAAGGTGTACCTCAAGTACGCCCGGCAATTCCTCGACCCGGCCCAGATCGACGACGTGGACGTCGGCAAGATCCCCGGCTACGTCCCGCCGCCGGCGCGCTAGCCGGCCGTGACACGCGCCTGGTTCTTCCTCCTGTTCACGGTGTCGGGCTTCGCCGGGCTCATCTACGAGTCCATCTGGAGCCATTACCTCAAGCTCTTTCTCGGGCACGCCGCCTACGCGCAGACGCTGGTGCTCGCGATCTTCATGGGCGGCATGGCGCTGGGATCGTGGCTGTGCAGCCGGTATTCCGGGCGCTGGCGCAATCTGCTGGTGGGGTACGCGGCAGTTGAAGCAGCGATCGGCCTCTCCGCGCTCGTGTTCCACCAGGTATTCGTGAAGGTCACCGACTTTGCCTACGATGAAGTCATGCCGGCCCTCGGCTCGCCGCTCGCCGCCACCGCGCTCAAATGGACGATGTCCGCCGCCCTCATCCTGCCGCAGTCGGTGCTGCTCGGCATGACCTTCCCGCTGATGAGCGCCGGATTGATCCGCAGCTACCCGGACCATACCGGCGGCACGATCGCGATGCTCTACTTCACCAACAGCCTGGGCGCGGCGGCGGGCGTGCTCGCGAGCGGTTTCGTGCTGATCGCGCTGGTCGGCCTGCCGGGCACGATGCTTACCGCCGGCATCCTCAACATCTTGCTTGCGTTGGTTATCTGGTTGATCGCCAAGGATATGGCGTGCGCGCCACCATCGCTGCTGCGTGACGAGCGCGGCGCGACCGGGGCGCGCGGCTATGGCCTGATGCTCGCGGTTGCGGCCCTGACCGGCGCGGCCTCCTTCATCTACGAGATCGGCTGGATCCGCATGCTGAGCCTGGTGCTGGGAAGCTCCACTCACGCCTTCGAGCTCATGCTTTCGGCTTTCATC
>JACOVL010000108.1 GCA_016177355.1 Betaproteobacteria bacterium | reverse complement strand
GTGCAAGGGCTGGTGATTGCGGCGCTCGCAGCGCTTACCTGGGCGAGCTTCGCGTATCTCTCGCTGGACCTCGGCCTCCTGTTTACGGCCGACGCAAGGGCGCAGATGTTGAACTACGTCGCGTCGTTTTTTCCTCCGGATGTCTCGGCGGATTACCTGGCGCTCGTCGGGCAAGGCACGCTGGAAACCATCGCGATTTCCGCTGTAGGCACGGCAGTGGCGGCAGTGCTGGGGCTGCTGCTGGCGCTGCCGGCCGCGGGCCGTTTCGGCGCTGTTGCGCGCGTCGCTGCGCGCCTGGCGCTCAATTTCCTGCGTTCGATACCCGAACTCGTATGGGCCGCGCTGATGGTGCTGGCGGCGGGGCTGGGGCCGTTCGCCGGCACCCTCGCCCTGGCGCTGCATACCGCGGGCGTGATCGGACGATTGTTCGCGGAAACCCTGGAAAATACGCCGCTCGAGCCGGCGCAGGCGCTGCGATTTTCCGGCAGTCACCCGTCTCTTGCGTTTCTCTACGGCACGATGCCCAACGTCCTGCCGCAGCTCGTCGCCTATTCGCTCTATCGCTGGGAAATCAACATCCGCATGGCCGCCATCCTTGGCGTAGTCGGCGCCGGCGGACTTGGCCAGATGCTTTATTTCAGTCTCTCGTTGTTCCAGCAGCCGCAGGCGATGACGGTAATCATCGCGATGCTGGTCCTCGTCATGATCGTCGACGGCGCCAGCGCCTGGCTGCGCCAGCGCCTGGTCAACTAAGCGGCATACTCAAAGCTCGTAGCTCGATCCTTCGCCCCTGAGGGCCGCGTCCACCACCGCGCGCGTCAGGCGCGGCGCGAACAGCTCGATGAAGACGTAAGCGAACCCGCGGAGCGCCGCGCCGCGCCGCACGGCGATGCGCGTGGTCATGGTCCCGAACAGGTGGCCGGCCTCGATCGCGCGCAAGTGCCGGTCGCGCTTCTCGTCGTAGGCCATCATGGCGATGATGCCGATGCCGAGGCCCAGCTCCACGTAGGTCTTGATCACGTCGGAGTCGACCGCGGAGAGCACGATATTGGGCACGAGCTCCTGCGCCTGGAACGCATCGTCGATGTGGGTGCGCCCGGCAAAAGCGGGATCGTAGGTGATGATCGGGTACTGCGCGAGCATCTCGAGCGTGGCGCGTTTTTCCTTCAGCAGGGGATGCTGCTCCGGCACGACCACGCAATGCCGCCATTGATAGCCGGCCAGCGCGAGCAGCTTCGGATACCGGTCGAGCGCCTCGGTCGCAATCGCGATATCGGCCTCTCCCGCAATCACCATCTCCGCGAGCTGCGGCGGGTTGCCCTGCTTGAGCGTCAGGCGCACTTTCGGATAGCGCCGCTTGAACGCGCTCACCACCCTGGGCAGCGAGTAGCGCGCCTGGGTATGCGTGGTGGCGATCGTGAGCGTGCCCGCGGCCTGGTCCCGGAACTCGCGCCCGACCTGCTTCAGGTTCTCGGTATCCTGCAGGATGCGCTCGGCGATGCCGAGTATCACGCGGCCGGGCTCGGTCATCTCCACCACCCGCTTGCCGTGGCGCACCAGGATATCCACCCCCAGCTCGTCTTCCAGCTGGCGGATCTGCTTGCTGATCCCCGGCTGGGAGGTATGGAGCGATTCGGCCGCTTCCGACAGGTTGAGGCCACGCCGCGCGACCTCTTGCAGATAGCGTAATTGCTGTAATTTCATAGGGTTATACTAAATAATCAATAGTTATTATAGTCTAACACAATATTCTTTTGGAATATAACATGGCGCTGCTACCATGCAAGCCTCGATATTTGCAGGGAAAACGGCGATGTACCGGTACGACGAAATCGACCAGCGGCTGGTGGACGAGCGGGTCGTCCAGTTCCGCGACCAGACGCGGCGCTTCCTGGCCGGCAAGCTCTCGGAAGACGATTTCCGCCCGCTGCGGCTGCGCAACGGCCTCTACATCCAGCGCTACGCGCCGATGCTGCGCGTGGCGATCCCCTACGGCCTGCTCGCGACGCGCCAGTTGCGCACGCTCGCCCATATCGCCCGCAAGTGGGACCGCGGCTACGGCCACTTCAGCACGCGCCAGAACATCCAGTTCAACTGGCCGAAGCTCGAGGACGTGCCCGATATCCTGGCCGAGCTGGCGAAAGTCCAGATGCACGCGATCCAGACCAGCGGCAACTCCGTGCGCAACATCACCACCGACCACTTTGCCGGGATCGCGCGCGACGAGATCGTGGATTCCTTCGTCTGGTGCGAGCTGCTGCGCCAGTGGTCCACGTTCCATCCCGAGTTCTCCTACCTGCCGCGCAAGTTCAAGATCGCGGTGAACGGCGCTGAAGCCGACCGCGCCGCCACCTTCCTCCACGACGTCGGGCTGCACGCGGTGCGCGACCCGAGGGGAACCGGCTCGGACGGCGCCTCGCCGGGCGGGGAGATCGGCTTCCGGGTGATCGTCGGCGGCGGCATGGGACGCACGCCCATCATCGGCCACGTGATCAACGAATTCCTGCCGTGGCCGCACCTGCTGACTTACCTCGAAGCCATCTTCCGCGTCTACAACCGTTACGGCCGGCGCGACAACATCCACAAGGCGCGCATCAAGATCCTGGTGAAGGCGCGCACGCCGGAGAAGTTCCGCGAGGAAGTCGAGGCGGAATGGGCGCACCTGAAGGACGGGCCGTCCACGCTCACCGCGGAAGAGGTGCGGCGGGTGGAAGGGCGCTTCACGCGGCCGGCGTACGGGAAACTCGCCGGCGACGACGCCGGGCACGCCGCGCGTCTCGCCGCCGAACCGGCTTTCGCGGCCTGGGCAAGGCGCAACGTGCATCCGCACAAGGTGCCGGGCTACGCGGCGGTGACGCTGTCGCTGAAGAAGACCGGCGTCCCGCCGGGAGACGCCACTGCCGACCAGATGGACGCCGTGGCGGACCTCGCCGACCGCTACAGCCTGGGCGAGCTGCGGGTTTCCCACGAGCAGAACCTGATCCTCGCCGATGTGCGCCAGTCGGAGCTGCACGCGCTGTGGCAGGCGGCGAAGGCGCTGGGGTTCGCGACGCCCAACATCGGGCTCCTCACCAACATCATTTGCTGCCCCGGCGGCGATTTCTGCTCGCTCGCCAACGCCAAGTCGATCCCGGTGGCGCAGGCGATCCAGGAGCGGTTCGACGACCTGGATTACGTCTACGACATCGGCGAGCTCGACCTCAACATCTCGGGTTGCATGAATTCCTGCGGCCATCACCACGTCGGTCACATCGGCATCCTCGGCGTGGACAAGAACGGCGAGGAGTGGTACCAGATTTCCATCGGCGGCAACCAGGGGCGAACCACCCCCTCTCCCCTCCTTGGTAAGGAGGGGGTGCCGCAAAGCGGCGGGGGAGGTGCGGCGCTCGGAAAAGTGATCGGGCCGTCGTTCGCGCGCGAGCAGATACCCGACGTGATCGAGCAGCTGATCAGGGTGTACCTGGGACGGCGCGAGAGCGAGGAGGAACGCTTCATCGACGTCGTGTGGCGCCTGGGCATAGACCCCTTCAAGGAGCATGTGTATGGCAGTCATCATCAAAGACAGGCAAGTCGTAACCGATCCCTGGCAGCGGCTTGAGCTCGCTCCGGACGGCAGCCTGCCTGCGATCCCGCCCGCCGGCGATATCCTGGCGCCGCTCGCCCTGTGGCAGGTCGAGCGCAATGCGTTACTCGCCCGGCCCGGGAGAATCGGGGTGTGGCTCGACAGCCACGAGGACCCGGCCGCGATCGCCGAGGATCTGCGGCATTTCGGTATTGTGGCGGTGAACTTCCCGAAGTTCGGCGACGGCCGCGGCTACTCCACCGCGCAGCTGCTGCGGAGCCGCTACGGCTGGAAGGGCGAGTTGCGCGCCATCGGCGACATATTCCGCGACCAGCTCTTCTTTCTCTCCAGTTGCGGCTTCGATGCCTACGCGCTGCGCGAGGGCGAGGACCCGCAGGAGGCGCTCGCCGCATTCGGCGATTTCAGCGAGGCTTACCAGGCTTCGGTCGAGCGCCCGGTACCGCTGTTCCGGCGCCGCGACCGGGGCGTGGCGGATGGGGGCCGGGGATCGTAAGACCATGAAGCGGTCCCCAGGCAAGGTCTTTCTCATCGGCGCGGGCCCCGGCGCGCCGGACCTCATCACGGTGCGCGGGGCGGAAATCCTCGGCCGCGCCGAGATCGTGTTTCACGACGCGCTGGTGCGCCCCGGCACGCTGGCGCTCGCCGCGCGCGCCGAAAAAATCGCGGTGGGCAAGCGCTGCGGCAGGCACGCGACCGCCCAGCAGTTCATCAACAAGCGGCTGGTGGATGCCGTCCGCAAACACCGCGTGGTGGTGCGGCTGAAGGGCGGCGATCCGATGCTGTTCGGGCGCGCGCACGAGGAAATCTCCGCGCTCGAAGCCGCGGGCGTTCCGTACGAAGTCGTTCCCGGCGTGACCTCCGCCCTGGCGGCGGCGGCGGAAGCGGGCATCTCACTGACGCAGCGCGGGCGCGCGCGGAGCGTCGTTTTCGTCACTCCACGGGTGGGAGAGGGCGCGTCGCCGAGCGGCTGGGCGAAGAGCGCAGCCGCCGCCGACACCGCCGTGATCTACATGGGCGCGGGCGAGGCCGGGGCGATCACCGAGGCGCTGCTTGCCGCCGGCGCGCCACGCAGCTTGCCGGTGCTGGTCGTGGAAAATGCGACCTTGCCGGAAACGCGCCGCATCGCGCTCACGCTCGCGACGCTCCCGCGCATCGCCGATTACGGGCTCACCGGCCCCGTGGTCATCATGCTCGGCGCGGTGTTCGCGCCGGCGCTCACGGTGTCCGCGGAACCCGGCATCCTGCCGGCCTGTAAGACCGCGTGACGGCTGCCGCCCGCGCGGCCGGCCCGACACGCCTGAAACCACTGGTTGTGCAACCCGCAGAGAGACTGCATTCATGACTGATGTCTTGCACCAAAGAACCGACGCTGCGCGCCTGCTGCTGCGCCGGATCGCCCGGGAGTATGCGCCTGCGGCGCTCTCCAGCAGCTTGGGCGCCGAGGACATGGTGCTGACCGACCTGATTTTCACGAACGGGCTGGTTATCGACGTGTTCACGCTGGACACGGGACGGCTGCCGGTCGAGACCTACACGCTGCTTGACACGATTGCCGTGCGTTATGGCGCGCGACTGCGAGTGCTGTTTCCCCGCAAGGAATCAGTGGAGTCCTACGTGAACGATCACGGCATCAACGGCTTCTACGGCAGCGTCGAGCTGCGCAAGTCGTGCTGCCATATCCGCAAGGTCGAGCCGCTGCGCCGGGGGCTCGCCGGGAAGCGGGCCTGGGTCACTGGTCTGCGACGGGAGCAGTCCGTTACCCGCAGTGAACTGGCGCTGGAATCTTACGACGCCGATTACGGGCTGACGAAGTTCAATCCGCTCGCCGACTGGAGCCACGAGGAGGTATGGGGCTACATCCGGACGCACGCCGTGCCGTACAACGCGTTGCACGACCGGGGCTATCTCAGCATCGGCTGCGCACCGTGCACGCGCGCCGTAGCCCCCGGCGAGGACATCCGCGCCGGGCGCTGGTGGTGGGAGAACCCCGGGTCGAAGGAATGCGGTCTGCACGCGCGTCCGGACGGAGGTGTCGTGCGCGCGAAGGAGCCGGCATGAGTCTCGTTGCCGGTGCCCGCGCGCCCCTGCGTTGCGCCGCTCCCGCGCGCAGCCATCTCGACTGGCTGGAATCGGAGGCCATCTACATCCTGCGCGAAGTCGCGGGCGAGTGCGAGCATCCCGCGCTGCTGTTTTCCGGCGGCAAGGATTCGGCCGTGCTCGCCCGGCTGGCGGAGAAGGCGTTCCGCCCCGGGCGTTTCCCGTTTCCCCTGCTGCATATTGATACCGGACATAATTTCCCCGAGGTGATCGAATTCCGCGACCGGCGCGCCGCGG
>JACOVL010000117.1 GCA_016177355.1 Betaproteobacteria bacterium | reverse complement strand
CACGAATCAACAGGATGGCTTGCGTGATTCTCTCTACCGGAATCACACTTTGCCCGCCTGCGTCTTTGCGCTTGCCGTCCATGGAAGGCCTCTGACGGGAAACAACGCGCTACGGGGGATACAGGTTTACTGCGGACGGAAGGCAGAAGGATGAAGGCAGAAGGGCCCGCCCCAGGATTCGTGACCCACGCTATTCCGGCGAAGCGCGGCTTGTTCCGGGTGGGATAACCGAGAGATTTATTTTTTTGCATCAATAGGTTACGCGGCCTGATTCGCCGCTGTTCAGGGCTGCGGATGTCGGGTAACATACGATGACCAGAATTCTGGTCAACCTGGAATTTACCGTGGCGAAGACCCTGCCGATATCGGAAGTGAAGGCGCGCCTGCCCGAGTTGGTCACGGGCGTGGAGGAGCGCGAGGAGGAAGTCGTCGTGACCCGCAACGGCAGGCCGGCGGCCGTGCTGGTGAACTACGCGGAATTCGAGCGGCTGAAGGAGACGCTGGACGTGCTGAGCGACCCGGACCTGATGCGCCAGATCGGGGAGAGCCGCGCGTTCTACGCTTCCGGGCGGAAAGGTCTGTCCTTCGAGGACGTGTTCGGGGAGCCGCTGCGCCAGGCCCGCCCGACCCGCAAGAGCGGTCGGCGCTGATGGCCGGCTACCGGCCCGATATCCCCCCGCACGTCGCCGAAGTCATCCGGCATCTGCCGCCGGAGGTGAAGCGCGGTATCAAGGCCGCGATCCGGGCGCTGAGCGCTGATCCCGCCGCGGGCGAGCCCCTGCAGCGGGAGCTCGAGGGGCTGTGGAAATACCGCGTCAGGCGCTTCCGCGTGGTGTACGCGAT
This sequence comes from Betaproteobacteria bacterium, assembly GCA_016177355.1. GTDB lineage: Bacteria > Pseudomonadota > Gammaproteobacteria > Burkholderiales > SG8-41 > SG8-41. The sequence continues at coordinate 7,073 of JACOVL010000117.1, read as the reverse complement.
AGACCGGCCGCGCAGGATACTCCGCATCATGGCGGTCGGGCATCGCAGGGCCATCTACGAGGCGATGGCCGATTTCGTCCGCAGGCGCCGGTAAGCGACGGCGTGACGCATTATCTCGTCACCCGTAATCGTCACCGGGTATGACCCCCGCGCGTTGCACGGAGCCAGGTTACGAAGAAGATGGAGCGGGGTCCACTTTCTTGGTAATGTGAACCCTACGATTAACGATTAACGAGGCACGCACATGCTGATCGTCGATTCGCAGATCCATCTCTGGCAGAACGGCAAGATGAGCCCCCACCACCGCCAGATCCCGACCTATTCGGCTGACGCTGCGCTGGCCGAAATGGCCCCGGCCGGCGTCGATTGCGCGGTCATCCATCCGCCCAGCGCGCTCGGCGAGCCGGCGAACGCGCTTGCCGTCGAGGCGGCGCGCAAGCACCCGGACAAGTTCTGCATCCTCGGGCATTTCGACCTGCTGAGCCCGGATCGCGAGAAGATCGTCGCCCGCTGGCGCGAACGGCCGGGCATGCTCGGGCTCCGCTTTACCTTCAACCAGCCGCATGAGAAAAGCTGGTGGACCGACGGCTCGCTCGACTGGCTCTGGGCGGCTTGCGAGAAGGCGGGGCTGCCCATCGGGCTCCTCGCCGCGGGCGACACCATCAAGGTGCTGGGGAAGATCGCGGAGCGGCATCCCGGCCTCAAGCTGCACATCGATCACATCGGACGTGGCGGCGGCCGAGCCGACGTGAAGGACGACGCGGCCTATGCCAACCTGGGCGAGATGCTGGCGCTCGCAAAACTGCCCAACGTCGCGGTCAAGCTGTCGGGCGCGCCGAGCACCTCGAGCCATCCCTATCCGTACCGGAACATCCACGATTATCTCCGCCGGATCGTCGAGGCCTTCGGGCCCGAGCGCTCGTTCTGGGGCACCGACATCACCCGCATGCCGTGCACCTACCGCCAATGCGTGACGATGTTCACCGAGGAGATGCCGTGGCTGAAGGGCCGCGACCTCGAGCAGGTGATGGGCGGGGCTGTCGTCGCCTGGCTCGGCTGGAAGCGGAAGATCTGAACGGCAGTGATGGGTAATCGGACTCCCGCGCAAGGCGCGGGGTTTGGTTCCGTCACCGCGTCACTTTTTCGCTATTGGGTGGCTGCTAATATTTGTGGCCATCGTTTATTGAGGAATTCTGCCGGCAGGACTCCCTTACGAAAGACAGATCGAGGTATAGCCTTCAGGCAGTCCAATTTAAAATATTCGGCAGCATAACGTGCCGGCACGGTAGCGGCGAACTTGCCGGCAGCCTCGATCGCATTCAATAACGCTCTCCGGGGCATATTTGCTTGCTCCATGAATGCAGCGGCAATCTCGATCGCCAGCCGGGCTTGCTCAATCCCCTCAGGAGTACGCTTGTTTTCCAGGCGGTAAAGATTCCAAATCTTTGTCTGCAATAAGTGTAATGGATGGAGTACGCGAATCGGCACTCCCTCAAATTCAATGACTACCGCGGATATTTTTATAGCTTCCGATTCAACGCCGATGATGCTTGCCAGAAAGTCGATTAACACCGGCTCCGGATATCCGCGGATCTCTACGGATAACACGGCGCTGTTCGGCGTGTGATCATCCAGTGATGCAGTCTTGAGTTTGTGGGGAATCTTGAGGCGGGCGGATACCCGCTTTGCCTCGGCTATTGTCGCCAGGTAATCGATATCGCCGGTTAGAGCGGGCAGCCGTGGCTGAATATCGAAGTACTGAATCCAGAATGCAACGGCTTGACCACCTATGAGCACTGCATTATCCGATCGCGTTTGCACGACCAGGGCTGCTGCATCCTTCGGCTTCAGGGGGGTCACCTTGGGACTTTCCCCCAACTCAAAATCTTCGCCCTGGAGCCATCAATAAAAGAAGCTTTATGAAACTCTTGAGGCTCCAGATGGCGTGCGGAGTGTGCGGATTGGGATTGATATCCGCCTTGCTCAAGCGATGAACCCGATTGTCCTTTTTCGCGAAGAAATAGCTCCAGTCCCAATGCGTCGACCAAACGACAAAATTCATTGAAGCCGATATTTTGGTCCCTGCTTTCAATGCGATTCACCTTTTCACGACGCAATCCTGCCCGAGCGGCGAGCTCTTGCTGCGACATGCCGAGCTTCCGGCGATGCGATGCCAGCAATGGGTATATGTGCTGTTTCACGCATATATTGTGCTATTAATAGCACATAAAGTCAACCCACCTCCTTAATCGGCCGGCCGCGCCGGATACTCCGCATCATGGCGGTCGGGCACCGCAAGGCCGTTTACGAAGCGATGGCCGATTTCGTCCGCAGGCGCCGGTAAGCGATGGCGCGGCGCGCGAAGCGGCCGGCGTCAAGTGACTTATTAACGTTTTCAAGGAGATGAGCAGGGAAAACGTGGACATGCGGGGATGAAAAGCGCAAACTAGGCCGGATGAAACGCGCGCTGCAACACGGGTTCGGAATCGTGACGCTTTCGCTGTCGTTCGCGGTTGCAGCGCAGGCGCAGAACGCCGTGTTCGACAACCTGGTGCAGTCGAAATTCGTCCACTGCGCGTTCTACCAGGCGTACGAAGTGGACCGGGCGAGCGGCGACCTGGTGCTGGTGGAAGGGCGCTCCCAGTCGCTCACGTACTTCCAGGGCATAGAGGGCGAACAGGCGCGGCAGATCACTACGCGCATGGCCGGCGCCCGGGACGTGCGGATGGCGCGGACCGCCAAGTACCTGCATTTCATAGACCACGTCGCCGGCATGTACGTCCTCACCACGGTCTACGACTGCATCGACCGCGACCGGCGCGGCGTGTGCATGACCTACGGCGCGATGCAGTCGCGGCATTTCGACCCGAAAGTGCTGTCCGACCCCGACGCGGTGTACGAGGCCCTCAAGGACAGCTCCGACCCCGGCTTCTGCGACCACAGCTTCATCGGCGTGCAGGAAGCTTCCACCGGCGGCCGCTGAAAATCAGCGGCCGGTGGCCGGCAGCCGGTCGCTCAGTGTTTTTTCTCCTGCTGTTCCCTGGCGAGCGCGGCGATCACGCGCTGGCGCTTGACCTCGATTTCCTTCGCAAAGCCGGGATGGCGCTGCTCGACGAAGCCGGTCGCCAGCCCGATCTTGAGCAGCGCGACCGCGAGGCAGGCGGAAAGGTCGTCGAGGTCGGGGCTGACCCGGGCGAGCTGCATCGCCTCGCAGGTCTCGTCGCACAGCTGCTCCATCGCCTCCGCGAGTTCCTTGTCGAAGAGTTTCTTCATGGCGTGCCCGTCCCGGGACCGTGAGCGCGCAGTTTAGCAAACCGCGACGCGGGGCGCGCCGTGTGCCACAATCGCGTTTCGATCATGATGGTGCGATCACTTTCGCGCCGCAGGAGGAAGCCAGTGGAACTCGGATTGAAGGGGAAAGTCGTCGCGATCACCGGCGGCAGCGAGGGTATCGGGCGGGCGACCGCGCTGCGGTTCGCGCAGGAGGGCGCGAAGATCGCGATCTGCGCGCGCCGCCAGGATGTCCTCGATGCATTCGCCGGCGAGCTGAAGAAATCGGGCGCGGATGTGCTGGCGGTGGTGGCCGACGCGGCCAGAGCAGGTGACGCCGAACGTTTCATCGAGGAGACGGTCAAGCGCTATGGGCGGGTCGACGTCGTCGTCAACAACGCCGGCGGCACCGGCCAGCTCGCGTTCGACGCGGTGGACGACAAGGCGTGGCAGAGCGACCTCGACATCAAGGTCTTCGCCCATATCCGCACCACGCGCGCCGCGGTCCCGCACATGAAGAAGCACGGCGGCGGGCGCATCATCAGCCTCAACATGGTGGGCGCAAAGGCGCCGTTCGCGGGGTCGTTTCCGACCACGATCAGCCGCGCCGCGGGGCTGGCGCTGACCAAGGCGCTGTCGAAAGAGCTCGCGCCGTTCAACATCCTGGTGAACGCCGTCGCGGTGGGAAAGATCAAGTCCAAGCAGCAGGAACGGAGCGCCGCGCGCCAGGGCTTGAGCGTCGCCGAGCATTACGACAAGACGGGGAAAACCGTCCCGCTCGGGCGCATGGGCGAAGCCGGGGAAGTGGCGGGCGTGATCGCGTTCCTCGCCTCGGATGCCGCGAGCTACGTCACTGGCTGCTGCATCAACGTGGACGGCGGGCTGTCCGGCGTGCTCTGATATTTACCTGAGGTGCTGCGCGAAGAACGCGAGCATCTCGCTCCACGAGCCGCGCGCCGGGCGCTCGCGGTAGCGCGCCGCGTCGAGGAAATTCTGGAAGGCGTGCCCGGCGCCGTTGTAGCGGTGGAACTCGTGCGGCATGCCGAGGCGCGCGAGCTCCGCGTCTATCCTGTTCACGTCGTCGGGGCTCGGATTGGTGTCCTCCATCCCGAAGAACCCGATTACGGGGCATTTGATGTCGTTGGTGCGCTCGAACGGCGTGGGCAGGCTGCCCCACTGCTTGAGGATATTCCCGCCGTAAAACACCGCGCACGCCTTGATCTCGGCGTTCGCCGCGGCCATCAGGTACGAGACGCGCCCGCCCATGCAGAAGCCGACGACGCCAACGGGACCGACGGCGGGATCTTTCAGGCCTTTCATGTGGGCGAGCGTCGCGTTCATGTCGGCGACGATCTCGTCGTCGCGCAGCATCCCGATCCGCGTTAAATTATCTTTAATATCAACTGGTTGTCTGTGATACAGCGCCGGCGCGGCGGCGACGTAGCCGCGGCGAAAGAGCCGGTTCACGACATCCTGCACGAACCCGTCCACGCCCGCGCCGTGCTGCGCGACGAGTATCCCCGCCCGGCGCGGCTCGCCCTCCGGCACGCCGATGTAGACGCGCATCGGCTGGCCGTTCACGGTAACGGTGTCCCATCTGACCGGCATGGTTCCTCCTAGAATTTCTCGACGTACGGCCTGAGGTCGAGCTCCAGCGTCCACGCGCTCGGCGGCTGCAAGTGTAGCTGATAGTAGGATTCCGCGATGGCGGCGGGCGAGAGCACGGCGTCCGGCCCGCGCCCGGCGACACTGCGCCCCGGGCGCTCGGCTTCGATCTGGCCGTCTATGATGACGTGCGCGACGTGGATGCCCTGCGGCTGGAACTCCCGCGCCATGCTCTGCGCGAGCGCGCGCAGCCCGAATTTCCCCACCGCGAGATTGTGGAAATTCGCGCCGCCGCGGAGTGACGCGGTGGCGCCGGTGAAGATGATGGTGCCGCGATGGCGGCCGCCGGTCTTCGCTCCGAGCATCGCCCGCACCGCTTCGCGCCCGACGAAGAACCCGCCGAGGCAGCCGGCGCGCCAGCAGCGCTCGAACTCTTCCGCGGTGGTCTCCAGGATTCCCTTGCGCACGAAGGCGCCGGCGTTGTAGACGACGAGCCGGGGCGGGCCCAATTCGGCGCCGACGCGCTGGAACAGCGCTTCCACGTCCGCCTCGCGCGTCGCGTCGCAGGCAACGGCGATCGTGTGGTGGACGATGCCGCTGAATTCGGAGGCGAGCGCTTCGAGCTTCGCCGCGTTGCGCGCGGCCATCACGACGTTCATCTCGGCGCGCGCGAAACGCTGCGCCAGCGCCATGCCCAGTCCGTGCCCCACCCCGACGATCACCGCCGTGTCGCGGTTGTCCGCCATGCCGTTCTCCCCTAGAGTGCGAAGTGTAGGAGCTTGGACGGGTTTTGCAAACCATGTGGCGCGTGATACGCATCGCCGTTCTGCTGTTCATCCTGGCCACGGTCGCGCAGGGGGCGTGGCTTGCGCGTTCGCGCACCGCCGAGTGGAACAACACGCTGCGCGTGACGATCTACCCGATCAACGCCGACGGCGGGCAGGCCACGGCGCGTTATATCGAAGGGCTGCGGAACGCCTCGTTCGGGCCGATCGAGGTATTTTTCAGGGACGAGGGGAAGAAGCACGGCGTCGCGCTGCGCCAGCCCGTCGAGGTAAGGATCGCCCCGCCCGTATCATCGCAGCCTCCCGCGGCGCCGTTCGGCGGCAGCAAGCCCGAAGTGATCCTGTGGAGCCTGAAGGTGCGCTACTGGGCGTACCGCAATGATGCCTACAGGGGACCGAAGCCGGATGTGCGGGTTTTCGTTTCGTACCACGATCCGGCCGCGCGGCAGCGGCTCTCGCACTCGACCGGATTGCAGAAGGGACTGCTCGGTCTGGTGAACGCATTCGCAAGCGACGACATGGCGGGGTCGAACAACGTCATCATCGCGCACGAGCTGCTGCACGCGCTGGGGGCGACCGACAAGTACGATTTCAAGGGCAACCTTCCCCTGTTTCCCGACGGCTACGCCGACCCGCGCGCCGAGCCGCTACACCCGCAGACGCAGGCCGAGATCATGGCGGGACGCATCCCGGTCTCGGAGACGCAGGCGGAAATCCCCGCGGGCATGGACGACGTCGTGATCGGCGCCCGCACCGCGCGCGAGATCAACTGGAGCAAATAGCCCATCAGATCCGGCACAGGATTTCCGCGCCGCGGGCGAGTGTGTCCTCGGACTTGGCGAAGCAGAAGCGCAGCACACGGTGCGGCGGCGGCTCGCGGTAGAACACCGACACCGGGATCGAGGCCACCTTGTGCTCCCGGGTGAGCCGGATCGCGAGGTCGGCGTCCTTCTCGTCGCTGATCGCGTCGTAGGCGAGGTTCTGGAAGAAGGTGCCGCGCGAAGGCAGCGGCTTGAAGCGCGAGCCCTTCACGCCATCGAGGAAGAAATCGCGCTTCTTCTGGTAGAACGCGGCGAGTGAGAGATATGCGTCCTTGTTTCCCATGTATTCGGCGAGCGCGTGCTGGATCGGGCCGTTCGCGACGAACACGTTGAATTGATGGACTTTTCTGAATTCGGCCATCAACTCGCGCGGCGCCAGCACGTAGCCCATCTTCCAGCCGGTGACGTGGTAAGTCTTGCCGAATGAGGAGACGACGAAGCTGCGCTCGGCGAGCCCCGGGAAGCGCGCGACGCTCTGGTGCCGGTGGCCGTCGAACACGATGTGCTCGTAGACCTCGTCGCTCACCACCACGATGTCGGTGCCGCGCAGCATCCCCTCGAGCATCCTCATGTCCTCGCCCGAGAGCACGCT
>JACOVL010000104.1 GCA_016177355.1 Betaproteobacteria bacterium | reverse complement strand
GAGGACATCAAGGGCAACGAGCTCACGAAGCGCGCCGCGGAGCTGATGCGCGCGAGCGGCCTCAACTTCCACGGCTACGTCGAAGGCGACGACATCTACAAGGGCACCACCGACGTCATCGTTTGCGACGGTTTCGTCGGCAACGTCGCGCTCAAGACTTCCGAGGGGCTGGCGCAGATGCTGGCCACCTACCTGCGCGAGGAATTCGGGCGCAATCCCTACGCCCGGCTGGCGGGCCTGGTCGCGCTGCCGGTCATCAACGCCTTCAAGCAGCGCGTGGATCACCGCCGCTACAACGGCGCGAGCCTGCTCGGGCTGCGCGGCATCGTGATCAAGAGCCACGGCTCCGCCGACGCCTACGCCTTCGAATTCGCGATCCGGCGGGCGCTGGAAGAGGCCCGCACGGGCGTGCTCGCGCATATCGCGGAACGCATGGCGGCCATCCACAAGAGCGCGGCGTGAGCGGCAACCGCTCCAGGATCGCCGGCACCGGCAGCTATCTCCCGGCCAGGGTGCTGACCAACCATGAGCTGGAGCGCATGGTGGACACCACCGACGAGTGGATTTACACGCGCACCGGGATCCGGCAGCGGCACGTCGCCGCGGAGGACGAAAGCGCGAGCGATCTCGCGCTGCACGCCAGCCGCAAGGCGCTGGAAGCGGCCGGGATCGCCGCCGCCGATATCGACCTCATCGTGGTGGCAACCGCCACCCCCGACATGGTGTTCCCGAGCACGGCGTGCCTGCTGCAATCCAAGCTCGGCGTGCGGGGCTGCCCGGCGTTCGACGTGCATGCGGTGTGCAGCGGCTTCATCTACGGGCTTGCAACAGCCGACCAGTTCGTGCGGTCGGGGCAGCACCGGCATGTCCTCGTGGTCGGGACCGAAGTGTATTCGCGCATCCTCGACTGGAACGACCGCACCACCTGCGTGCTGTTCGGCGACGGCGCCGGCGCGGTCGTGCTCCGGCGCAGCGACACCCCGGGCATCCTGTCGAGCCACCTGCACGCCGATGGCTCGCACGCCGGGATGCTGTCGGTGCCTGGAACCGTGTGCGGCGGCAAAGTCAGCGGGCGGCCGTTGCTGCAGATGGACGGCGGCGGGGTGTTCAAGTTCGCGGTCAAGGTGCTCGACGACATCGTCGGGGAGGCGCTGGCGGCAAACCGGCTGCAAAAGGCCGACATCGACTGGCTGGTCCCGCACCAGGCCAACATCCGGATCATCCGGGCGACCGCGAAAAAGCTCGGCCTCGGCATGGAAAAAGTGGTGGTGACGGTGGACCGCCACGCCAACACCTCGGCGGCCTCGATCCCGCTCGCGCTCGACGAGGCGGCGCGCGACGGACGCATACGCCCCGGCCAGCACGTGCTGCTCGAAGCGGTGGGCGGCGGCTTCACGTGGGGCGCGGTCCTGATGCGCTGGTGACGCGGTGAAATTCGCCTTTATCTTTCCGGGACAGGGTTCGCAGTCGGTGGGCATGATGCAGGCTTTCGCGGAATCGAAAGCGGTGCGCGCGGTGTTCGCCGAGGCAGCCGACGCGCTCCGGCAGGACTTGTGGAAGCTCGTCGCGGAAGGGCCGGCGGAAGAGCTCAATGCCACCGTCAATACCCAGCCCGTCATGCTCACCGCGGGCTACGCGGTGTATCGCGCCTGGCGCGAGGCGGGCGGCGCCGAACCGGCCATCGTCGCCGGCCACAGCCTGGGCGAATACACTGCGCTGGTGGCGGCCGGAGCGGTTGCGTTCCGCGACGCGCTCCCCCTGGTGCGCTTCCGCGCGCAAGCCATGCAGGAAGCGGTGCCGATGGGCGAGGGCGCCATGGCCGCGATCCTCGGGCTCGACGATGACGCCGTGCGCGCAACCTGCAGCGACGCCGCACAGGGCCAGATCGTAGAGCCGGTAAACTTCAACGCGCCGGGCCAGGTGGTGATCGCCGGCCATAAAGCAGCAGTGGAACGCGGCGCAGCGGCCGCAAAAGCGCAGGGCGCCAAAAGGGCGATGATGCTGCCGGTCAGCGCGCCGTTCCATTCCTCGCTGCTCAAGCCCGCAGCCGACCGCCTCGCCGGCTACCTCGCCAAGGTCGGTTTCAGCGCGCCGCGCATCCCGACCGTGAACAACGTGGACGTGGCGGCGGAAAAAGACCCGCAACGCATCAAGGACGCGCTGGCGCGCCAGGCGTGCAGCCCGGTGCGCTGGGTGGAAGTGGTGCGCAAGATCGCGGCGGCGGGCGTCGCGCACGTCGCGGAGTGCGGGCCGGGCAAGGCGCTGGCCGGCATGACCCGGCGCATAGACGACAGGCTCCAGGGGTATGCTATTGCCGATCCCGCGTCGCTCGAACAGGCGCTGCGGGCGCTCAAACAGTGATGCTCGAAGGAAAAATCGCTCTCGTCACCGGCGCATCGCGCGGCATCGGCCGCTCGATCGCGCTCGAGCTCGGGCGCCACGGCGCGGTGGTGGCCGGAACCGCGACCACGGCGGCGGGGGCGGAGGGCATCCGGCGCGAGCTGGCCGGCGCCGGCATCCAGGGCGGCGGCGTGGTGCTGAACGTCAACGACGCGCGGCAGTCCGAATCGGTCGTGTCCGGAGTCCAGAAGCAATTCGGGGACATCGCCATCCTGGTCAACAACGCCGGCATCACGCGCGACAACCTGCTGGTGCGCATGAGAGACGAGGAGTGGGACGAGATCATGGCGACCGACCTCAAGCCGGTCTATCGCCTGTCCAAGCTGGTGCTGCGCTCGATGATGAAGGCGCGCTACGGGCGCATCATCAACATCACCTCCGTGATCGGAGCCATCGGCAACCCCGGCCAGGCCAACTACGCCGCCGCGAAGGCCGGCGTCGTCGGCTTCTCCAAATCGCTCGCGCGCGAGATCGGCAGCCGCAACGTTACCGTCAATTGCGTCGCGCCGGGATTCATCGAGACCGACATGACCCGGACGCTGGACGAGGCGCAGCGCGCCGCCCTGACCCAGCGCATCCCGCTGGGGCGGCTGGGGCGGCCGGAGGACGTGGCGGCCGCCGTGCTGTTCCTGGCTTCTCCCGGGGCGGACTACGTCACCGGGTGCACGCTGCATGTGAATGGCGGCATGCACATGGAATGATTGTTAACCATTGAATTATTGGAACATTTTTGACATGTTGAATCTGGTAAAATAGCGCCCTGACTGAACTTCGACCACCCCCCGCAGCAGCCGGGATTGAGGGTGAACCGCAAGCACATTTCATCCTGTAGAGGAAAGGGGATTCGCATGGAAAACATCGAGCAACGCGTCAAGAAAATTGTTGCCGAGCAGCTGGGCGTCAACGAGGCGGACGTCAAGAACGAATCGTCGTTCGTGAACGATCTCGGCGCGGACTCGCTTGATACGGTGGAGCTGGTGATGGCGCTCGAGGAGGAATTCGAGACCGAGATTCCCGACGAGGAAGCCGAAAAGATCGCCACCGTCCAGCAGGCAATCGATTACATCAAGGCCCACCTCAAGTCCTGAGCCGCGGCCCGTCCGGAGCGAATTTGTCCAGGCGTAGAGTCGTCGTCACCGGGCTCGGCATCGTTTCCCCCGTCGGGATCGGGGTTCCCGGCGCCTGGCAGAACATCGTCGCCGGCAAATCCGGCATCACCCGCATCACCCGTTTCGACCCATCCGCCTACAGCTCGCAGATCGCGGGCGAGGTGAAGGGCTTCGATCCGGCCAGCTGCCTTTCGGCCAAGGAGGCCCGCCGCTTCGACACCTTCATCCATTACGGGCTGGCGGCGGCAATCGAGGCGATCAAGGATTCAGGGCTCGATTTCGAGCGCGAGGCGCGCGAGCAGATCGGGGTATGCATCGGCTCCGGCATCGGCGGGCTGCCGCTGATCGAGGAGACCCGCGACGCGTTGATCGCCGGCGGCCCGCGCAAGATTTCGCCGTTTTTCGTCCCGGGCACGATCATCAACCTCATCTCGGGCCAGCTTTCCATCATGTACGGTCTGAAGGGGCCGAATCTGGCGGTGGTCACGGCGTGCACGACCGCCAACCACAGCATCGGCGAGGCAGGCCGCCTGATCGAGTACGGTGACGCCGACGTCATGGTCGCGGGAGGCTCCGAGTCGTGCGTCTCGCCGCTCGGCGTCGGCGGCTTCTGCGCGGCGCGCGCGCTGTCGGGGCGCAATGACGATCCTGCGACTGCAAGCCGCCCCTGGGACAGGGACCGCGACGGTTTCGTGCTGGGCGAGGGCGCGGGCATCCTGGTACTGGAGGAATACGAGCGCGCGCGCAAGCGCGGGGCGAACCTCTACTGCGAACTCGCTGGCTACGGCATGAGCGCCGATGCGCATCACATCACGGCACCGTGCGAGGACGGGGAGGGCGCGGTCCGCTGCATGGCCAACGCGCTCAGGAACTCCGGGCTCAATCGCGAGCAGGTGGACTACGTCAATGCCCACGGCACCTCGACGCCTCTCGGCGACATCGCCGAAACGGTCGCCGTCAGGAATTATTTCGGCGATTACGCCCGGAAGCTCGCCATCAGCTCGACCAAATCCATGACCGGGCATCTGCTCGGCGCGGCGGGCGGGGTGGAGGCCGTGTTTTCGGTGCTTGCGATACGGGACCAGGTCGCGCCGCCGACCATCAACCTGGTCAACCCCGACCCGCAGTGCGACCTGGATTACGTGCCGAACGCGGCGCGCCGGATGAAAATCGACGTCGCGCTGTCGAACTCGTTCGGATTCGGCGGCACCAACGGCAGCCTGGTTTTCCGCAAGATCTGATTGCTGAACAAAGCGATACGGGCATTCGTGCTGCTCTTCGGCGTTGCGCTCGCGGGCGTCGGGCTCGCGGCCGCATGGCTTGCGTACTACGCGCACGGCGAGCTCGAGCTCGGCTCGGCGCCGCTCGAATTCAGCATCAGGTCGGGCAGCAGCCTGCGCGGCGCGGCGCAACAGATGACGCAGGCCGGCGTGTTACCCGGCCCCGAACCATTCGAAGTCCTGGCGCGCGTCCTCGGCAAGGCCGGCGACGTCAAAGCCGGGAACTACGAGGTAGCCCCGCCGCTGACCCCCTATCTGTTGTTGCAGAAGGTCGCGCAAGGTGATGTCAAGCTGGTCGCGGTAACCTTCGTAGAAGGCTGGACCTTCAAGCAAATGCGAAAAGTGCTCGACGAGCATCCGGCGGTCCGCCACGACACCCGGGAGCTGAGCGACGCCGAAATACTGCGGCGTCTCGGCAGCACCGAAACGCTGCCCGAGGGATGGTTCTTTCCGGACACCTATTATTTCAGCGGCGGAGCGAGCGATCTTGCCGTGCTGCGCCGCTCGCACCGGCTGATGCGATCGCACCTCGCGGCCCGGTGGGAACAACGCGCGGGCAGCCTGCCGTTCACGACGCCGTACGAGGCGTTGATACTTGCCTCCATCGTCGAGAAAGAGACCGGCAAAAAGGAGGACCGTACGCTGATCGCCGCGGTATTCGTCAACCGCCTGCGCAAAGGCATGATATTGCAGGCCGACCCGACCGTGATCTACGGCATGGGCGAGAAATTCGACGGCAACCTCCGCAAG
>JACOVL010000103.1 GCA_016177355.1 Betaproteobacteria bacterium | reverse complement strand
CTTTCATGAACCGGCTGGTCGCGATAGACAACTACCAGCGCACGGACAACCCGGCGGAGATTTCCCCGATGGTGATCTCCGGCACGCACGCGCTCGACATCGTGATGTGGATGATGGAGAAGAAGAAGCCGGTGGAAGTCTACGCGCGCTCGGTGAACAAGGCGCTGGGGCCGGAATGGAAAGGCATAGACGGCACCGGCTACCTCATCACCTTCGACGACGGCAGTTTCTACCACGGCGTGATCTCGTGGGCGCTGCCCGTCGTGTGGCCGGGCGCGGTCTACAGCCTGGAAATCGGCATTGTCGGCACCGATGGCGTGCTCACCATAGACGACACCCATCGCGACATCGTGCTCGCGAGCGACAGATTCCAGGGCGAAGGCTATGCCCCCGATCAATCGCGCCGCGTGGATTTCCTGACCAGCTACCCGGTCGGCGACATGGCCCTGGGCGAGTTGCGCGGCCCGATGCGCGAGGAAACCAACTCCTGGCTCACCCGGCTTGCGCTCGGGCTCGAGACACAGCATGCGACCGCCGCCGAAGCGCACGACCGGCTGATGCTGACCAAGGCGATCGACATGTCGGCGAAGCTGAAACGGCCGCTCAAACTGCCGATCGCGGTTGAGGAGCTATTGCAGGGCTGATCTGAAAGGCATGTCTTATCACAACCTGGGAGGAGATATATGAAAGTTCATAGAGTTATAGTCTCGGTGCTGCTCCTGATGACCGGTTTGCCGGGCGCGCTGGCGCAGAGCAAGGACGAGTACCCGAGCCGGCCGGTGCGCATGATCGTGCCGTTCGCCCCCGGCGGCGCGTCCGATTTCGCCGGGCGCATCATCCAGCCGGCGCTGGCCGAACTGTTCAAGCAGCCGGTCGTGGTGGACAACCGCGGCGGCGCGGCCGGCAACATCGGGGTGGAAGTCGCCGCCCGCGCCACCCCCGACGGCTACACATTCCTGCAGGGCAACGTCGGCACGATGGCGATCAACCCGAATTACTACACCAAGTTCCCGATCAAGCCGCTGCGGGACCTGATCCCGGTCACGCAGGTGGTGGACGTTCCCGGCAGCCTGGTCGTGCACCCTTCCGTTCCCGCCAGGAGCGTGAAGGAGCTGATCGCCCACATGAAGGCCAATCCCGGCAAGCTCAACTACGGCGCGGCGGCGCCGAGCAGCGCGAACACGCTGGAAATGATCATGTTTCTGCGCCCCACCGGAACGGACGCGGTCCAGATCAACTACAAGGGCGGGGCGGGGCCGGCGATGATCGGTCTCCTCGCCAACGAGGTCCAGCTGATGTTCGTGACTTTCTCGTCGGCGGTCAATTTCGCCAAGCAGGGCCGGATCCGCATGCTGGGCGTGATCTCGCCCAAGCGCAACGCGGCCTACCCGGAAATCCCGACCATGCGCGAGCAGGGATTCGTCGACGCGGTGGTCGGATCCTGGCAGGGCATCTTCGTGCCGAAGGGCACGCCGCGGCCCGTGGTCAACGCGCTCTTCAAATACGGCACCGAAGCGATGAAGGACCCCACCGTGATCAAGCGCTTCGCCGAGGGCGGTGCCACGATCGTCACCAGCAAGTCGCCCGGGGATTTTCTCGCCTTCGTGCAGTCGGAGACGGCGCGATTCGGAAAGGTGATCAAGGACGCGAATATCCGGACCGAATAAGGGCCGGCAGACATCGCGAATGGCTGCAGCGCGTTATTTGAATACACGATGGAGATTGAGATGGCGAATTTCGGGATGGTGGGACTGGATTGGCAGCAGCGCGTCAACTGGGACCGCTTGCGCAACTACCGGCTCGAGCGGGCGCGGGAGCGGATGAAGGCGCATGGTCTGGGCGCGCTGCTGCTGATGTACGACGAAAACGTCCGCTACGTGACGAGCACCCTCACGCCGGGCTGGAACCGGCTGAAGCCGGGCCTGCGCTACGCCGTGCTGTGCGGCGACGACGCGCCGGTGCTGTTCGAGCAGGGCGATATCGGCTACCAGATCGAGCGTCATTCGCCGTGGATTCCGAAGGAGAACGTGCGCTGGTCGTACGCCTGGATCAAGGGCGCGGCGGGCCCGGCCTCGATCCAGCAGGTCACCAAGTTCACCCATGCGATCCTCCAGGAAATGAAGAAGAGCAACGTCGCCGGCATGAAGCTGGGCGTCGACTTCATGGATATCAACATGATCCAGGTGTTCAAGGACAGGAAGATCGACTGGGCCGACGGCATGACGCCGATGATGGAGGCGCGCGCCGTCAAGAACGTGGACGAGCAGGAATGCCTGCGCATGGTCGGCGCCATCGGCGACGCCGCGCACTGGGAATTCATGAAGTTCCTGAAGCCCGGCCTGACCGAGAACAAGCTGACCGCCCACATCATGGAGTTCCTCTACTCCATTCCGGGCATGGAGGACGTGGAGGACGTGATCGTCTCCTCGGGCCCCAATACCTGGCCCAACTGGCGCAATTTCTCCGACCGGATCGTGAAGCCGGGCGACATCGTGTTCATGGACCTCGCCGCGCTCACCTGGAACGGCTACAAATCGTGCTATTACCGCACCTATTGCGCCGGCAAGGAGCCGACCCAGGAGCAGAAGGACGTCTACGCGACGGCGTTGAAGTGGCTCTACGACTCGATCAAGGCGGTGAAGGTCGGAACGACGACGCGCGAGATCGCCTCGAAGTGGCCCTCGGCAAAGGATACGTGGGGCTATGCGGAGGAAGATCAGGCCGCAGCCAACCTGTGGGGCCACGGCCTGGGCCTCGCGCAGTACGACCCGCCGGTGATCTCGCGCATCTGGTCGCTCGACCATCCGGTCGAAATCAAGGAAGGGATGGTGTTCGCGCTCGAGACCCAGCACGGCAAGATGTACCAGTGGGGCGTGCGGATCGAGGAGATGCTGATCGTCCACCAGGACAAGATCGAGATCATCTCCAACTTCCCGGTCGAGCAGATCACGGTCGTGGATCCGCTGCCGGGCTATTCGACGCTGGCGGGCCGGTGAGCGCCGCAACCGGGGTGTGATGGGAGAGCGGACGCGGACCGCCGTACTGGGGACTCCAAGGCGATTCGAGATCGTCGGACGCCCCAAGCCGGCCGCGGGACCGGGCGAAGTCGTGGTGCGCGTGGCTGCCACGGCGGTGTGCCACACCGACCTCGAGATCTACACGGGCCGGCACCCGGGCGTCCGCTACCCGGTCGTGATGGGCCACGAGGCCACCGGCACCATCGAGTCGGTCGGGCCGGGGGTCACAAGCTTGCGCCCGGGCCAGCCCGTCATCATCAACCCCGTCATCTCGTGCAAGCGCTGCGACCAGTGCCTGCGCGGCGCCGAGAACCTGTGCCGCAATGCCGGCCTGTTCGGCCGCGAGGTGGACGGGTCGTTGAGCGAATTCGTGAGCCTCGAGGCGCGCTACGTCCATCCCCTGCCCGGCACGCTCCCGCTCGCTCCGGCTACGCTCATCGAAACGCTCGCCACCGTCAAGCACGCCCAGGACCGCGTCGCCATCCGGTCCGGCGAATCGGTCGTGGTGCTCGGGCAAGGCACGACCGGCCTGCTCCACACGCGGCTCGCGGTGCTGGCGGGCGCCGATCCGGTGATCGCCGTCTCCCGCAGCAGATGGAAGCTCGACCTGGCCGAACGCATGGGCGCCCATCACGCGATCGACGCCGGTGCCGAAGCGGCAGCGGCCGAGGTGCTGCGGCTGACGGGCGGGCACGGCGCCGACATCGTGGTCGACACGGTGGGCGGTCCCGCCACGCCCGGGGCGGCGATAGACATGCTGCGTCCCGGCGGCCGCCTCTCCCCGTATGCGATTTGTCACGACACCGTGCCCGGTTTCACGACGTTCCCGCTCTACTACAAGGAGATCAGCATCATCGGTTCGCGCGCGCTGTTGCCCGCGGACCTGGCGCCCGCCGCCGAACTGGTCGCATCGGGCAAGGTGGACGTAGCCGGATTCGTGACGACGACCTACCCGCTCGCCCGCACCGCGGAAGCGTTCGAGGAATACGAGCGGAACCCGGGCCGCATCCTGCGCATCGTCATCGATTCCCATGCTTCGTGACGCCTCCATGGCGCCGTTCATCATTGCGCTCTTCGCACGCGAAGCGGCGGACGCCGGCCGGGTCGGGCCCAAGGCCGCGAATCTCGCGGCCCTCGGGCACGCCGGCCTGCCCGTACCCGACGGCTACTGTCTTACGGCAGACGCCTATCGCGCGCAGATTGCCGCGCTGGGTCTCGAAGCAACGGCACGCGGGGTGTTCGGGACGGACGATGGCCCGCAGGCGCGGCGCCACGCGCTGGCCATGAAACTCAACCTCATGGGCGAGTCCGTCGTGCCGGAAGTCCGCGAATCGCTCCTCGCCGCGCGCCGCGCGCTGCTCGGGCGCAACCCCGGGGCGCGCCTGGTGGTGCGCTCCTCCGCTCTCGTGGAAGACCGGAACGGGTCGAGCTTCGCGGGCCAGTTCGAGAGCTTTCTTGAGATCGAGGACGAAACCGAATTTCTTACCGCGGTGCGCGCGTGCTGGGCCGCGCTGTGGTCCACGCGCGCGCTACGCTACATGGCGGCCCACGGTCTCGATCCGTCCGACACTGCCATGGCGCTGCTCGTGCAGCCGCTCGTCGCGGCCCGCTGCGCGGGCGGAGCACTCAGCGGGACGGCCGGGGGCGATATCCTCATCAACGCCACCTGGGGTCTCGGCTCCGCCATCGCGCAGGGAGAAGTCGCGCCGGACCGCTATCTCCTGACCCGGGACGGAAAGCTCAAGGAATCCATCCCGGGGTCGAAGCAAAAACGGCACGCCGCAGGTTGCGTGCACATCAGCCGCCCGGGAACAGGCGGCAGCGTGTGCTCGCCCGCGTTGTGCCTGGACGCCGGGCAGGCGATCGAGCTGGCCCGCCTCGTGCATGAAGTCGAGGCGCTCATGAACATGCCGGTCGAGATCGAGTGGGTGCTGGACGATGCGGGCTTCAAGCTGCTGCAGGCGCGCCCGCTGCATCTGCGGGCCGCCGTGGTGCCGGACGAAGCGTGGCGGCAGCGCCCGCGCATCAACGGCCAGCCCGCCGGCACGGGCTGGGCGACCGGACGCGCCTGCGTGGTGAGCTGCGAATGCGAGCTCGCGCGCGTGGCGCCCGGCGATGTCCTGGTGACAAAGATGGCCGGGCCCGCCCTGGGCCAGATCCTGCCGCGCGTTGCCGGCGTGGTCGCCGAGCTTGGCGGCAGCACCTCCCACCTCGCCGCGCTCGCGCGCGAGCGCGGCGTCCCGATGGTGCTGGGCGCGCCCGAGGCAACCCGTCGCATACCGGATGGCGCCATGGTCGCCGTGGACGGCATCTCCGGCGTTGTACGCTGGATGCAGGGTTGAAATGACGGCAAAAACAAAAGTGGTGCTGACCGATTACGTCTGGGAATCGCTGGACGTGGAGAGAAAGATACTGGCGGGCGTGGGCGAGCTGGTGCCCCTGCAGACCAGGAAGCCCGAGGATTTCCTGGCCCAGGCGGCTGACTGCGACGCGCTGCTCAACACCTACGCCGGCCCGATCACCGCGGAGGTGATGGCGAAGATGCCCAGGTGCAGGATCATCGCCCGCTACGGCATCGGCGTGGACACGATAGACCTCGACGCGGCGACGCAGGCGGGCATCATCGTCACCAACAATCCCACCTACTGCATCGAAGAGGTGGCCGAGCACACGATGGCGCTGCTGCTCGCCTGCGCCCGCAAGGTCGCCTTCTACGACCGGCTGGTGCGCGGAGGCGCCTGGGCCGTGCCGCCGGGCAAGCCGATGTTTCGCATGGCCGGAGCCACGCTCGGGCTGGTCGGCTTCGGCAACATCGCGCGGCAGGTGGCGGCACGCGCCGCCTCGTTCGGCATGAAGGTCCTTTACGCCGACCCCTTCGTCAAGGACGGGCAGTTCGGCGAGCCGGGCAGGAAGGTGGAACTGAACGATATGCTCAAGGCATCGGACTTCGTCTCCGTGCATCCGCCGCTCACGCCGCAGACGCGGAAGATGATCAACGACGACGCGTTCTCGCGCATGAAGCCGACCGCTTTTTTCATCAACTGCTCGCGCGGCCCGGTGGTGGACACCGACGCGCTGGTGCGGGCGCTCGACGCGAGGAAAATCGCCGGCTGCGGCCTCGATACGACGGACCCCGAGCCGCTGCCCGACCCGCACCCGCTGCGCGGCCGGGAGAACGTCATCATCAATCCCCACGTCGCCTGGTACAGCGAGACAGCCATGATCGGGCTGCAGTCGGGCGCGCCCAACGAGGTACGTCGCGCCCTGACCGGCGAGTGGCCCGTGAACGTCGTCAACAAGGCCGTCAAGGGCAAGAATAGAGCGGGACTGAAATGATCAACGCCGCCATTATCGGATTGGGCTGGTGGGGCAGGAACATCGTCCAGTCCGTCCAGGGCAAGAGCGCGAAGCTGCGCTTCGTGCACGGCGTCAGCAAGGAGATCGACGCGGCTATGCCCATCGCCGAAGCCAATGGCTTCACCCTGAGCGATGACCTGGAACAAGCGCTGGCCGACCAGCGGGTGCAGGCCGTCGTGCTGGCCACCCCTCATTCCCTCCACGCCGACCAGATCATGCG
>JACOVL010000113.1 GCA_016177355.1 Betaproteobacteria bacterium | reverse complement strand
GGCGGTTCTTGCTGAGAACGCTCGCGTCGGCGCGCAGGGAGGAATTGGCGTAGATGACAGAGCTGGCCAGGCGGCCATAAAGTTGCGCCTCGGCATCCGTGGCATTGATCTGCCGCAGGACCACTTGGCTATGTGTCCACGCTAGGTCGAAGACGCGATCCGCAAGATGCCGATCTTGGTATTTCCCGACTAGGCCCAGGCACGCGTCGCGGGTTTCGCCGATGCCGGAGACCATATCGATCGATGCTGATTGTTCCGGATCGAGTGTTATTCGATACCGGATTGCGACAATCGGATCCAGCACCGAGCCCTGGCTGCCCGAGAGCGCCGCAGAATCGCTCATCGCTTGAGGAGCGGCGACGGTGCGCCCGCGGCCGATGAACCGCATGCGATCCGTCTCGTATGAAACCTCTCCGACGTCCGCCCCGTGCACGGCCATCAGATGAAACATCCATGGCGCCTGCTCCTCGAGGGAGCGGGGCCGGCGAGTGCAGAGGATCGCCTGCCGCTGGCGGATGATCTCGGTCTGAACAAAGAGATTACTGAACGCCGGATGCAGTGCGTCCGCAGCGGATGATGCGAGAACCACTTCGGCGTAACTCGTGACGTCGATCGTTCTGCTGGTCCGAGAGCGGTTGGTGATGCGGATTCGGCGCAGTTCGATGTCATCTTCTGGCGAAACAACAATCTCGGTATACGTATCGATGTCGTGGTCGCTGCGCCGGAATTCCGCTCGCCCCTCCGAGAAAATCGCTTCGTAAGCTTCCGATCGTTTGAGCGCCGGCTGATGAGCGGTTGACCAGAACACCCCGCTCGTCACGTCGCGGATGTAACAGAATGTGCCCCAGTTGTCGCAGGTACTGTCTTCGCGCCAGCGTGTGACGGCGAGGTCTTTCCAGCGACTGTAGCCGCCACCCGCGTTCGTGACCATCACGTGGTATCTGCCGTTCGATAACAACTGCACCTCCGGTATCGGAGTATCGGGGCTTCTGAGTACGCGCACCGGCATCTCCGGACCGCTGGAAATCGCACGAATGTCGGAAAGTTCGGCAGTGTGCGAATAGAACGCCGTAGCCTTTGGAATTCGCTCCTGAAGCAACAACGTGGTCGCCTGGAACAGCGGATCCGACTCGAATCGCTTCTGCATCGGACGGTCCAGGATCAGATCGGCCAGAGAGAGAAAGATCATGCCCTGGTGATGTGCCATGAACGACCGAACCACGGCGCTCGATTGCCCGCGTGGCAGACGTGAGGGCGTGTAGTCGATTGCCTCATAAAAGCCGAATTTTCCTTCAAGCCCTTCAGCAGCGAGTCGCTGCAGATTCAGGCACGCCTCCTCGGGCGCCACCATCAGCGCGAGCGCCGAGGCATACGGCGCAATGACCAAATCGTCCGCTAGTCCGCGGTTGAGCCCCAGGCCGGGCACGCCAAATGCGCGGTACTGATAGTTGAGACCAGCGTCGACCGTGTTGTAGCCGGATTCCGACATGCCCCACGGTACGCCGCGCTGGTTCCCATACGCGATCTGTCGCTCCACCGCCGCCTGATAGGTCTGGTCGAGCAGCGTGTGTTCGTACGTCGGCATCACCAGCAGCGGCATCAGGTACTCGAACATCGAACCGCTCCACGACAGGAGAATCGGTTCGCCACCGGCGGTAGTGAGCAGGCGCCCCAGGGCAAACCAGCTTTCCTGCGGCAGTTGTCCCTGCGCAATCGCCACGAAACTGGATAATCTCGCTTCCGAAGCCAGCAGATCGTAGTAACTCGAGTCCCGCCGGCGCTCACCAACGTTGTACCCGATAGCCAGTAGATGACGCGCCTTGTCGAACAGGAACTCATACTCCATCCGCGCGAGATCGCTTGATTGCAGTGCTAGGCGCTCGATAGCCGCAATCCTTTCTTTGGCGCGACGGCTTGCTTCCGTGATGAGTCGTCGCAGCTCATCAAGCCACCCGCTTTCCTCGGGCGTCGCGTCCGAGCCGAGCCGACGCCCGATTGCCGGCAGCCACTCCACCTCGAGTCTTGCCAGTTCGCGCAGCGTTGGGATCTCACCGATGTCCGGGAAATTGCCGAGCCCACTCGGCGCGGCCGGCAGCAAACTCCACGGGGCGAGAAACGTCAGCTCATCGAGGGCGCCCCGGGATTGCCGGGCCAGCACCTGTGCCCACCACTTTGCTTCGCTCTCGGGAGCAGCAGCGAGGCCGCCGGCCACCTCCGCAGCGGACGTCGCCAGCCGGGCCAGCCACCGCCGCGCTGCCGCGACCGTGGCAGGCCGGGAATCGTATGCAGACTCCAGATCCTTCTGCAGTTGAGCGAGCTGGGGAGAAGCGGCTCCTCCCGCAGCGTCCACGAGTATCCTCAGCGTGTCGCTTAAGCCCTCAAATAATCGCGACCCCAGGATCTTGTGATCGGGAAGTGCGAGCAGCCCCGGCCGCAATGTCAGCAGATGGCCCGCGAGGTTCCCGCTGTCCACCGACGAAATGTAGAGAGGTGGCAGCGGCTGCAGAGACTGCGTGTCGTACCAGTTGTAGAAGTGACCTTGGTGCCGTTCCAAGGCTTCCATCGTGTGAAGTGCATTCGCCGTGCGCTCGATCAGTTGTCCGGCCGGAATGTAGCCGAAGTCGTACGCGGACAAATTTGCAAGTAGCGCAAGTCCCATGTTGGTCGGGGACGTGCGATGCACGACCATGGTAACGGGATGCTCCTGATAGTTATCCGGTGGCAGCCAATGATCTTCCGGACCGACGAAGGTTTCAAAGAACGCCCAGGTCTTGCGGGAAATCGTCTGGAGAAAAATGGTCTGGTCGGCCGTCAGCCTGGCTGCGCGGCGAGCAAGCGGTCGGCTGATCCACCAGGCGATGGCGGGGGCGGCAAACCAGAGGCACAGTATGGGCCCAGCCACTGCCAGCGCGGCCGGGTTTGATTGCGTCAGATAGATCACCGCGGCAGAGGCGATAACGGGAGCGATCCACATCGACCGGCAAGAGGCGATGAAGTCCGTGCGGCTCAGACGATCCAGCTCGCCCGACGGATTCCATTCCAGAAGTCGTTTGTGTGTGACCAGCATCCGCCCGGCCGTGCGCACGATCGCATCCAGACTGAAGAACGCCTCATACGGGAGGCATACGAGCATCAGTGCCGCCTGAGCGAAGTGCCGGCCAGTTGAGCGTAATGCCGCGGCGAGATGCTGGCCTAGCAGCACATCGTCCGGTTTCTGGAACATTTCCAGAATAGAGGCAATCAAGGGAGGAATCAGGATGATTCCGATCACCGACAGGGTCCAGAACCAGACCGGTGACAAGGCCGTCCAGCCCAGCAGCAACAGGAGCGTCAACGCCAAAGGCACGAGACTGCGCCGAAGGTTGTCGAAAATCTTCCATTGGGACAGATCCGAGAGCGGATTTCTCTGGCGGCTGGTGCTGTGGCCTGGAACGTGAGGCAGCAACCACCGCGCAATCTGCCAGTCCCCGCGAATCCAGCGGTGCCGGCGGCTCACGTCCGCGCTATAGCGAGATGGATAATCCTCGTATAACTGCACGTCGCTCAACAGCCCGGCGCGCGCGTAACACCCTTCCAAAAGGTCGTGGCTAAGGATCCGGTTCTCGGGAAAGCGTCCCTTGAGCGCCCGCTCGAACGCATCAACGTCATAGATCCCCTTGCCGATGAACGAGCCTTCACGGAACAGGTCCTGGTAAACATCAGAGACGGCGCGCGTATACGGGTCGATGCCGGGCTCACTCCCGCACAGTCGCGCATACCGCGACCGGTTCGCACCGGGCAGGCTCACGGCCATGCGTGGCTGAAGGATGCCGTACCCCTCACAGACGCGCTGCTTGTGTTCGTCGTAGCGCGCACGATTCAGCGGGTGCGCCATGGCTCCCACAAGCTCCCACGCCGAATCGCGCGGCAGTTGCGTATCCGTGTCAAGGGTGATCACGTACTTCACGTTCGACAAGACTGCGGTCTCACCAACGACGAGCGAGAAGCGATCTGTTGAGCCGCCGCGCAACAGCGAATTCAATTCCGCCAGCTTCCCTCGCTTACGCTCGTAACCCATCCAAATCCGCTCCTGAGGATTCCAGCGGCGCGGGCGATGGAAGAGGAAGAAAGTGTCGCCTTTCGCACCCCGGTACTTTTCATTCAACTCTTCGATTTTCTTCCGGGCCAGCAGCAACAGCAGTTCGTCCTCCGGCAGCGTTTCCTCGTGCGCGTCCCGAAAATCAGTCAGCAGGCCGAAGTGCAGGTGTTCGTCCCGATTCGCCAGGAACCGGACTTCCAGCGCCTCGATCAGATCCTCGATGTTTTGAGCGCTCATGAGCATGGTCGGGACCACCGCCAGAGTGCGGGATTCCGGCGGAATTCCTGCGGAAAAGTCCATTCGCGGCAGCGGATGCGGCGTCGCCAGCAACGTTGCCAGCCAGTTCACCAGCGCAACCGCCAAATGACTTGCGCACAGCAGCGAGAGGATGCCAATCAGCGCGAGTATCCAACCCTGCAACCCGTCGGCATGAGCTTTTGCCAGTAAGCTCCCGGTGAAGATCACCGTCAGCAGCAGAATCGTGCCTAGATAGAGGAGTAAAGGAAACCGGCGGCTCATTCTCTGCAGAGCCTCGAAGGCAGAAAGGCGCACCTCCGCCGTTCGTTCGAGCTGCGGCAGTCCCCTGTCGATCAGGTAGAACCCAACATGTGCCGCTCGATCGTCACCGTCTTTCCTGGCCGTGCCCTCGTGCGCCAGTTGGATCGCTTTGCGCGCCACCTCGCTTTCGGATAGGCGGCTCGCTTTCGCTATCTTCTCCACTACGTGCCGGTAGCGATCACGGGTGGCAAAACCCATCTTGCCGTAGACTCCGCCCGGATCCTCCCGCAGTTTCTGCTCGACAACGCTCATGGTCTCGACGAACTCGTGCCAGTCCATCGCCCCCAAAAAGCGGAGGCTGCCGATGCTGTTGCTTATAGAGACCTGGTCGGCGGCCTGTTGTTGGTTTTCCGACTGCACCAACTGCTCGATCGTCAAGCCATCCTCGGAGAGTCGTTGCTCGATCCAGGTGAGCGGCAATGCCAAAGCGGGGCTCTGTCCCTGCAACCGGCGCGCGAATTCCGCAACAAACGAGCTCACCATCGGCTGGCCCGACCGCGCCATATCCGCGATCACTAGAATCAGACTCTTCGGGTCCTTCTCGGCAACCTCCATCATCTGATCCGCCCAATAGTCGGCGCCGTTTCGGTCGATTCGGTTGGCGGCGATCCGCGCTCCAACACGCCGGAGATTCTCGACCAGCGCCAGGCGTAACATGATAGGGATTGCCCACAATTCGCCTAACTCGAGGGCTGTGACCTTCTGGTAGGCGGCCACGAAGGCGCTGAGACTTTCCGAGTCCACTCTCCCATCGCCGTGCGAGATCGTTTCCAGAGCAATGTCGTAGACGCGTGGAAGCCCGGCCGATGGGCCGTTCTGCAAGCGCGGCAGTTCCCGGCTGTAACCCTTTGGCAAGTGTCTCTTGGCCGTGCGAATCTGTCCTTCGATCAGATAGAAGTTGTCGAGCAGCCATTCCCCGGCCGGCGCAATCCGGCGGTTTGCCTTGACCGCCGCCGTCAGCAGGTTGCAAGCCCCGATCAAGACGCCTTCATTCTCAGCCAGCCGTGTCAGAAGCTGGTCCGATGCGCGGGTTAGACTCAACTTGTGCGAGCCCGCCAGCGTCTTGCCATGCTGTTCCATCTGATCGGCACTGAGTAGCTCCGATCGCAGCGGCGGCTCGTCGCCGGCGTACTTTTGTGCCAAGCCATTTCCGCGAAGGCGCGCCCTCAAATGGAGCAAGGTCCCGCGAATAGTCTTGCCGCTCACCTTCAATTTTTAGGTTTCCTTCTCTGAAGCGAAGTCTCAACGATCCAGGAGGCCGAGCTTACCACTTGCACGCTAGATTTCGTCTTCCAGGAGATGGGGTATAACCTCAACTGACTGGAAGGAGAGAATATGTTCAGGATACCGAAGCAGGAATACACCGATTTGTGACTTGTGCCTTCGTTTTTCCCATCACTTCGTCACTGCATCACGCTTCAGGGAACCAGCACTGCCGCGCCGGTGATTCTGCCTTCGCGCAGCCGGGCGAGCGCTTCGTTGGCCTGCGCGAGCGGGAAAGTCTCGATGCTGGTCTTTACTGGCACCCTGGGTGCGAGCGCGAGAAACTCCTCGCCGTCGCGGCGCGTGAGGTTGGCGACCGAGCGCACCGTGCGCTCGCCCCACAGGAGGTCGTAGGGAAAGGCCGGGATTTCGCTCATGTGGATGCCGGCGCAGACCACGGTGCCGCCTTTCGCGGTGGCGCGGAGCGCGGCAGGCACGAGCGCGCCCACCGGCGCGAAGATGATCGCCGCATCGAGTTCTTCCGGCGGTTTCGTGTCCGAATCCCCGGCCCATGCCGCGCCGAGCTCCCGCGCGAAGCGCTGGCCTCCGGCGTCCCCCGGACGGGTGAAAGCGAAGATTTTCCGTCCCTGGTGGCGCGCGACCTGCGCGACGATGTGCGCCGCGGCGCCGAAACCGTAGATGCCGAGGCGCGCGGCGTCGCCCGCCATCACGAGCGAGCGGTAGCCGATCAGCCCGGCGCAGAGCAGCGGCGCGGCGGCAACGTCGGTGTATTCCCCCGGAATCGTGAAGCAATAGCGCTGGTCGGCGACGGTGTATTCGGCATAACCGCCGTCAATGTGGTAACCGGTGAAGCGTGCGCCGTCGCACAGATTTTCGCGCCCGCTCGTGCAGTAGCCGCAGGCGCCGCAGGTGTAACCGAGCCACGGCACGCCGACGCGGCTGCCGGGGGCGAAACGCTCTGCGCCCGCGCCTTTTTCCACCACCGTGCCGACGATCTCGTGGCCGGGGACGATCGGGAGCCTCGCCTGCGCAAGTTCGCCGTCCACGACGTGGAGATCGGTGCGGCACACGCCGCAGGCGCGCACCTTGATCAGGAGTTGGCCAGGCCCCGGCTTGGGCTTGGGCATGTCAGCGAGCTTCAGCGCCGTGCGCGGCGCCGCGAGCTGCATCGCTTTCATTTTGATTGCGGTTTCGGTTCCGCGCGGGCGTGGCGCTGGAGGAAGCGCACGATCTCCCCGGTGTCGAGCACCGGCATGGTTTTGAGCGAGTCGGGGCCGACCACCGTGTTGGCCCAGGCCATGTGGCGCTTCATACGTTCCACCACCTCCGGCCATTCGCGCGCGGTGTGGCGCCGGGGGTCGGGAGCCGCATGGCATTGCGTGCAGGCGATGCTGAACATCTTTCCCGCTTCCGATTTGAGTCCGGGATGCCGGGGGTCCATCTCGCGCAGGCCATGCTTCTGCAGGTAACGGGTGAGCGTCACGATTTCCTGGTCGTCCGGCGCCTCGATCCTGTCCATCATTTCCTTCATCAGCTCGCCCAGGTTGCCCTTGCCCTGCATGCGCCAGACCATGCGCACGACGATGGTGGTCCACTTGTCGGCGATGTGCATCCGGGGGCTCGGCAGGTAGTGGCACTGCACGCAATAGCGCGCCGCGAGCCGCGCGCCCTCCGAGCGGGGCTCCGGCAGCTCCCCGGGCTCGATCGAGGGCGGCAGGATGCGCTCGAGCATCTTGCCGTGCGGGCTCTGCGACCACAGGTACCGGGCGTGCGCGACCCCCTCTTCCATCCCCCCCTTATCAAGGGGGGGAGCCGGGGGGGTGGCGGCGAACGCAATTCCCGCGTACATCAGCGCCAACGCACACAGCAGTCTCGGCAATCGGTCCCGAAAGCGCATCATTCAATCATAACGTATGGCGCCGGTCGCCCCGGCTGAAACCCAGCAGTGGCGCAGCGACGCCCTTGCCGAGTGCGATCACCTTGACGAGCTCTCCCATCTCGGCGGGGCTGAGGAGTGTCTGCGCTCCGGCCGCAAGCCGCGCGTAAACCGGGTCATCGGCCGGCGTCCCGGCGAGGAGATCGGTGATGCCGCAATTGACCAGGAACTGCGCCTGGTGGGTGTAGCCGAGCACATCCAGTCCCGCCGCGGCGCCGGCCTGCGCGATCGCCGAGAAATCCACGTGCGAGGTGATGTCCTGCAGCCCGGGCAGGAAGAACGGGTCGTCGTGCGCGCGGTGCCGGTAGTGGCACATCAGGGTGCCGCGCGCGCGCTGCGGATGGTAGTACTCGCGGGCAGGGAAGCCGTAGTCGGCGAACAACAGGACGCCGCGCTCGAGCAGGCGCGCAAAGCTCCGCACGAAGGCGCGCGCCGCGAGGTTGATTTCCGTCTTGTAATCGTCCGGCGGCAAGCCGAGTGTGCGGGCAGCGGAGCGCACGCCCTCCGGCGCGGGAAACTCGTGCCACAGGAATGACCTGCTTCCCGCGTCGTAGCGGACGCCCGCCTCGAGGATGTCGCCGCCGCGCGTCACCACTACATGCGTGGGGATCGCGTCGAGCACTTCGTTGCCGATGATGACGCCGGTGTATGCGCGGGGCAGCACCTCCAGCCACTGCACGCGGTCCGCGCATTGCGGCGCGCTCTGCCGCAGCCGGTCCCGTTGCCGCTCGCGCAAATCGGCGCTCACTTCGAGGATGAAATAGCGTTCGGGGAGCCGCTCCATCGCGGCAAGCTCGCGCAGCAGGCCGGCGGCGAGGACGCCGCTGCCGGCCCCGAGCTCGAGAACGTCCGGCAGGCCGTGCCCCGCCAGCTCCGCCAGCTGACGCGCCAGGCAGCGGGCAAACAACGGCGACAGCTCCGGCGCCGTCACGAAGTCGCCGTCGCGCCCGAGCTTGCGCGCGCCGGCCATGTAATAGCCGAGCCCCGGCGCGTAGAGCGCGAGCTCCATGTAGCGCGCGAAGGAGAGCCACCCGGCGTTAGCCTCGATCTCCCGCCGCACGCGCCCGGTGACGAGCTCGCTGTGGGCGCGGGCCTCCGCCGAAGGGGCCGGCAGGTTTATCCGCATGCTGGCTGGAAATGGGGCATGCGTGTTACCGATGACGCGGGGCGTCGGCGACCAGGGTCCCGTCGCGCAGCTCGATCACGCGGTCGCAGCGCGCGGCGAGCCGGGAATCGTGGGTGACGATGAGAAACGCGGTACGCCTGGTCTCGTTGAAGCGGCGCATCAGATCGAAGACGCCGTCCGCGGCGCGGGTGTCGAGATTGCCGGTGGGTTCGTCGGCAAGCACGAGATCGGGGGCGAGCGCCAGCGCGCGGGCGATGGCGACGCGTTGCTGCATGCCGCCCGAGAGCTCGGACGGGAGCTTGTACATCGCATCGCCGAGCCCGACCGCCGCGAGCAGCCCGGCGGCGATCTCCCGTTGCCCGGCGGTGTAGGCGCCGTAGCGCATGAGGCCGGGCATCATGACATTCTCGAGCGCCGAGAATGCCGGCAGCAAATGGTGAAACTGGAACACGAACCCCAGCGTCTCCAGGCGCGCCCGGGTGCGCTCGTCGTCGCTCGCCTGCTCGATCGGGCGGCCTTTGAGATGGTAGGACCCCGAGCTTGGCCATTCCAGGAGCCCGATCAGGTTGAGCAGCGTGCTCTTGCCGGAGCCCGATGGGCCGATCAGGCACGCGAAGTCGCCGTCGCGCACGGCGATGTCGATGCCGTGCAGCACCTCGGCCGCGACGGCGGTGCCCTCGTTGTAGGTCTTGCGGATGCCCCGGAGGTCGATGATGGGGCGCGTCACAGCCGGATCGCCTGTGCAGGGTCGAGGTTGGCCGCGCGGCGCGCGGGCATCACCGCCGCCGCCAATCCGAGGACGGTTGCGCCGAGTAAGGTGTAGAAGTAAAGCGTCGGATCGAAATGCGCCGTGAAGATCGGCGTTCCGTCGTCCGCGCGCACCACGTTGCTCATCACCGCGGTAAGAAGGTAGCCGCACGCGCTGCCCAGTAGCGCGCCGCTCGCGCCGATCAGCGCGCCCTGTGCCAGGAACACCCTGAGTATCCGGCCGCGCGACGCGCCCATCGCGCGCAGGATGCCGATCTCCTTGGTTTTCTGCACCACCGACACGATCAACACGCTCGCAACCCCGATTGCGACCACCAGCGCCAGAAAAAAGCGCACCAGCAGCGTCATGACGGTCTGGTTGTTGAGCGCGGTCCGCAACTGGCTGTTCGCCCTCATCCAGCTCTCGACCTCGTGCGGGACCCGCGCCTGCAGCCCCGCGGCAAAACTCTCGGCGCCGAACAGGTCCTCGATGGCCAGTTCGAGGCTGGACACGCCGCCCGGCAGGTTGAGCAACGCCTGCGCCGCAGGC
>JACOVL010000102.1 GCA_016177355.1 Betaproteobacteria bacterium | reverse complement strand
CAGCTATCAGCCATCAGCTACACCGCCTACCTGCGCTCTGGCTGACCGCTGAATGCTGATCGCTGATAGCTAGCATTTCGCGGGATTCGGCTTCTCGGGATCGACGTCGTACTTCCTGATCGCCTCGGCGACCTTCTTCTGCGGCAGGGCTTCCTGGTCGGCGAGCGCCTTCAGCGCCGCCACCGCCACGTAACGGCGGTCCACCTCGAAGAAACCGCGCAAGGCGCGTCTCGTATCCGAGCGGCCGAAGCCGTCGGTGCCGAGCACGCTGAACTGCGCGGGTTGCGGCAGGAAGGCGCGAATCTGCTCGGCGTATATCTTCATGTAGTCGGTGGCGGCGATCACCGGCCCCGGGTGGTCCCGGAAGCACTGCTCGACGTGCGAGAGGCGCGGCGCGGCCTCCGGGTGCAGCGTGTTCCAGCGGGCGGTCTCCAGGCCGTCGCGCCGCAACTCGTTGAAGCTGGTGACGCTCCAGATGTCGGCGGAAACGCCGAAGTCTTGCTCGAGCAGCTCCGCCGCCGCGATCACTTCGCGCAGGATGGTGCCGCTGCCCATGAGCTGCACCTTCAGGCGGTTCTTGCCCCCCTTGCCCTTCGAGAACAGGTACATGCCGCGGAGGATGCCCCGCTCCGCGCCTTCCGGCAGCGCCGGGTGCGCGTAGTTCTCGTTCATCACCGTGATGTAGTAGTAGATATCTTCTTGGTCCTGGACCATCCGGCGCATGCCGTCCTGGATGATGACCGCGAGCTCGTAAGCGTAGGTCGGGTCGTACGACACGCAGTTCGGGATGGTGGAGGCAAGCACGTGGCTGTGGCCGTCCTCGTGCTGCAGTCCCTCGCCGTTCAGCGTGGTGCGGCCCGCGGTGCCGCCCAGCAGGAACCCTCGGGCGCGCATGTCGCCGGCCGCCCACGCGAGATCGCCCACGCGCTGGAAGCCGAACATCGAATAGAAGATGTAGAACGGGATCATCGGCTGGTGGTGCGTGCTGTAGGAGGTCGCCGCCGCGATCCACGAGCACATCGCGCCCGCCTCGCAGATGCCTTCCTGCAGGATCTGCCCGTTCCTGTCCTCCTTGTAGTACATCAGCTGGTCGGCATCCTGCGGCGTGTAGAGCTGGCCGACGTGGGAATAGATTCCGAGCTGGCGGAACATGCCCTCCATGCCGAAGGTGCGCGATTCGTCAGGCACGATCGGCACCACCAGCCTGCCGATGTTCTTGTCGCGGATGAGGGTGTTGAGGATGCGCACGAACGCCATGGTGGTGGAGATCTCGCGCCCCTCGGTGCCTTTCAGCTGGGCTTCGAACGCCGCGAGCGCCGGCACTTCCAGCGATTGCGCCTTTCTGCGCCGCGCCGGCAGGCTTCCGCCCAGCGCCTTGATGCGCTCCCTCAAGTAGTTCATCTCGGGGCTGTCCTCCGGCGGCCGGTAGAACGGCATTTCCTCGAGCCTGTCGTCGGGGATCGGCACGTTGAAGCGGTCGCGGAACGCCCTGATCGAGGCCGTTCCCATCTTCTTCTGCTGGTGGGTGATGTTCTGCCCTTCGCCCGCCTCGCCCATGCCGTAGCCTTTCACGGTCTTGGCGAGGATCACGGTGGGCTGGTCCTTGTGCTTCGTCGCCGCGGCGTATGCGGCGTAGAGCTTATGGGGGTCGTGTCCGCCGCGGTTCAGCCTCCAGATTTCGTCATCCGACATGTGCGCGACCATGTCGAGCAACTCGGGGTACTTGCCGAAGAAGTGCTTGCGGACGAAAGCGCCGTCGTGCGACTTGAAAGCCTGGTATTCCCCGTCAACCGCTTCTTCCATGCGCTTGAGCAATAGCCCCTTGGTGTCGCGCATGATCAGCGGATCCCAGTACGATCCCCAGACCACCTTGATCACGTTCCAGTCCGCCCCGCGGAACGCCGCCTCCAGTTCCTGGATGATCTTGCCGTTGCCGCGCACCGGGCCGTCGAGCCGCTGCAGGTTGCAGTTCACCACGAAGATCAGGTTGTCCAGCCGCTCGCGTCCGGCGAGCGAGATCGCCCCGAGCGACTCCGGCTCATCCATCTCGCCGTCGCCCATGAACGCCCACACCTTGCGGCCCTGCGGTTCGAGGATGCCGCGGTCCTTGAGGTAGCGCATGAAGCGCGCCTGGTAGATCGCCATGATCGGCCCGAGCCCCATGGACACCGTCGGGAACTGCCAGAAATCGGGCATCAGCCATGGGTGGGGATACGAGGGCAGCCCCTTGCCGCCGACTTCCTGGCGAAAATGCTTCAGCTGCTCTTCGGTGATGCGGCCTTCGAGATAGGCGCGCGCGTAGATGCCCGGCGCTGAGTGGCCCTGGAAGTAAACGAGGTCACCGCCGAAGCTGTCGTTCCACGCGCGGAAGAAATGATTGAAGCCGACGTCGTAGAGCGTCGCGGCGGAGGCAAAGCTCGCGATGTGGCCGCCGAGTTCGGACGATTCCTTGTTGGCGCGCACCACCATCGCCATCGCGTTCCAGCGCACCAGCGAGCGTATCTTGTGCTCGAGCTCGGCGTCCCCGGGCGAGCGCTCCTCCCGCGCGAGCGGGATCGTGTTGATGTACGCCGTGTTGGCGTTGTACGGGATGTAAGCGCCGCTCGAGCGCGCTTTCTCGACCAGCCGGTCGAGCAGGAAGTTGGCGCGCGCCGGGCCTTCGCGCTCGAGCACCGAATCGAGCGCCTCGAGCCATTCCCGCGTCTCCTGCGGATCAACGTCGGGCTGGACGTCTTTCAAATCCATGGCTGCCACCTGTTTGAGGTTCCGGAGTCCGTGACGGGCTGGCTGGCGCTTGTGGCGCTGTGCGCCGGGGTAGGCATTATAGCACCGGGTTGCGCGCGACCTGTTGCCGTATCTCGTTGTATAATATGATGAAACCGGATTGCGCGATGCGGGCAGAACCAACCCTCCCGATCTCACGATCTCCCGTGAGTTACCGGTTCTGGAATTTCGCAGGACGCTTCTCGAGAAATGCGCGCATGCCTTCCTTCTGGTCCTGCGTGGTGAAGGCCCGCGCGAACAGGTCCGTCTCCAGGGCGCAGGCGGTGTAGAGATCGAGATTCCCCCCGCGCTGCACCGCCTGCTTGACGAGCCGCACCGCGACCGGCCCCTTGGCCGCGATCGAGCGCGCGAGTTCCAGTCCTTGCGCACGGAGTTCCGCCGCGGGATAGACATGGTTCGCAAGACCGACGCGCAAAGCCTCGTCGGCCTTGACCTGGCGGCCCGTGGTCAGCAGCTCGAGGGCGCGCGCGGGGCCCAGCTTGCGCGGCAGACGCTGCGTGCCGCCGAAGCCGGGCAGTATGCCGAGGTTCACTTCCGGCTGGCCGAATGCCGCGGTGTCGGAGGCGAGTATCCAGTCGCAGGCGAGCGCGAGCTCGCAGCCGCCGCCCAGGCAATAGCCGTTCACCAGCGCAATCACCGGGACCGGCAGCGACTCCAGCGCGTGCATGACCTGCATTCCTTTTTCTGAAAATGCCTGCGCCTGCTCGATCGTGATGTCCCTCATCTCGGCGATGTCGGCGCCCGCAACGAAAGCCTTCTCCCCCGCGCCGGTGACCAGCAGCACGCGCGCGGCATCATCCGCCGCCACTTTCCTGACCACCGCCGCGATCTCGTCCAGCGTCGCGGCATTGAGCGCATTCAGCGCTTTCGGCCGGTTCACCGTGAGGAGATAAATTCCGGGCTCTGGCTGCTCCAGCAAGATGTTTTGAAATGTCATGACTATTTCGCCGCCATCCGCAGCGCGCCGTCGAGGCGGATGACTTCGCCGTTCAGCATCGGGTTCACGATGATGTGCTCGACCAGCGCGGCGTATTCCTCCGGTCTTCCGAGCCGCGGCGGGAACGGGACTTGCGCGGCGAGCGATTGCTGCAACTCGGAGGGAAACACCGATACCATCGGCGTTTCGAAAATGCCCGGCGCGATCGTCATCACCCGGATGCCGTGGCGGGCGAGTTCTCGTGCCGCCGGAAGTGTCAGCCCCGCGACCCCCGCTTTGGACGCGCTGTAGGCGGCCTGCCCGACCTGTCCTTCATAGGCCGCAACCGATGCCGTGTTGACGATGACCCCGCGCTCGCCCTCGCCGTCCGGCGCGTTGTCCACCATCGCCTGCGCCGCGAGCCTGAGCACGTTGAAAGTCCCGACCAGGTTGACCTCCACCGCGCGGCGGAAGGTATCGAGACGGTGCGGACCGGTCTTGCCCAGCACGCGCTCCCCGGGGGCAATACCGGCGCAGCTCACCGCGCCGTGCAATGCCCCGAACTTGTCGCGCGCCGCGGCGACCGCCGTCGCGACCTGCGACTCGTCGGTCACGTCTGTTTGAGTAAAGCCCGCGCGGGTGCCCAGCTCGAGCGCGAATGCTTTCCCCTGCTCCGCGTTGGTGTCCGCAATGACCGCATTGCCGCCCGCGGCAACGAGCCTGCGCACCGTCGCCGCGCCGAGACCCGATGCGCCGCCGGTGACGAGGAAGGTGTGGCCGGTTATCTGCACCGCCCGAACGGAATCGCCGCAGTGAGTAGGCACTTACTTTTCATCACTCCCCCTATGAAAACGCGCCGAAACGGCGATGGTCAGCTCTTGTCTGCGCGCATCTTAACGTAGGCGCCCGGCGCGTCTTCGATCGCCTTCAATTTGTCCTTGCCGGGTATCCGCGGCGGCACCTTGTCGCCGCCGTGCTGCGCGACCCAGCCCGCCCAGTCGGGCCACCAGGAGCCGGGATGCTGCGTGGCGCCCTTCAGCCATTCGTCCGCCTGCTCCGGCAGCCTGGAACGGGTCCAGTACGAGTACTTGGACGCCGCCGGAGGATTGATGATACCCGCGATGTGGCCGGAGCCGCCGAGCAAAAAGCGCACCGGGCCGGAAAAAAGCTTCGCCCCGGCGTAGGTCGAGCGCCACGGCGCGATGTGATCCTCGACGGTGGAGGTGAAGTAGAGCGGCGTCCTGACCGTGCCGAGATCGATAGCCACTCCGTTCAACCGGATGCCGCCGGGCTTCCGGAGCAGGTTCTTGAGATACAGGTTGCGCAGATAATAGCCGTGCATCGCCGCCGGCATGCGCGTCGAGTCCGAATTCCAGTAGAGCAGGTCGAACGGGAACGGGTCGCGCCCGAGCAGGTAGTTATTGACGACGAACGACCAGACGAGGTCGTTCGCGCGCAGCAGGTTGAAGGTCGCCGCCATCTCCGAGCCCTCGAGATAGCCGCGTTTCCGCATGCGCCGCTCGAGCGCTTCGATCTGCTTTTCATCAATGAAGACTTCGAGTTCTCCTGGCTGCTCGAAATCGATCAGCGAGGCGAGGAAGGTCGCGGAAGCGATGCGCCCGTCGTTTTTCGCCGCGAGATAGCCCAGCGCGCAGGCGAGCAACGTGCCGCCCAGGCAGTAGCCGATGACGTTGACTTCGTGCTCGCCGGTGGCCTGTTCGATGGCATCCAGCGCGGCGAGCATGCCCTCGTTCAGGTAATCCTCGAACGTCTTGCGCGCATGGCGCGCGTCGGGGTTGATCCAGGACACGACGAACACCGTGTGGCCCTGCTCCACGGCCCACTTCACGAACGAGTTCTTCTCGCGCAGGTCCAGGATGTAGTACTTGTTGATCCAGGGCGGGATGATCAGCAGCGGCCGCCGGTGGACCGGGCCGTTCGCCGGGTAGTACTGGAGCAGCTGGATGAGATCGTTCTGATAGACGACGCTTCCCGGCGT
>JACOVL010000105.1 GCA_016177355.1 Betaproteobacteria bacterium | reverse complement strand
CTCTTCAACGCCGGCATCCGGCCCGCGATCAACGCCGGCATCTCGGTATCGCGGGTGGGCGGGGCGGCGCAGACCAAGATCATGAAGCGGCGCGACACCGGCGGCGGCGTGCGCCTCGCGCTCGCGCAGTACCGCGAGCTCGCGGCGTTCGCGCAGTTCGCCTCCGATCTGGATGAGGCGACGCGCAAGCAGCTCGAGCGCGGCCGCATGGTGACCGAGCTCATGAAGCAGCCGCAGTACCAGCCGCTGCAGGTATGGGAGATGGCGCTGACGCTGTTCGCCGTGAACAACGGCTTTTTCGACGACGTCGACGTCAAGAAGGCGCTCGGCGCCGACAAGTCCATGCGCGATTACATCAAGGGCAAGTACGGCGACCTGGTGAAGCGCATGGAGGACGCCAAGGATCTGTCGAAGGACGACGAGCAGAAGCTTGCCGACGCGCTGAAGGACTGGAAGAAGAACGGCAGTTTCTAGACGCCTAGGGACCGGGAGACGCGTCTCCCGAACCCTATGCGCGGAAACTGCTGCGCGCGTAGGAACGGACGCATGGCGCCGTTCAACGCGCGCCGGGAAAAGGGATATGCCGGGAACTAAAGAAATCAGGGTGAAGATCCGGAGTGTGCAGAACACCCGGAAGATCACCAAGGCGATGGAGATGGTCGCGGCCTCCAAGATGCGCCGCGCGCAGGAGCGCATGCGCCACGCGCGCCCCTACGGCGAGAAGATCCGCAACGTCGCGGCGCACATCAGCCATGCCAACCCCGAGTACCGGCATCCTTTCCTCGTTTCGCGCGATACCGTGAAGCGCGTGGGGCTGATCGTGATCACCACCGACAAGGGGCTGTGCGGCGCGCTGAACACGAACCTCCTGCGCATGGCGCTCAACCAGTACAAGGCGTGGCAGGCGGAGGGCGAGGAGATCGACGTCTGCGCGATCGGCAACAAGGGCTTCGGCTTCCTGCAGCGTCTGGGCGCGAACATCGTCTCGCACGCGATCCAGATCGGCGACCGCCCGCAGATGGAGAAATTGATCGGCACCATCAAGGTGATGCTCGACGGCTACACCCGGGACCGCTTCGACCGCCTGCTGATCGGCTACACGCGCTTCATCAACACCATGAAGCAGGAGCCGGTGATCGAGCAGCTGCTGCCGCTCTCCGGCGAATTGCTCGGCGCGCCCGAAGGGCCGTGGGACTACCTCTACGAGCCT
This sequence comes from Betaproteobacteria bacterium, assembly GCA_016177355.1. Classification (GTDB taxonomy): domain Bacteria; phylum Pseudomonadota; class Gammaproteobacteria; order Burkholderiales; family SG8-41; genus SG8-41. Next base: position 7,852 of record JACOVL010000105.1, on the reverse strand, counting down.
GAGGCAAAAACAGTTTTAGATCAAGTACTTACAAGATATATCGAAGCCCTGGTCTTCCAGGCGGTGGCGGAGAACATGGCGTCCGAGCAATCGGCGCGCATGGTGGCGATGAAGGCCGCCTCCGACAACGCCGGCACCCTGATCGACGAGCTGACGCTGGTCTACAACAAGAACCGCCAGGCCGGCATCACCAAGGAGCTTTCTGAAATCGTGGGCGGCGCGGCCGCCGTGTAAAGGAATGAGCCATGGCACAAGCACCAACATCCGGCACCATCGTCCAGTGCATCGGCGCGGTGGTCGACATCGAGTTCGCGCGCGACGCGATGCCCGGGATTTACGACGCGCTCACGCTCGAGAACACCGGCGACGCCGGCCTGGCGGAAAAAGGCCTCACTATCGAGGTCGAGCAGCAGCTGGGCGACGGCGTGGTGCGCTGCATCGCGCTCGGCTCCTCCGACGGCCTGCGCCGCGGCATGAAGGTGACGAGCACGGGCGCGCCGATTTCCGTCCCGGTGGGCCAGGGCACGCTCGGACGCATCATGGACGTGCTGGGGCGCCCGATCGACGATGTCGGTCCGATCAAGTCCGAGAGCCGCCGCTCGATCCACCAGGCCGCGCCGAAATTCGACGAGCTCTCGCCCTCGATCGAGTTGCTCGAAACCGGCATCAAGGTGATAGACCTCATCTGCCCGTTCGCGAAAGGCGGCAAGATCGGCCTGTTCGGCGGCGCCGGCGTCGGCAAGACCGTGAACATGCTGGAGCTGATCAACAACATCGCGACCCAGCACTCGGGATTGTCGGTGTTCGCCGGCGTGGGCGAGCGCACCCGCGAGGGCAACGACTTCTACCACGAGATGACGGAAGCCGAGGTGGTGAAGCTCGACAACCTGCCCGAATCCAAGGTGGCGATGGTGTTCGGGCAGATGAACGAGCCGCCGGGCAACCGCCTGCGCGTGGCGTTGACGGGACTCACCATCGCCGAGAGCTTCCGCGACGAGGGCCGCGACATCCTGTTCTTCGTCGACAACATCTACCGCTTCACGCTGGCGGGCACCGAGGTGTCGGCGCTGCTCGGACGGATGCCTTCCGCGGTGGGCTACCAGCCGACGCTGGCGGAGGAAATGGGGCGGCTCCAGGAGCGCATCACCTCCACGAAAGTGGGCTCGATCACCTCGATCCAGGCGGTGTACGTGCCGGCGGACGACCTGACCGACCCGTCGCCCGCAACGACCTTCGGCCACCTCGACGCGACCGTCGTTCTTTCCCGCGACATCGCTTCGCTCGGCATCTATCCGGCGGTGGACCCGCTCGATTCGACTTCGCGCCAGGTCGACCCGAACACGATCGGCGAGGAGCATTACACCACCACCCGCTCGGTGCAGGCGACGCTGCAGCGCTACAAGGAGCTGCGCGACATCATCGCCATCCTCGGCATGGACGAGCTCGCGCCCGAGGACAAGCTCGCGGTGTCCCGCGCGCGGAAGATCCAGCGCTTCCTGTCGCAGCCGTTCACGGTGGCGCAGAACTTCACCGGCACGCCCGGCAAGTACGTCTCGCTGAAGGACACGATCAAAGGCTTCAAGATGATCGTCAACGGCGAGTGCGACGCGCTCCCCGAGCAGGCGTTCTACATGGTCGGCGCGATCGAGGAAGCGTTCGAGAAGGCGAAATCGCTGTAGCCACCCATGGCCAGCACCATCCACATCGACGTCGTCAGCGCCGAAGAGAGCATCTACTCCGGCGAGGCGGAGTTCGTCGTGCTGCCGGGCGAAGCCGGCGAGCTCGGCATCTACCCGCGGCACGTTCCACTGATCACCCGCATCAAGCCGGGCTCGGTGCGCATCCTGCCGGCGGGCGGCGGGGCGGAAGAGCTGATCTTCGTCGCGGGCGGCATCCTGGAAGTGCAGCCGAAGGTGATCACGGTGCTCGCCGACACCGCGATCCGCGGCCACGACCTGGACGAGGCCAAGGCGAACGAAGCGCTGCGCAAGGCCAAAGAGGCGATGGAGAAAGCGCAAGACAAGCAGGAAATCGCGACACTGCAGGCCGAGTTCTCGTCGATGGCCGCCCAGCTCGCGGCGATCGCGAAATTGCGGAAAAAGAAGTAGCGGTAAAACCAGACGCTGTTAGGACAACTAAGAAGGGCAGCTTCGGCTGTCCTTTTGTTTTACCGAGGTTTAAAAATTAATTAAATTAATCAATATGATAGATTATATGCGCGGTATGTATCCTATGGAGTTAATGAGTCATATCTTTCACAATTTAGCATGTTATTAGGTAAGATATGACCCATTGAGTATCTAGTGTTAAGAAGTCATATCCTACCTATATTACGAGTGTTAGTGTAAGATATGTCGTATTATGCCTAGGCAAACTCCTCCCCTGCTCCCCCGGTTGTCCCGTCTTCTCAAACAGGTCGGAACAAACCTCCGATATGCGCGGCTGCGCCGGCGGTACACCGCTGAGACGGTAGCTGAGCGAGCTGGAATTACGCCCAAGACACTATCGCGCGTCGAGCGAGGCGACGCGTCCGTTGCGATCGGGATCTACGCGCGTGTGCTCCAAGCGCTCGGTCTCGTGGATGACCTCAGCGCTCTCGCGCGCGACGACCCGCTTGGAAACCGGCTCCAGGATCTGGGATTGGCCACACCGAAGAGAGTGCGCCGACATGGCGGCACAGACGAAAAAACCGGATGATGTCGTCGAGGCCGTGATTGACCTTGAGCGGCTGCGCGGGCCTCATCGAATGGGCTGGCTTCATCGGCAAGCAAGCGCTGGAGGCGATGTTTTCTCGTTTGAATACGATAAAGCATGGCTGAAGCACCCCGATGCCTTCACGTTCGATCCTGACCTGCAACTGGTGGAAGGCCGCACCTACGCCCCGGCCGGTCGAGAGAATTTCGGGATTTTCCTGGATTCCTCGCCCGATCGCTGGGGACGTCTGCTCATGCAAAGGCGCGCGGCACACCGCGCAGCCAAGCAGGGGAAACCCGCGCCGACCCTAACTGCATGGGATTACCTTCTCGGTGTGCATGACATAACGCGCCTGGGCGCTCTGCGCTTCCGACGCTCTCGTGGCACACCGTTCCTGGATGACGACGCGCTGCAAGCGGCGCCCCCTGTCACATCCGTACGGGGGCTCCAGGCGGTCAGCCTGCGCCTGGAAGAGGAGCATGCCGAGGAACATCCGGACTACGAGAAATGGCTTGCGCAACTGGTCGCGCCAGGTTCGTCTTTGGGCGGCGCACGCCCGAAGGCAGCGGTGATGGACGAGCAAGGGCGTTTCTGCATTGCCAAGTTCCCGAGCCGGCGCGACACGCATGACGTCGGCGCGTGGGAGACAGTCGTTCATCGTCTCGCAGGCAAGGCCGGCATCGAGGTGGCCGAAGCCAGACCGCTCGCTATGGGGGATGAAGGCCACACGTTCCTTGTACGACGTTTTGATCGTAGCGAGACCGGCGGCCGCAGGGCCTATGTCTCCGCCATGACACTGCTGCAGCGGCAGGACGGCGAGCCCGGCGCGAGCTATCTCGAGATGGTCGAGCTCCTGCAATCTCGTGGCGCGCGGACGCGGGCCGATTGTGCGCAGCTTTTCAGGCGCGTGGTGTTCAATATTCTCGTATCGAACACCGACGACCACCTCCGCAACCACGGTTTTTTCATGGAACCCCAAGGACTCGTGCTCTCCCCGGCCTTTGATATGAATCCGAATCCGGAGCGCAGCGAGCTGTCGCTTGCCATAGACGAGGCGAACGCGACCTGCGACGTGGAGGTTGCATTGAAGACGGCCGGCAGCTATGGCCTGACGGCACAACAGGCTGCCGACATCGTCGAGGAAGTCCGGGCGTCCGTCGCCACCTGGCGCGGCGAGGCATCGAAACTCGACATCTCCCGCGCAGAGCAGGAAAGATTGAGCGCCGCATTTCGCTGAATATTTCCTGGGCAGACCGGTATAAGTAAGCGTTCACTCACCATTCGGCGTGACCTGACTAAGGTGTTTTGACTATGGAACGCTTCGATCTCCTGGTCATCGGCGGCGGCATCAACGGCGCCGGCATCGCGCGCGACGCGGCGGGGCGAGGACTGTCCGTGCTGCTCGTGGAGAAGGACGACCTCGGCGCGCACACGAGCTCCTCCAGCAGCAAACTGATCCACGGCGGGCTGCGCTACCTGGAGCATTTCGAGTTCCGGCTGGTGGCGGAGGCGCTCGCCGAGCGCGAGGTGCTGTTGAAGGTCGCGCGGCACCTGGTGTGGCCGGTGCGCTTCGTGATGCCGCATGTGCCCGAGCTGCGGCCGCGCTGGATGATCCGCGCGGGCCTGTTCCTCTACGACCACCTCGCGCGGCGCGCGAGCCTGCCCGGCTCGCACGCGGTGCGGCTCGACGCGCCGCCCTACAACGCCGGGCTCAAACCGCAGTTCAGGCACGGCTTCATCTATTCCGATTGCCGCGTGGACGACGCGCGGCTGGTCGTCATCAACGCGATGGACGCGCGGGGCCGCGGCGCGGAGATCCTGACCCGGACCGAGTGCCTCTCCGCCTGCCGCGAGGGGGATGCCTGGCGCGCGACGCTTGCCGGAGGCCGCGAAGTCCGGGCGCGCGCGATCGTGAACGCGGCCGGGCCGTGGGTGAAGCGCGTGTTGAACGAGCGCCTCGGCCAGCCGAGCAAGGATGGAATCAAGCTGGTCAAGGGCAGTCACATCGTGCTGCCGCAGCTCTACCGGGGCGACCACGCGTTCATCCTGCAGAACGACGACCGGCGCGTCGTGTTCATGATCCCTTACGGCGAGCGGCACACGCTCGTCGGCACCACCGACGTCGCGCTCGAAGGCGATCCGGACGCGGCGCAGGCGAGCGACGCCGAGGCCGCGTACCTGTGCCGCGCCGTGGGACGCTACCTGGAGAAGCCGGTCGAGCCCGCGCAGGTCGCCTGGCGCTATACCGGCGTGCGGCCGCTCTACGACGACGGCACGAGCGACCCGTCGGCGATCACGCGCGACTACACCTTGCGCGTCGACGATGCGTCCGGGACGGCACCGGTGCTGTCGGTCTACGGCGGCAAGATCACGACCTACCGGCGCCTCGCGGAGCACGCCATGCAGCAACTCGCGCCGTATTTCCCGGGGCTGAAGGGGAACTGGACCGCGGATGAACCGCTGCTGGGCGGCGATTTCGGAGAATCGGGCCGCGAGCAGGCGCGCGACGCGTTCTTCGCGCGCTACCGCGGGCTGCCGCAGGAAACACTGCGCGGCCTGTTCCGGCGGCACGGCATGCTGGCTTACGAGATGCTCGGCGCCGCGCGCACGGCCGCGGACCTGGGCGAACACTTCGGCGCCGAACTCTACGTCCGCGAAGTTGACTATCTGGTGGCGCGCGAATGGGCGCGGAGCGCCGAGGACGTGCTGTGGCGCCGCACCAAGGCCGGGCTGCACCTCGACCCCGCGCAGCGGGAAGCCGTCTCTCGCTATTGCACCCGGCGTGTAAGTTGATGTTTGTGCGATAATTTCCCATGCCCCAAGTGAACGTGGTCATCCTCGCCGCCGGCCAGGGCAAGCGCATGCGCTCGCGCTTGCCCAAGGTGCTGCACCCGCTGGCCGGCCGGCCGCTGATCGCGCACGTGATCGCGGCCGCGCGCGCGTTGAAGCCCGCGCGCATCTGCGTCGTTTACGGACACGGCGGCGAGCAGGTGCCGCAAGCGGTCAAGGCCGCGGACCTCACGTTCGTGAAGCAACAGTCCCAGCTCGGCACCGGGCACGCGCTCGCGCAGGCGCTGCCGCATCTCGGATCCGCCGGCCTCACGCTGGTTCTCTACGGCGATGTGCCGCTGATCGGCGAGGAAACGCTCGCGGCGATGATCGCCGGCGGCGGCGACCGGCTTACGCTGCTGACGGCCGAGCTCGACGATCCCACCGGCTACGGCCGCATCGTGAGGAACCGCCGCGGGACATTGCAGGCGATCGTTGAGGAGAAGGACGCGAGTTCCACGCAGCGCGCCATCCGCGAGGTGAATACCGGCGCCGTCGCGCTGCCCACCGCGCGCCTCGCGGGCTGGCTGGCAAAAATCAGGAGCCGCAACGCGCAGCGCGAGTACTACCTGACCGACGTCACGGCGCTCGCGCTCGCCGACCGCGTGGCGGTGACGACGGTCAGGGCGCGGACGAGCTGGGAGGCGCTGGGCGTCAACAGCAGGGAGCAGCTCGCGCGGCTCGAGCGCATCTACCAGCGCGAGAGCGCGGCGCGGCTGATGGATGCCGGCGTCACGCTCGCCGACCCGCTGCGCCTCGACGTGCGCGGAGCGCTCTCCTGCGGCGCCGACGTGCGCATCGACGTCAATTGCGTGTTCGAGGGGCAGGTGAAACTCGCCGACCAGGTCGTAGTCGGCGCCAACTGCGTGATCGGGGACGCCGAGATCGGCCGCGGCACGCGCATCGAGCCGTTCACCCTGATCGACGGCGCGAGAATCGGCGCCGGCTGCCGCATCGGCCCGTACGCACGCATCCGTCCCGGGACGCGGCTCGCCGAGGAGGTGCACGTCGGCAATTTCGTCGAGATGAAGGCGGCCGAGATCGGCGCGCGCTCCAAGGCGAACCATTTGTCCTACGTCGGCGATGCCGCGGTCGGGCGCGACGTCAACATCGGCGCCGGCACCATCACCTGCAACTACGACGGCGCGAACAAGCACCGCACCGTGATCGAGGACGATGTGCACATCGGCTCGGACGTGCAGCTGGTCGCGCCCGTCACCGTCGCCAAGGGCGCGACGGTCGGGGCCGGCACCACGGTGTGGAAAAACACCCCGCCGGGCGGCCTGGTGATCAACGCCAAGACCCAGGAGCACCGCCCCGGCTGGAAAAGGCCGCGGAAAAAACGCACCGGCGAAGCAGAGGACTAGGGCGATGTGCGGCATCGTCGGCGCGGCCTCCACGAAGAACGTCGTGGACCTGCTGATCGAGGGCATCCGCAGGCTCGAGTATCGCGGCTACGACTCGACGGGCATCGCGTTTCTCAAGGGCGGGCACCTCGAGCGGCTGCGCTCCACCGGCCGCGTGGCGCACCTGGAAGCGCTCGCGCGGAAGCAACACGTGCAGGCGGTGACCGGGCTCTCGCACACGCGCTGGGCGACGCACGGCGCGCCGACGGAATCGAACGCGCACCCCCATTTCTCCGTGCGCGGCGGGCTCGAGGTCGGCATCGTGCACAACGGCATCGTCGAGAACCACGACCCGATCCGCGCGCGCATGAGGGCGCAGGGCTACCGCTTTGCTTCCGAAACCGACACCGAAGTGATGGTCCACCACGTGCACTCGCTGGCGGCGAGGGGCGTGACGCTGTTCGAGGCGGTGAAGAAGGCAAGCCGGGAATGGGAAGGCGCCTACGCGGTGGGCTTCATCTCCAGCCGCGAGCCCGGCGTGGTGGTGGGCGCGCGCCAGGGCTCGCCGCTGCTCGTGGGCCTGGGTGAGGGCGAGAACTTCCTCGCATCCGATGCGGGCGCGCTCATCGCGAGGACGCGCAACATGATCTATCTCGAAGAGGGCGACATTGCCGAAGTGCGTCCCGGCGGCGTCACGGTCTGCGACCGCAGCGGGCGCCGCGTCGAGCGGCCGGTCACGGTGAGCCGGCTCGATCCCGGCGCGGTCGAGCTCGGGCCGTACGCGCATTACATGCAGAAGGAAATCCTCGAGCAGCCGGGCGCGGTCGCGAATACCCTCGAAATGGTCGCCAATGCCCGCGCGCTGCAACCCAATTTGTTCGGTGCGGGCGCAGATAAAATATTCAATAAAATCAAAGGAATACTGATACTCGCCTGCGGCACCAGCTATCACGCCGGCCTGGTCGCGCGCTACTGGCTGGAGG
>JACOVL010000109.1 GCA_016177355.1 Betaproteobacteria bacterium | reverse complement strand
GGGCCCGGTAGCCCTCTCGGTCCGCGCACAGAAAGTCTATGTCCGCCGATTCCCGGTATTCGTCGAGCGCCAGCACGATACGGGTGCCACCGCCGAAAAAGCACTTCGCGCGAGCCAGAAAATCCGCATCCAGCGCGCGCAGCGCCGCGAGCACCGTGCGATGGCGGGGGCGGGTGGGCTCAGACATTGAGCACCCCGTTGCCGTAGCGCGCCGCCAGCCGCTCGATGAGCGCGCGCTCGGCCGGTTTCATGCCGCGCTGGTCCACCAGCCGCCAGTTGCGCTCGTAGAGACGGAACGCTTCCTCGGCGCCGAGGTAACGGTCGCGCCGGTTCCAGCACAGCGCCGCGAGGTTCTCGTGGGCGGCGATCTCGATCAGCGTGTCGTCGAGCAGGCCGCGCAGCCGGCGCGCGAATTCGGGCCGCGCCATGGCGGCCCGTACCCGCTCGACGTCGTGCGCCGCGAGCTTGAGCGGGACGACCACCATCCCGGCGTCCCGCTCGCGCTCGCGCTGCGCGCGCTTGGCGAGCCGCAACTGCTCGCGGCGCGACAGCGGGCTGGTCTTCGGCCGCCCTGGTCGCGTGGTCCGGTCTGGTTTCATCGCCTTGAGCATAGGTTAGTTATGATGACGTGTCAACATAACATTGCTCACTCGATCACCACGTCCGCGCGCACGAGGACCGACGGCAGGATCCTGATGCTGAGTTTATATTTGTATCAAATACTTAGGTCATTTACGCCGGACGCAGGCCGCTTCCAGGGCATCCATGAACATGCCGGCGACGTTGAAGCCGGTCTGCTCGGTGATCTCCTGGAAGCAGGTGGGGCTGGTGACGTTGACCTCGGTCAACCAGTCGCCGATCACGTCGAGACCGACGAGGAGCAGGCCTTCCTTGTAAAGCGCGGGCCCGAGCGTTTCGGCGATCTCGCGGTCGCGCGCGGTGAGTTCGCGCGCGACACCGGTCGCGCCGGCGGCGAGGTTGCCGCGGATGTCGCCCGGCTTCGGGATGCGCGCGAGGCAATAGGGGACCGGCTTGCCGCCGATCAGCAGCACTCTCTTGTCGCCGTCGCGGATTTCGGGGATGTAGCGTTGCGCCATGATCGTGCGGCGCCCATGGTGCATCACGGTTTCCAGGATTACGTTGAGGTTGGGGTCGTCGTGGCGCACGCGAAAGACCGACGCGCCGCCCATGCCGTCGAGCGGTTTCAGGATCACGTCGCGGTGCTCGGTGAGGAACTCGCGCATGATCCCGTCGCGCCGCGTCACCACGGTGGGCGCCGTGTACTTCGGAAAGCGGGCGATCGCCAGCTTCTCGTTCCAGTCGCGGATGGCGCGCGGGCGGTTGAACACCCTCGCGCCGCCCGCCTCGGCGAGCTCGAGAAGGTGGGTGCTGTAAAGGTACTCCATGTCGAACGGCGGGTCCTTGCGCATGAACACGGCGTCGAAATCCTTGAGCGCCGTCATGGCCGGCTCCTCGGCGCGGTACCAGCCGGGCTTGCCGCCGGTGAGATGGAGCCGGCGCGCGTGGCCGTACACCGTGCCGCCACGCCACGCGAGGTCCTCCTGCTCCATGACATGGAGCGCGTGGCCGCGCGCGGCCGCCTCGCGCATGATCGCGAAGGTGGTGTCCTTGTGGATCTTGAAGCTGTCGAGCGGGTCTGCGACGAACGCGAATTTCATCGCTTACGGCTTGCCGTTTTCGGGGGCGGTCTGCTCGAGTTCGATCGCGGCGGCGAGGAGGGCGAGCCGCGCGATGACGCCGTAGGCGTAGAAGCGGTTCGGCGGGCAGCCGGGATCGTCGGGGTTGGGGGAGGAGCAGGGCGCGGCGAAGGCGAGCGGTTTGAACTGCATGCCCGGGGCGTTGAGGTTCTGGTCCTGGCCCCGCTCGGTATGCACGCGGTAGAAGCCGCCCACCACGAAGTGGTCGATCATGTAGACGACCGGCTCGGCCGCCGCGTCGTCCACGCTCTCGAGAGTGTAGATCCCCTCCTGCACCATCACTTCGCGCACTTCGAGGCCTTCCTTCACCACCGCCATCTTGTTGCGCTGCCTGCGGTTCAATCCCCGCACTTCTTGAGGGTCCTTCACCGTCATGATGCCCATGCCGTAGGTGCCGGCGTCGGCCTTGACGATGACGAAGGGGTCATGCGTGATCCCGTATTCCTTGTACTTGGCGCGGACGTCGTCGAGGATCTCGGTGACGTAGCCCTCCAGGCACTCCTCGCCCTTCTTCTCCTGGAAGTTGATCCTGCCGCACCTCTCGAAGTAGGGATTGACCAGCCAGGGATCGATCCCGACGAGGTTCGCGAATTCCTCCGCCACCTGGCGGTAGGCCGCGAAGTGGTTGGACTTGCGGCGCACGGTCCAGCCGGCGTGCAGCGGCGGCAGCACCGCCTGCTCGAGGTTCATCAGGATCTCCGGCGTGCCGGAGGAAAGGTCGTTGTTGAGCAGCACCACGCACGGGTCGAATCCATCCGCCGCCAGCCGGTTGCCGCGGCGCGTGAGCGGTTCGAGCGTGAGCTTCGCCCCGTTCTCAAGTTCCAGCTCGGTGGGGCCCGTGATCTCGCGCAGGAGACTCCCGATGCGGACGTTGATCCCGGCTTGCCGCAGGATCGTCTGCAACGCCGCGAGGTTCTGCAGGTAGTACTGGTTGCGGGTGTGGTTTTCGGGAACCAGCACCATCCCGCGCGCGTCCGGGCAGGCCTTCTCGATCGCCGTCATCGCCGCCTGCACGCACAGCGGGCGGAAATCCGGACTGAGGTTGTTGAAACCGCCGGGGAAAAGGTTGGTATCCACCGGCGCGAGCTTGAAGCCGCTGTTCCGCAGGTCCACCGAGCAGTAGAAGGGCGCGGCGTGGTCCTGCCATTGGACGCGCAGCCAGTGCTCGATCTCCGGCATCGAAGCGAGCAGTTGTCGCTCGAGGTCGGGCAGCGGCCCGCTCAACGCGGTGGTCAATCGCGGTACAGCCATAGGAATCCCTTTGAGGGATGCCTATTGTAGCGGATACCGTGACCGTTCAAAAAAACGGGCGCCCGCGGGCGCCCGTTGCCACTTACTTCCTGGGAAACGATCTTACGCGTGATACGCGGTTTCGCCGTGGGAGGTCACGTCGAGACCCTCGCGTTCTTCTTCTTCGGTCACGCGCAGGCCTACGATGACGTCGGCGATCTTGAACGCGATCAGCGCCACGATGCCCGTCCAGACGATGGTCACGCCGACCGCCTGCGCCTGGGTCCATACCTGGCCGGCGATCGAGTACTCGGCTGCGGTGATCATCTTGCCGGTGACCCAGTCGGCGGTGAAGCCCGGCCCGCCGAGCCCGGGAGCGTTGAACACGCCGGTAAGCAGGGCGCCCAGTATGCCACCGATCGCGTGCACGCCGAAGACATCAAGCGAGTCGTCCGCGCCGAGCCAGCGTTTGAGCTGATTCACCGCCCACAGGCACACGATGCCCGCGGCAGTTCCGATCACGAACGCGCCGGGAATGCCTACGTTGCCCGCGGCGGGCGTAATCGCGACCAGTCCCGCAACGACGCCGGAAGCGGCGCCCAGCATGGAGGGCTTGCCCTTGAACAGCCACTCACCGAAGGTCCACGCCAACACAGCGCAGGCGGTAGCGAGGAAGGTGTTCACGAAGGCGAGGGTGGCCGAATTGCCGGATTCGAGAGCCGAGCCGGCGTTGAACCCGAACCAGCCCACCCACAGGAGCGACGCCCCGATCATGGTCATCGGGAGGTTATGCGGCGTGAGCGCCTCTCTTCCAAAACCGATGCGCTTGCCGACCAGATAGGCGCCCACGAGACCCGCGACTCCGGCGTTGATGTGCACCACCGTGCCGCCCGCGAAGTCGAGTGCGCCCCACTGCCAGAGAAGACCGGCCTTCGCGTTCAGCGCATCAACCAGCTTGGGATCGGTATAGGCGTCCGGCCCCATCCAGAACCACACCATGTGCGCGATCGGCGCATAGGCGAATGTGAGCCACAGCGCCACGAAGATCAGCACCGCGGAGAACTTGATGCGCTCCGCGAACGCCCCGAGTATGAGGCAGCACGTGATCGCGGCGAACGTCGCCTGGAATGCCACGAACAGCAGCTCGGGAATGACGACGCCCTTGCTGAAAGTGGCGCCCATGGCGAACTCGCCCTTGATGGAATCGAAGGTGCCGCCCAGGAACAGCCGGTCGAAGCCGCCGAAGTAGGCGTTGCCCTCGCTGAACGCCAGGCTGTAGCCGTAAATGCACCACAGCACGGTGACGAGCGAGAAGGTGACCAGCACTTGCATCAGCAGCGAGAGCATGTTCTTCGCGCGCACCATGCCGCCGTAGAACAGCGCCAGGCCGGGGATGCTCATCATCAGCACCAGCGCGGTGGAAGTGAGCATCCACGCCACGTCGCCCTTGTTGGGTGTAGGCGCGGGCGCCGCCGTGGCCGATGGCGCCGCAGCGGGTGCGGCGGCGGCCGGCTTGTCGGCCGCCGGCTTGTCCTGTGCCTGCGCCGGAGTAACGGCCAGGCTCAGCGCGCCGAACAGCGCGAGGATGGCGAGTAATCGTTTCATATCGTTTTCTCCCTATAACGCTTCAGCGCCGGTCTCGCCGGTGCGGATGCGGATGGCTTGCTCCAGATCGGAGACGAACACCTTGCCGTCGCCGATCTTGCCGGTATTGGCGGCTTTCTCGATCGCCTCGATCACCTGCTCGAGCATTTCGCTCTTGATCGCGGCCTCGATCTTGACCTTGGGCAGGAAGTCCACCACGTATTCGGCGCCGCGGTAGAGCTCGGTGTGCCCCTTCTGCCGCCCGAATCCCTTGACCTCGGTGACGGTGACGCCGGTCACGCCGACGGCGGACAGCGCCTCCCGTACCTCGTCAAGCTTGAACGGCTTGATGATTGCAGTGACGAGTTTCATTCGGTTTCCCCGTGAAAAAAGAGGCCGGCCCCGTGGCCGGCCCCTGCTGCCTTAGAAAGTCTTCTGGATGTAGACCGTGCCCGTGCTCTTGGCAATGTTGCGCGGGAACACCCCGCCTTCCGCTACGCTGCCGTAGCCGAGCCGATTGGCACCGCTGGTGTCGGTGTAGTACGCGCCGATCGTGAAGTCCTTGGGCAGCGCGTAGCTCAGGCCGAGCTTGTAGTCGTTGTAGGAAAACAGATTGTCGTTGGACAGGCCGAAGACGTTGCGGGCGTCGGTGCCGCTGTATTTCTGTCTCCCGTAATGCGCGATGAAACTCAGGCCTTCAAGCGGCTTGGAGAATTCCCCGAGCGGCACGGTGGCGGTCAAATCGAGGTACCAGGTGCCCCTGCTGTCCCTCACCGCGAAGGTTTTGTCATCAAGGCTGACGCTGAATTTCGCGCTGAGCCACTTCCAGCCGAGCGACCCGTAGGCCTCCAGAGTATCGGCCCTGGGGGCGCCCAGCGCCGTGGTGCCCCGGTAATAGTAGTAGAGCAGTCCGGCATCGTAAGAGAAGTCGCTCTTGCCGATGCTGCCTTTGATGCCGCCGTAGAAATCCCACTCCGCGCTTCCGCCCGAGGTATATGCCCCGCTGTCCTGCAGCCAGCTGATATTCGACGCCCAGGTGCCCGCATACAGTCCGCTCGAATGGCTGTAGTCGAAACCGCCTTGTACGGCGGGATCGCGATCGGTCTGGGCCAGCCCGCGGAATATGTATTGGCTGAATATCCCGACGTTGCCGGTGAGCGTGTGGGGCGAGGCGGGTGCCGCTGGTGCCTGCGCCTGGGCCAGGCCTGACCCGAGCGCGGCCGCAAGCAGTCCCGCGATTGCAGTCTTTTTAAACATGGTGATTCCTTTCGTTAGTCACTAACGCGCAATATTGCACGGCTAGGTAGAGCACGGACCGTGCCAAGAAAAGTACACAGACCAATCAATCGGTTAGCGAATTTGTGGATAAAAACCTACACAATCGCCGCACCGCAATGATGCGCATGCGCCTTTTCCCGCACCGTGCCGGTGCGCCAACGGGTCAGTCCAGCGAGGCTGAATGGTTTAAGTCCATGAGCAATATGTTTTATGGCGGGTCTTAAACCTGTAACCCGGGATGTGTAGTAGATTCGCAACAACCGGGGCTATCCCGTGGCGAAATCCATGGACCAGCGGCTGCTCGATGAAATGAACGACAGGATCAAGGCGGTGCTCGCGCAGAGCCCCGCTGCCGATCTCGAGAAGAACCTGAAGGCGTTGCTGGCCGGCGTCTTCAGCCGCCTCGATCTGGTGGCGCGGGAGGAATTCGACGTGCAGCGCGAGGTCCTGGCGCGCACCCGCGCGAAACTCGCCGAGCTCGAAGCCAAGCTCGCCGAGCTGGAGAAGAAGTAGTCCATTTCCCCGTCTCGACCGTTAAGCCCACTGGAACCTATTGTGGGATCGGGTCATGTCGCTCGCCGTCGTTTACAGCCGCGCGCTGGCGGGAATGGACGCGCCGCCGGTGACGGTGGAGACGTACCTCGCCAACGGGCTGCCCTGCTTCACCATCGTGGGCCTGCCCGAGGCCGAGGTGAAGGAAGCCAAGGACCGCGTGCGCGCGGCGCTGCAGAACGCGCGCTTCGAATTTCCGGCGCGGCGCATCACGGTAAATCTCGCGCCCGCCGACCTGCCCAAGGAATCGGGCCGCTTCGACCTGCCGATCGCGCTCGGCATCCTCGCCGCCTCGGGGCAGTTGCCTGCGGACCGGCTCGCCGACTATGAATTCGCTGGAGAACTCGCGCTGACCGGGGAGCTCCGGCCGATCCGCGGCGCGCTCGCGATGGCGCTGCCGGCCGCGCGCGAGCGCCGCGCTTTCGTGCTGCCCGAGGCCAACGCGCGTGAGGCGGCGCTGGTGGAGGACGTTGCGGTGTATCCGGCCCGTTCGCTGCTCGAGGTATGCGCGCATCTGTCGGGCCGGGAGCCGCTCGTGCGGTGCGTGGAGCAGCCGGTGCTGAACGGCAGCCATCATCCCGACATGCTCGACGTGAAGGGACAGGCCCACGCCAAGCGCACGCTGGAAATCGCCGCGGCGGGCGGGCACAGCCTGATCATGGTCGGCCCGCCCGGCACCGGCAAGACCATGCTCGCGGCCCGGTTGCCGGGCATCCTGCCGCCGATGACGCAGGCGGAGGCGCTCGCCGCCGCCGCCATTCAGTCGGTGGGCAGCGGGGGATTCGACGCGGCGAACTGGAAGAAGCGCCCGTTCCGCTCGCCGCACCACACCGCCTCCGCGGTGGCCCTGGTCGGCGGCGGCAGCCATCCGCGCCCGGGCGAGATCTCGATGGCATTGCACGGCGTGCTGTTCCTGGACGAACTGCCGGAATTCGACCGCAAAGTGCTGGAAGTGCTGCGCGAGCCGCTCGAGTCGGGGCGCATCAGCGTCGCGCGCGCCGCCCGCCAGGCCGAGTTTCCCGCCGATTTCCAGCTGGTGGCGGCGATGAATCCCTGCCCCTGCGGCTACCTCGGCTACCACAACGGCCGCTGCCGCTGCTCGCCGGACCAGGTGGCGCGCTACCGCAGGAAGATCTCGGGCCCGCTGCTCGACCGCATAGACCTGCAGCTCGAAGTCCCCGCGGTGCCGCAGGAAGACCTCGCGGGCCGCGCCCAGGGCGAGCCCTCCGCCGCCATCCGCGAGCGGGTGGTCGTCGCGCGCGAGCGGCAGCTCGCGCGGCAAGGCAAACCCAACGTCGCCCTTTCTACCCGCGAAGTGGACCGCCACTGCGCGCCCGACACGCAGGGCGCGACCGTGCTCAAGCAGGCGATCAGCCGCCTGGGCCTGTCGGCGCGCGCCTACCACCGCGTGCTGAAGGTCGCGCGCACCATCGCCGACCTCGCCGGCGCGCGCGAGCTCGCCGGGGCCCACGTCGCGGAAGCAATCCAGTACCGCCGCTTCGACCGCGGCTAACAGGGGATAGAGCCTTGCAGGGGAGGAACGTCGCCGTACCGTTGCTTGCGGCCATGCTCGCCGGACTGGCGATGCTGGGCCCGTTTTCCATCGATACCTACCTTCCTTCCTTTCCCGCGATCCAGGGACATTTCGCGGTCACGCCACTGGAGGTGCAGCAGACGCTGTCCGCCTACCTCGCCACCTTCGCCGTGATGAGCCTGTTCCACGGCACGCTCTCCGACTCGTTCGGCCGGCGCCCCGTGATCCTCGCGAGCCTTGCCGTTTTCGTACTGGCTTCGGTCGGCTGCGCGGCGGCGCAGAGCTTCGGGCAGCTGCTCGCGTTCCGCGGCGCGCAGGGCCTGTCGGCTGGCGTCGGGTGGGTGGTGGGCCGCGCCATCATCCGCGACAGCTTCGCAGGCTTCGAGGCGCAGCGGCTGATGTCGCTTGTCACCATGATTTTCGGGCTGGCGCCGGCGCTGGCGCCGGTCATCGGCGGCTGGCTGCAGGGATGGCTGGGCTGGCAGTCGGTGTTTGCGTTTCTTGCCCTCTACGGAGCGCTGCTGCTCGTCGGGTGCTGGGTCCGGTTGCCCGAGACGCACCCCCGGGAGGCGCGCCAGCCGTTTGCGCTCGTCCCGCTCTCGCGCAACTACCTCAGGCTCGCGAGCGACGTGCGGCTGGTGCTGCTGTGTCTTGCCATCGCATTCAACTTCTCCGGGTTCTTCCTCTACATCTCCTCGGCGCCGGCCTTCATCTACAACCTGCTGGGGCTGGAGGAGACCGATTTCGCCGTGCTGTTCGTGCCGGGCATCGCCGGCGTGATGTTCGGCGCCTTCCTGTCCGGCCGCGCCGCCGGCAGGTTCACGGGGCAGCGCACGGTGGGCTCCGGCTACCTCGTCATGTTCGGCGCCGTCGCGTTCAACGTGGGCTACCACGCTTACTTTCCGCCGGCGCTGCCATGGTCGGTGCTGCCTGTGATGTGCTATACCACCGGCATGGCGCTCGTGATGCCCAGCGTGACCCTGATCCTCCTCGACCTGTTTCTGGAAAACCGGGGTCTCGCGTCCTCGCTGCAGGGCTTCACGCACAGCTGCTTCGCCGCGCTCACCGCGGGATTCGTTTCGCCGCTGCTGTCCGGCAGCGGGCTCACGCTTGCGCTCGGCCAGGCGGCGGCGCTGATGCTGGGCGGCCTGTGCTGGGTTTCGTACCGGCGTATCGAATCGCGGGGTGCGGCAACACGTATGCCGTGACCGCTGCGGCTTAGCACTGCTCCCACGGCAGGCCGTCGAAGCGCCAGCCGTTCTTGGCGTTGCGGTGGCGGGTCCCGTCGAGGTCGCCCTCGAAGCCGTGCAGGATGTTGGCGACCTGGGTGAAGCCCGCCTCCTCGAGCGCGCGGCCGGCGTCCAGCGAGCGGTTGCCGCTGCGGCAGATGAGGATGATCGGGCGGTCCACGCTCGCCGCCTTTTTCACGTGCGCGACGAAGTCGGGATTCACTTCCCAGTTCGGCCCGTCGTTCCACGACACGAGAATCGCGCCCAGCGGGTGCCCGACGAAGAGATACTCCATCTCGCTGCGGCAATCGATGAAGATCGCGTTCGGGTTCTTCGTCAGGAACTCGTGGGCTGCTCTCGGCTCGAAGTGCTTCATCGCAAAATCACGAAAGTCCGGACAAGGCGAAAATTATAATCGCAACAGGCGCTTGGTGCACGTTTCACGGTAAAATTCCGCCTTTTGCAAAAGGGTTATTTGCGCGCCGCGCTTGCCCATGCCACACGACCGCACCGCACCGCTCGAAGCCGTGCTCAAACAGCGCATCCTGATCCTGGATGGCGCGATGGGCACGATGATCCAGGGCCGCAGGCTCTCGGAGGCGGACTACCGCGGCCGGCGTTTTCGCGACCACCCGCACGACTTGAAGGGCAACAACGACCTGCTCGTGCTGACCCGGCCGCAGGTGATCCGCGAGATCCACGCCGAGTACCTCGCGGCGGGGGCGGACGTGATCGAGACCAACACTTTCAACTCGACCCTGATCGCGCAGGCCGATTACGGGCTGCAAGCGGTCGTGGCCGAGCTCAACCGCGAGGCGGCCCGGCTCGCGCGCGCCGTCGCGGATGAATACACGGCGAAGACCCCAGGCAAGCCGCGTTTCGTCGCGGGCGCGCTCGGACCCACCAACCGCACCGCCTCGATCTCGCCCGACGTGAACGACCCGGGCTTCCGCAACGTCACCTTCGACGAGCTCGTTGCCGCCTACAGCGTAGCCGTGGAGGCCCTGGTGGAAGGCGGCGTGGACCTGCTGCTGATCGAGACCGCTTTCGACACGCTGAATACCAAGGCCACGATCTTCGCGATCGAGGACTATTTCGAGAAGCGCGGCCTGAGGCTGCCGGTCATCGTCTCGGGCACCATCACCGACGCATCGGGCCGCACGCTCTCGGGCCAGACGCCGGAAGCATTCTGGAACTCGGTGCGGCACGCGCGCCCGCTTGCCGTGGGGCTCAACTGCGCGCTCGGCGCGAAGCTGATGCGCCCCTATATCGAGGAGATATCGGGGTTCGCCGACACCTACGTTTCGGCCTATCCCAACGCCGGGCTGCCCAACCCGCTCGCGCTGTCCGGCTACGATGAGACGCCCGAGCAGACCGCGGCGTATCTGCTCGATTTCGCGAAGTCCGGCTTCATCAATATCGCGGGCGGCTGCTGCGGCACCACGCCCGCGCACATCCGGGCGATCGCGGACGCACTCAAGGACGTCCCGCCGCGCGTGGTGCCCGTCGTCGAGCGCAGGATGCGCCTGGCGGGGCTCGAGCCGCTCAACATCGGCGACGACTCGCTGTTCGTCAACGTCGGCGAGCGCGCCAACGTCACCGGCTCGCGCGCCTTTGCGCGCCTCGTCCTCGCCGGGAACTACCAGGAGGCGCTGTCGATCGCGCGCCAGCAGGTCGAGAACGGCGCGCAGATGATCGACATCAACATGGACGAGGCGATGCTGGATTCCAGGAAGGCGATGGCGACCTTCCTGAACCTCATCGCCTCGGAGCCCGACATCTCGCGCGTGCCGGTGATGATCGATTCCTCCAGGTGGGAAGTGATCGAAGCCGGACTGAAATGCGTGCAGGGCAAGAGCGTGGTGAACTCGATCAGCCTGAAGGAAGGCAAGGACGAGTTCGTCAGGCACGCCAGGCTCGCGCTGCGCTACGGCGCCGCGGTGGTGGTGATGGCGTTCGACGAGAAAGGCCAGGCGGACACACTCGAGCGCCGTATCGGCATCGCCAAGCGCTGCTACCACATCCTGGTGGACGAGCTGGGCTTCCCGCCCGAGGACGTGATCATCGATCCCAACATCTTCGCCATCGCCACCGGAATCGAGGAGCACGCGAACTACGGGGCCGACTACATCGAAGCGGCCCGCGTCATCCGCGCGGCCCTGCCGTACGCCAAGGTGAGCGGGGGGCTCTCCAACATCTCGTTCTCGTTCCGCGGCAACGATGCGGTGCGAGAGGCGATCCACACCGCGTTCCTCTATCACGCGATCAAGTCCGGCATGACCATGGGCATCGTCAACGCCGGCCAGCTCGGCGTGTACGAGGAGATTCCCAAGGACCTGCTCGAGCGCGTGGAAGACATCCTCTTCAACCGCCGTCCCGATGCAGCGGAGCGCATGGTGGCGTTCGCCAACACGGTCAAGGGCGGCGCCAAGCGCGACGCCCCGGACCTGGAGTGGCGTAAAGCGCCGGTGGAAGAACGGCTCAAGCACGCGTTGGTGCAGGGCATCAACAACTGGATCGTCGAGGACACCGAGGAGGCGCGCATCAAGTACGGGCGCCCGATCCGGGTGATCGAGGGCCCGCTGATGGACGGCATGAACGTGGTGGGTGACCTTTTCGGCGCCGGCAAGATGTTCCTGCCGCAGGTGGTGAAGAGCGCGCGCGTCATGAAGCAGGCGGTGGCCCATCTCGAGCCGTTCTTGCAGGCGGAGAAGGCGCAGGCGGGCGATGCGCGGCCCAAGGGCCGGATGGTGGTCGCCACCGTCAAGGGCGACGTGCACGACATCGGCAAGAACATCGTCGCGGTCGTGCTCCAGTGCAACAACTACGAGGTGATCAACCTCGGCGTGATGGTGCCGGCGCAGAAGATCCTGCAGGTCGCGCGCGAGGAGAAATGCGACATCGTCGGGCTGTCGGGCCTGATCACGCCCTCGCTCGAGGAGATGGCGCACGTCGCGCGCGAGATGGAGCGCGAGGGCTTCGAGTTGCCGCTGCTGATCGGCGGGGCGACGACCTCGCGCACCCACACCGCGGTCAAGATCGCGCCCAACTATTCGGGGCCGGTGATCTGGGTGCCGGACGCTTCGCGCAGCGTGAGCGTGTGCAGCAACCTGCTGTCGGACGAAGCGCGCGCGGGCTATCTCAAGGAGGTAAAGGGCGAGTACGCGCGCGTACGCGCGCAGCACGAGGGAAAGAGAGGTCTCGAACTCGCCACGCTCGCGCACGCTCGCGCCAATTCGCTCAAGACCGACTGGACGGAATACGTGCCGCCGAAACCCGAGGTCACCGGCACCCGCGTGCTGAAGAACTACGACCTTGCGGAAATCGCGGGCCATATAGACTGGGGCCCGTTTTTCCAGACGTGGGAGCTCTCGGGGCCGTTCCCCGCCATCCTGAAGGACCCGGTGGTGGGCGAGGCCGCGCGCAACGTCTACGCCGAGGGCAGGGCGATGCTGAAGAAAATCGTCGCAGGCCGCTGGCTGGCCGCGAGCGCGGTGTTCGGGCTCTACCCGGCGGCCTCGGCCGATGCCGACGACATCGAGATCTACGCCGACGAGAAGCGGGACCGGGTGCTGATGACCTGGCACAACCTGCGCCAGCAGAACGTCAAGCCGGCGGGACGTCCCAACCTCTGCCTCGCCGACTTCGTCGCGCCCAAAGGCTCGGGGGTCGCCGACACCATCGGCGCGTTCGCCGTTACCGCCGGCATCGGCATCGAGAAGAAGCTCGCGGAGTTCGAGAAAAAGCACGATGACTACAGCGCGATCATGTTGAAAGCGCTCGCCGACCGCCTCGCCGAAGCGTTCACGGAGCTGCTGCACAAGCGCGTGCGCAGGGAATTCTGGAGCTACGCCCGCGACGAGAACCTGGACAACGACGCGCTGATCGCCGAAAAGTACCGCGGCATCCGCCCGGCGCCGGGCTATCCGTCGTGCCCCGACCACACCGAAAAGGAGCCGCTGTTCGACCTGCTCGGCGCCGGGCGCATCGGCATGCGGCTCACCGAGTCCTACGCCATGTACCCGGCCGCGGCGGTGAGCGGCTTCTATTTCTCGCACCCCGAGGCGCAGTACTTCGCGGTCGGCAAGGTCGGGCGCGACCAGGTCCAGGACTACGCGCGGCGCAAGGGCGTCCCGCAGGATGAGGCGGAGCGCTGGCTCGCGCCTAACCTCGCCTACGAACCCGGCAAGGGGTGATGATGCAGCCGCAGACCGCGCGCTATCTCGACCTAGCGCGCCAAGGCAGGAACGACTGGTGGCGCTACGCACTCGGTGCCGGCATCACCGTTTTTTTCTGGCTGGTGCTGGGCTACGTGCCATATCTTTTGCTGCTGGGCGTGGAGCTCCACGAGCCGCTGCTCGATTACCTGGCGGTCAATTTCTCCATCTTCATGATGTTCGGCGGGCTGGCCCTGTCGGTGAAGCTGCTGCACCGCCGCCCGCTGCTGAGCCTGATCACCCCGGAATCCCGCACCAACTGGCGGCGCATGGCGCGCGGCGCCGCGGTATGGGCCGCGCTCGCCGCCATCGTCGTGGCAGTCGAGCACGCGCTGTATCCCGGGCGCTATTACCTGAGCTTCAATCCGGAGCGCTTTTTCATGTTCCTGGCGCTGGTGCTCGTGATGACCCCAATCCAGAGCGCGGTCGAGGAGTTGGTGTTCCGCGGCTACGCGATGCAGGGCCTGGGCCTGCTCGTGCGGAGCCCGGCGCTGATCGCGATCGCGAGCAGCGCGCTGTTCACGGTGCCGCACCTCCTGAATCCGGAGGTGCACAAGCACGGCGTGCTGATCATGGCGGCGAATTATTTCGCGATCGGCATGCTGCTCGCGACCATCGCGCTGCGCGACGGCCGCCTCGAGCTCGCGATCGGCGTCCACGCGGTGAACAACGTGTTCCTCGCCCTCGTCGCCAACTACGAAGGCTCGTCGCTCACCACCGAATCCGTCTTCACCGCGCGCGAGCTCGACCCGTTGTATTCGCTCGTGACGCTCGTTATCGGCGCGCTCGTCTTTCACCGGTGGGTGTTCGGGCGTGCCATGATATAACGCATTGTTTTTATTTATTATTTTCCATGGATCAGCCGGTGCAGGTGCTTGCCGAAATCGGTGTTGTCCTGGTAACCGCGGAACAGCTCCGCGCCGGGACCCATGGCGCCGACCAGCACCGGCTGCGTGGTGTGCCCCGCGGTGCCCCAGTAATAACCGGTCTGCCGCGCCACCATCCGCGCGAGCAGGTTTTGCGTCACGCGGCTGAAGTTGCGCTCGCGCGCCTGCCGTTTGAGGATCGCGTCGCGCAGATCGGGGTCGAGCCTGAAGCCGGGGAAGTGCTTTGCGACCAATTCGTCCAGCGCCTCGCCGGAAGGCTTCCTGCCGAGCTTCTCGTTGACCGCGTTGAGCGACATCGTGATGCGCGCGAGCATCCGCACGTGCTCATCGCCGGTATAAAAACGGTTCTTGCTCGACAGCGTGCTCAGGTCCTTCAGCGCGTAGGTCGGGGAAAAGCCGCCGGTTTCGTGGTCGCCGGTGACGATCAGCAGCGTGTCGGGGTTGCTGCGCTGGAAATCGAGCGCGACCCTCACCGCGTCGTCGAACGCCCACAGCGCGTGCATCAATGAAGCGGCGTCATTGGCGTGGCTGGCGGTGTCGAGATTCTCGTTTTCCACCAGCAGGACAAAGCCGTTCGGGCCCGCCTGCGAAAGTGCCTTGAGCGCGGACGCCGCCATCTCGGCGGTGGTCGGCTCCCGGGCCGGGTCGCGGTCAATCTCGAAATCCATGTCTTCGTCCGCGAACAGGCCGAGCAGTTTCGCGCCGGTGGCAGCGTTCAGTTCCGCGGTGTTTCTCACGACCTGGTAGCCCTTGGCGCGGAACGCGGCGATCATGTCCCTGCTATCTTTCCTCTTGCCCCCGGGTGCGCCCTCCGGCAGAAAATAATCCGCGCCCCCGCCCATCAGCACGTCCGGCTCGAGCGCGAGGTACTGGTCCACCAGCCCCTGATACGCTCGGCGCGATTTCGCGTGCTGGCTGAAGGCCGCCGGCGTTGCGTCGTACACGGTTGCCGTCGTCACCAGCCCGATGCGCTTGCCTTTCGACTTTGCCAGTTCCATTGCCGTCTGAACCGGCTTGCCGTCCGGCGTGACGGCCAATGCCCCGATGTTGACCTTGAAGCCGGTCGACATCGCTGATCCGGCTGCCGCGGAATCGGTCGCGTACGCGTTGCTCGGACTGGTGATGAGCGCCCCAAGGGCGCCCTCCTTGAACACGACGTCGGTCGTGACGAACGACTGCTGGCGCAACACCTTGCTCGAATACCTGCCGAAATCCCACTGCGTGGCCGCCGCGCCGTCGGCGAACAGGATGATGATATTCCTCGGCGGTTGCACCGTCTTTGCCGGGGAAGTCCCGGTAGACGAACAGCCGGCGAGCGCCAGCACGAAGGCGGTGAACAGAACCGCCGGCAGCCTCCGGGCCAGCAAGGCAATACGGTTCGAAGCGGGGTTGGTGTCTCGCATGAGCGTTTCTCCTCGTTCAATATCGCTGCAACAATACTGATGAATGATAAGCGAAACCGGGATCGCCGGCACGCCGCGCGCTCGCCCCGGGTATACAATGCGCGCTTGATTTTCCTGGTGTCCCGGCGGTTCGTTTATGCATCTGCACATCCTCGGCATCTGCGGCGCGTTCATGGGTGGAATCGCGCTGATCGCGCGCGCGGCGGGGCATCGCGTGACGGGGTGCGACGCCAACGCCTATCCGCCGATGAGCGCGCAATTGGCCGCGCAGGGGATCGAGCTCGTCGAGGGATGGGGCGCCGACCAGGTCGCGCTCAAGCCCGATGTATTCGTGGTCGGCAACGTGGTGACGCGCGGCAACGCCCTGATGGAGGCCATCCTCGATCGTGGGCTGCCGTACGTCTCCGGCCCGCAATGGCTGCGGGAGAACGTGCTCGCCGGGCGCTGGGTCGCGGCGGTCGCCGGCACCCACGGCAAGACCACCACCGCGGCGATGCTGGCGTGGATCCTGGAGCACGCCGGGCTCGAACCGGGTTTTCTCATCGGCGGCGTGCCGGAGAACTTCGGCGCCTCGGCACGGCCCAATCCCCCCCTTGATAAGGGGGGGTTTTTCGTGGTTGAGGCCGACGAGTACGACACGGCGTTCTTCGACAAGCGCTCCAAGTTCGTGCACTACCCGGCGCGCACCACGGTCCTCAACAACCTCGAATTCGACCACGCCGACATCTTCCCCGATCTCGCGGCGATCGAGACCCAGTTCCATCATTTCGTGCGCGCGCTGCCCGCGAGCGGGCTGATCGTCGCGAACGGGGCCGATGCAGCGCTGGCGCGTGTGCTGGCGCGTGGTTGCTACACACCCGTCGAGCCCTTCGGCGTGGCGGC
Organism: Betaproteobacteria bacterium; assembly: GCA_016177355.1. GTDB lineage: Bacteria > Pseudomonadota > Gammaproteobacteria > Burkholderiales > SG8-41 > SG8-41. The sequence goes on along the minus strand of JACOVL010000109.1, from coordinate 761 downwards.
GGGCTGGAATGCGGTGCCCGCCGCGGCGGGCGGGTTCGACGTGCTGTGGCGCGGGGAAAATCAGGGCCGGGTGGAATGGGCGCTTCAAGGCGCGCACAACCGGGCCAACGCGCTCGCCGCAATCGCCGCGGCACGCCATTGCGGTGTCGCGCCGGCGCAGGCGATCGCGGCGCTCGCCGCTTTCGAGGGGGTCAAGCGCCGCATGGAGATGCGCGGCGTGGTGAACGGCATCACGGTCTACGACGACTTCGCGCACCATCCGACCGCGATTGCCGCGACGCTCGAAGGGCTGCGCGCGAAAGTGGACGGCTCCCGCATCGTGGCGGTGCTCGAACCGCGCTCCAACACCATGAAGGTGGGCGTCATGAAGGACCGGCTCGCGGCGAGCCTCGCCGCCGCCGACCGCGTGTTCTGTTACAGCGCGGGGCTCAAGTGGAATGCCGCCGCCGCGCTCGCGCCGCTCGGCGCGAAGGCCGAGGCCCACGCCGATTTCGACCGCCTGCTCGAGTCCATCGTGGAAGCGGTGCAATCCGGAGACCATATCGTCGTCATGAGCAACGGCGGCTTCAGCGGCATCCATGAAAAGCTCCTGACGAAGCTTACGCGGAGATGAACGAGATCGTCGCCAACGACAAGCTGGGCGCGTTCTGCCGCCACACCCACGCCGAGATGGAGGGCGCGGCGGAGGGTCCGCTCGCGGGATTGACGTTCGGCGTAAAGGACATCTACGACATCGCCGGCCACAAGACCGGATTCGGCAG
>JACOVL010000111.1 GCA_016177355.1 Betaproteobacteria bacterium | reverse complement strand
TTGTCTTTGAACTTGTCGTAGAGCGGCAGCAGCACGTCGTCCACGATCAGGAAGCGGTCTCCGGCGTGGTTCGCGATGTAGGCGATGTCGTCGGGCGCGAGTCGCAGGTTCAGCGTGTGCAGCACCCCGCCCGAGCACGGGACCGCGAAATACGCCTCGAGGTGCGCGTAGTGGTTCCACATCAGCGTCGCCACCCGCTCCCCGCGCTTCAGCCCCATCCGCCGCAGCGCCGCCCCGAGCAGCCGCGCCCGGCGGCAGAAATCAGCGTAGCGGTATCTGTGGAGGGACCTGTCCGGCAACCGCGACACGATCTCCGATTCCGGAAACAACCGCCCCGCCCGCTCGAAGATATGCGCGAGCGTCAGCGGGAAGCGCATCATTGTGGACCGCATGGCCATTACGCTAGAGGAGCTTGTGCAACTCCTCACGGGCGAGATCGCAATCGCGAAGAATCTTGGACAGGAGGCCGGGGCCTATGGTCTCACCCGTATGGACGGGCACAACGGTGGTTCGTCCATCACCGTGCCGTAGGAAATGGTGGCTGCCCTTGACCCGTACCACCTCGAACCCAGCTTTTTTCAGCGCAGCAACCAAATCCTTGCCGCGAATGCTGGGCAATGCGGTCATGCTTCGACCGTGATCCTTTGCACTCCAACGAAGTCAAGGTTCTCGGTCGATTGCCCCTGGACCTCCAGGCAAAGCTCGATGGCTTCACGGATGCGGGCCATGAGCTCGTCCAGCGACCGGGCCTGGGTGTGGCATCCCGGAAGCGCCGGCACCGAAGCCACAAAATAGCCCTCGGCATCGCGCTCGACGACAACATCAAACTGGCGGGTCATAGGCACCTCGGACGGGAATTTTACGCCCCACGCCGGGAAAAGCAAAAACCTCCAACCGCGGAGGAAAGACAGGAAAATTTTGTTTTCCTTCGCGTCCTCTGCGGCTCAGCTTTACGCAAGTATCTTCCAGGCCAGGGTGATCTGGCACCCGAAGCCGACGAAGAACGCGAGGGTGCGGACCCAGGGGATGGCGAAAGTGTAGGCAATGTAGTGCACGGCACGCGCCCAGAAATAGACGACGCAGGCGAGAGCGGTCGCTTCGCCCTTGACGCCGGCAAGATGCGCGACAAGGACCAGCGCCGCAAACACCACCAGGTTCTCGATAGCGTTGTAATGGGCCGCCCTCATCCGCGTCGCCCAAGATGCCATGGGCTTCGGGTTCTCGGGATAACCCACGGCGTCCATCAATCCCCGAACCACGATCATGTTGAGGATGTACGGAATCCACATCAGCGCCGTGAACGCCGTGACGAGCGCGAGGTAATTGAGTTCGACAGTCATGCGACTCTCCTTTCCCGATGTGATACGGCCACGCCTGCCGGCGTCCACCGTGATTCACGCGATCTTATCCGAAAACTTCCCAGCGGCCCTGGTTCCAGAGAAATAGCGTGCTCGCCAGCGCGTCCTTGCCGGCGCCGGCGTAGACGTCGGCAGTGACGCCCTTGAGGGTATCGACGTAACCCGTGACGCGCCGGTCGGCGAAGAGCAGCGTGTCGCGCGCCGGCACCGAAGCGACGATGTCGGCTCCGGCGCGCAGCTTCTGCTCGTCCCAGAATCTGAAGTCGAGCATGAGAGAGGGCTCCAGCTCGCCGGCATCCACCACCACCGCGAGATGCGGCTGGAGCCGCTCGATCCTGAACTTGGGGTAGAGCCGGCGGAAGTTGGCGACCGACAGCGGCAGCAGCTCCTCGCGCCTCAACTTCAGGCGCTTCAGGTCGCTCGCGCTCACGGCGGTGACGAACCGCGGGTCGTCGAACGAGTACCGGATCTGCAGGTGGCCGACGAAGTGATCGATCAGCGGCAGCTGCTCCGGCTTCGCCGTCACGCCCGCTATCCGGACCTCGGCGACGGGCTCAATCTTCTGGATGCGCAGCATCGCCTTCGGGTCGGTTTCGCCGGACGGGCGGATCAGCGCGACGATCTTGTTCCGCGTGCGGTCGGCGTCGCTGAAGGAAGGCTGCTGGGCCAGACCCGGCAGGCTCGAAGCCGCCAGGGCGGCGCCGGCCAGCTTCAGCAACTCACGACGCGCGTTCGCCTCGCGCATGGCGTTCATCCCTCTTCGCGCGCCAGCCGGCGCGAGTCGGAGGCGTCCACGTCGGCCAGCAGGCCCACGCCGTGTGCCGCAAACCGCCGCGCGGCTGCGCGCGTTCGTTGATCTTTCTCCTGTTCCAGCGACCACTGCGCATGGCGCGCGAGCAGCGCGAGCTCCATCGCGCGCCCCAGCGTCATGGCGCAGCGCCGCGCCCCGGCCTCAAGTTCGGCATCTTTCGCCTTGGCGAGCCACGCCTCGGCCTGCTCCACCGCGCGCTCGACCTGTGCCGAGATCTTCACCAGGTCCGGCTCGCGCACTTCGCGCAGGAGGATGCCGATCTCGCGCTTGAGCACCGCCAGGCCGCCCACCGCTTCCAACGCGCGCAACGTTTCGAGCGACAGCACATTTGTCGTGCCCTCCCAGATCGGCAGCACCTGCGCATCGCACAGCAGCATGGGCAGCCCCGTGTCTTCCACGTAGCCGGCCCCACCGAAGGACTCGACCACCTCCGACAGAATCTGCACTACCTGCTTGCCGGTGAGGAGCTTGGCGATGGGAGTCAGCACCCGCAGCAGCTTCCCCTGCCCTTCGCTCGCCTTGTCCGACTCCTCGCGTCCCATCAGCTCGGCCACAAAGAACGTGAGGTACAGTGCCCCCAGGAATTCGGCTTCCACCCCCGCCAGCGTGTCGACGTGAAGCGGCTTCTCGGCAAGCGGCGCGCCGAACGCGATGCGCTTGCGGGCGTAATCGCGCGCGAGCGCGAGGCCGCGCCGCGCGAGCGCGCAGGCGCTCACCGAGTTCCAGGTGCGCGTGACGTTCAGCATCGGCGCGATGTTCTTCACGCCGTCGCCAGTGCCTGCCACGAGTTGCGCCAGCGTGCCGTCGAGCGTGAGCTCCGCGGTCGGCACCTTGCGCGTGCCCAGCTTGTCCTTCAGGCGGTTGACGAGGATACCGTTCGGCCGTCCCTGCGCGTCACGCGTTTCAAGATAGAACAGCGCGAGCCCCTTGCCGCCCGGCGGATTGCCATCGGGCCGGGCAAGCGTCAGCGCCATCTGCGAGCCGATCGCCGAGGTGAACCACTTGCGGCCGTAGAGCCGCCAGCGGTCGCCTTCCCGGCGCGCGACGGTTTCGGTGAGCCCCACGTCGGAGCCGCCACTCGCCTCGGTCATCCACTGGCCGCTGGTCCAGAACTCGCGGGGGTCGCGGCTGGTGAGATGCGGAACGGCGCGCTCGATCAGCGTCTGGTTGCCGGCGGCGAGCAGCGCGCGCGCCGCGCCATCGGTCATGGCGAGCGGGCAGCTGTAGAGGTCGTTCGAAGGCGTAAAGAGATAGACCAGGGCGAACTGGTGAACGCGCGAGTACATGCCGTGCTTGCGCTCGTAGGCAGTGGCAACGAGACCCAGCTCGGCGGCGATGCGCTCCGCCTCGCGCCACAGCGGCGTCACCTCGACGCGGTCAATCCGGTTGCCCCACGCGTCCCACTGCGTGAGCGCCGGCTCGTTCTCGCGGTCGGCGAGCTGGAAGCGGTAGAGCTCGCCGCCAGCGAGCCCCCCCATCGCGTTCAGGCCGGGCTCGATCTCGGCGCGCACGTCGGCGGGAAGCGCCCGCGCGAGGTACGAGCGCAGCGCGCGATCGGCCGCATACTGGTTTCCAAGCCCCGGCGGCGGCTGGACGAAGGTCATACGCTAGTTTAGCGCCTAGGCGCTGAAAAGCCGTGAGATCGGGAAATCGGGAGGGCGGGAGGTCGCAAGATCGAGAGGTCGAAGTGTCGCTCTCACGCCCTCACGGAATCCGTTGCTCTCACGATCTGCCGGCCGTTTCTAGCCGCGCAGCGGCGCGAGGTCGAGCGGGCCGTCGAAGAACTTCGGCACCATCGCCAGAAAGCGCTCGGCCTTCTCTTTCGACCAGCCGCCGTGCTCGCAGTTGCCGCGGAACTTCGCCTCGATCTCGGCGCGCGAGAGCGGCTCGCGCGCGCCGCCGCGAATGTGCGGCTGGCGCTCCTCGACCACTGTTCCATCCTTGAGCGTCGCGCGGAGGTGGCCGGTGTAGGCCCTCGGGTACGGATTGTCCGGGTCCACGACATAGCGGACTTTCGACGCCAGCGCCAGGATGCGCTCGTCCCTGGCGGTCTCCTCGGTGAACGCCGAGAGTCCCGCCCCGCCGGTCACGAGCGCGACCGCGATGTTGAACGGCGCGCTGAACTTCGCGGCATAAGCGTTCGCCGGCCGGTGCTTGGACGCGAGCGGCTCCCACAGGCGGTGCACGTAACCCTCCGCGGTCTCGCACAGGATTTCCTTCACGTCTTCCGGCCTGATGCCGCGCTTTTTCAGCCGCAGCGCGCAGTCGATGTACGGCTGGTTCATGGTGCCGGTCGCGTACGGCTTGAAGGTGATGTCCTGCATCACCCATTTCTCGCCGAACCCGCCGGTGAGCGCGCCGTAATCACCCTCGACCGAGCGCGCAAAGGCGTGGAACAGGCCATGGCTGCCCTCGAACACCGTGCGCGGCCCGAGGAACCCGGCCTCGCCGAGGCGCGCGGCGGCGATGCCCGCCTGCGCCGCCCAGCCCGGGTGCATGCGCTTGGTCCACGCCCCTTCCGCCAGGTACTCGATGATGCCGCCCGCCATGCTGCCCGCGATGCCGAGCGCGTCCACCGTCTGTTTGCGGGCGAGCCCCATCGCTTTCGCCGCGGCGAGCGCCCCGCCCATCGTCCCCAGCACGCTCGTCGGGTGGAAGCCCGCCTTGTGCATCGCCTTGGGGATCACCATGGAGAGCCGGCACAGCGCCTCGACGCCCGCGACGATTCCGAGAAGCGCCGCGGTGCCGTCCCGGCCGCAACGCTCGCACGCGGCGAGCACCGCGGGGATCACCACCGCGCTCGAGTGCACCGGCCCGCCCTCGAAAGTGTCGTCGAAGTCCTCGCCGTGCGCCGCGGTGCCGTTGACGAGGGCGGCGGTGCCGGCGTCGAAGCCCGCGGCATGCCCGATCGCGGTGCAGCGGCCGTCCGTATCGGATGCAGCGACGAGCGC
>JACOVL010000110.1 GCA_016177355.1 Betaproteobacteria bacterium | reverse complement strand
GAGCTGAAGGGCTGGGACTATCCCAAGCACCTCGCGGGGCGCGCGTTCTCGATCGTCGCGCACGGCGATGCAGCCGGGCCGGAGAACCTGCGGCGCATGCTGGCGGACTGGCTCACCGACATCGGCATGATTTCCGCCGGCCCGAGCGCCGTGCTGGACAGCTGGATCGGCTGGTACCAGCCCTACGCGAACAGCCACGAGGACCTGGACAAGGACCAGGACCTCTTCACCGAAGTGGGCAACGCCGCGGCCGCGCTCGCCAACATGGTGAAGCAGATCCGCTCGGGCAACTACCACGCGCCGGATGAGGATCTGCACGACCCGCGCGAGAAATAAATTCTTGTTTAGTGGTACGCGTCCGACGGGATCGCCGACAGCGTGCCACTGCGGACGTTGTTGAGATGCCGCTGCCGCACCAGCGCCATGGTGATCGCGACGAACACCCCGAACAGCACGATCACGGTGTGGATCGCGAAGTTGAGCGAGATCAGCAGCGCGTAGATGCCGAGCATCACCAGGATGCTCAGGTTCTCGTTGAAGTTCTGCACCGCGATCGAGTGGCCGGCGCCCATCAGGATGTGGCCGCGGTGCTGCAGCAGCGCGTTCATCGGCACCACGAAAAAACCGGCGAGCGCGCCGAGCAGGATCATGAGCGGGATCGCGATCGCCACGCTCCGCACGAAAATCATCACGATTACGACCAGGCCCATCGCGATCCCCACCGGCACGATGTTGGCAGCGCGGTTGAGCGACACGAATCTGGCCGCGATCACCGCGCCGGCGGCGATCCCCACCGCGAAGATACCCTGCAGCACGGTGGCCTGGGACAGCGTATAGCCGAGGGCGATTTCAGCCCATTTGATGACGATGAACTGCAGGGTCGCGCCGGCGCCCCAGAACAGCGTGGTGCTGGCGAGCGAGATCTGTCCCAGCTTGTCGCTCCATAGCAGCCGCAGGCAGTGCGTGAACTCGTGCAACAGGAACAGCGGATTCTTGCTCGGCTCGCGGTGGTCCACGCCGGTGTCGGGAATGTAGAGGTTGAAGGTCGCGGCGATCGCGTAGAACACGATGATCGCCAGGATCGCCGCTTCGGGCGGGGTGTCGATGCCGGTGTCGATGCGGGGAACGTCGATAGCGAGCAGCTTGGCGGAAACCGCCTCGCTGATCAGCACGCCGCCGAGCAGCGTGCCGAGGATGATGGAAGCCACCGTGAGGCCCTCGATCCAGCCGTTGGCGATGACGAGCTTCCGGGGCGGCAGGTACTCGGTGAGGATGCCGTACTTCGCCGGCGAGTAGGCCGCGGCGCCGAGCCCGACAATGCTGTAGGCGAAGAGCACCGCAACGTAAGGCGTGACGCCCGGCAGCGGCAGCCAGTTGTAGAAGAACATCATGAGGCAGCCCGCGATCTTCACCGCGTTGGTGATGAACATCACCCGGCCCTTGGGCATCGAGTCGGCAAACGCGCCCACGAAGGCCGCGAACACGACGTAGGAGACGGTGAAGAAGAACTTGAGCAACGGCGTCATCCATTCCGGCGCCGTCATCTGTATCAAAAGCGCGATCGCCGCGACCAGCAATGCGTTGTCGGCGAGCGAGGAGAAGAACTGCGCCGCCATGATGATGTAGAAACCGAATGGCATGCGCGGTCTCGAGGCCGGGAGTTCGATGGGCTGCCGTTTTATACCACAAATCATCAAAAATGTGGTTGAATACTAACGATTTTTAGGAGGAGCGGGGCGTGGAGAGCGAGGACAAGAAGCTGCCCGGCTCGTCATCAGAATGATCCGTCCCCTCATTGCCACCATCGATCTCGCCGCGCTGAAGTACAACCTCGCGATCGTGCGGCGCCACGCGCCGCGCTCGAAGGTGTTCGCGGTGGTCAAGGCCAACGCCTACGGCCATGGATTGGAGCGCGCGGCGCGAGCGTTGGCCGAAGCGGAAGGCCTCGCGCTGCTCGAGCTGGATGCGGCGGTGGCATTGCGCGAAGCGGGCTGCCGGCAGCGCCTGCTGCTGCTCGAGGGTTTTTTCGATGCGAGCGAGCTGCCCGTGCTTACCCGGCACCGGATCGCCACCGTGGTGCATGGCCGCGAGCAGCTGGATATGCTGCGGCAACTGCCGGGTAACGCCGCGCTCGACGTGTTCGTCAAGATCAACACCGGCATGAACCGGCTCGGCTTTGCGCCGGAAGAATTTCCCGATGCCCTGCGGACGCTCGAGTCGCACCCCGGTGTCGCCGGCGTCACGCTGATGACTCATTTCGCGAGCGCCGACGAGCCGCGCGGCGTGCAATGGCAGATGGAAGTCTACGACCGGCTTGCGAACGGCGTGAAATTGCCGGGCAGCCTTGCCAACTCGGCCGCGGTGCTCCGGTATCCCGAAACGCACCGCGACTGGGTGCGCCCGGGCATCATGCTCTACGGCTGCTCGCCTTTCGCGGAGCGCAGCGGGGCCGACATCGGGCTCAGGCCCGCGATGACGCTGGAAAGCCGGGTCATCGCGGTCCGGGAACTGAAGCGCGGCGACACGGTCGGTTACGGCGGCCTGTTTACGGCGAAGCGCGATACCCGCGCCGGCGTGGTGGCCTGCGGCTACGCCGACGGCTACCCGCGCCATGCTCCGACCGGGACTCCCATCATGGTCGGAGGGCGCATGACGCGCACGCTGGGCCGCGTCTCGATGGACCTGCTCTGCGCCGACCTCTCCGGCATTCCCGAGGCGACGGCGGGCTCGCGCGTGGTGTTGTGGGGCGAGGGGGTGCCGGTGGAGCGCGTGGCCGCCGCCGCCGGCACCGTGGGCTATCAATTGCTGTGCGCGCTCGCGCCGCGTGTTCGGATTGTGGAAATATAGCCGGGCCGTGCGGCCCGCTGATATGGCGCATGGCAGGGTGTATCATCCATTCGTCCGCGAATTCATGTCATGCTGCGCAATCCGACCGCTATTCAGAAGTATTCCGTAGCCGCGATCCTGGTGGCGGTTGCGTTCGGGCTGCGCTACGGCCTCTACGACACCCTCGACCACCGGCTGCCGTTCGCTTTTTTCATTCCCGCCACCATCATCGCCGCGTGGTACGGCGGACTCGGGCCGGGGATGCTCACTGCGCTGGCCGGTCTGCTCCTGGGCGATTACTTCTTCCTGCCGCGAGGCCAGATCGGCGAGGCAGAGCGTACCGTCATCGGCCTTTACGCCTTGAATGTCGCGCTGGTCGTTGTGCTGTTCTGGCATTTGCACACCAGATTGCGCGATCGCGAGGACGAGCTGAAGGAATTGAAGAGCGGCGGCCGGACCGGATCCGGGGAGTAGGCCTGTTTGGCAAAAACCAAGTCCGTTTACGCCTGCACCGAGTGCGGCGGCCAGGCGCTGAAGT
>JACOVL010000096.1 GCA_016177355.1 Betaproteobacteria bacterium | reverse complement strand
GCGCAGGGCGCCGAGATGGTGATGCCGGGGGACAACGTCTCGATCACGGTGGCGCTGATCCAGCCGATCGCGATGGAGGAGGGGCTGCGCTTCGCGATCCGCGAGGGCGGCAAGACCGTGGGCGCCGGCGTCGTGGCGAAGGTGATTGAATAGTAGGCCAGTAGCTCAATTGGCAGAGCGTCGGTCTCCAAAACCGAAGGTTGGGGGTTCGAGACCCTCCTGGCCTGCCAGGACCGGGTAAGAAGATGCTGGACAAGATCAAGATTGCCGTGGCGGCATTGCTGGGCGCGGCGGGCGTGGCGGGGTTTTATTACTTTGACCAGAGCGCGATGATCGTCCGCGTCGTGTCGGTTCTGGCGGGCCTGGCGGCAGGGGCGGTGGTGTTCTGGACGTCGGAACCGGGCAAGCAGTTTCACGTATATGCCCAGGAATCGACCGCCGAGACCAGGAAGGTGGTATGGCCGACGCGCAAGGAAACGCTGCAGACCACGGGGGTGGTGTTCGCCTTCGTGGTGATCATGGCGCTGTTTTTGTGGATGGTGGACGCGAGCCTGCTATGGGTGGTCAAGAAGCTGTTGGGTCAGAGCGGATGATGAGCAAGAAATGGTATGTGGTGCACGCCTATTCGGGCTTCGAGAAAAGCGTGCAGCGGACGCTGCAGGACCGCATACAGCGCGCCGGCATGCAGGACAAATTCGGCCAGATCCTGGTGCCGGTCGAGGAAGTCGTGGAGATGAAAAGCGGGCAGAAGAACATCAGCGAGCGCAAGTTCTTCCCCGGCTATGTGCTGGTCGAGATGGAGATGACCGACGAGACCTGGCATCTCGTCAAGAACACGCAAAAAGTGACCGGCTTTGTCGGCGGCACCGCGACCAAGCCGACGCCGATCTCGGAGAAGGAAGTGCAGAACATCCTGCACCAGATCCAGGAGGGCGTGGAAAAGCCGCGACCCAAGGTGCTGTTCGAGGTCGGCGAGGCGGTACGGGTCAAGGAAGGCCCGTTTGCCGATTTTCACGGCAACGTGGAAGACGTCAACTACGACAAGAGCAAGCTGCGCGTGTCGGTGACGATTTTCGGGCGCTCGACGCCGGTGGAGCTGGATTTCAGCCAGGTCGAGAAGGCGTGATTCGTTGTTGAACGGGGAGGGCGCCGGGCGCCCGTTTGAACCCATCGGGAGAGCAAGATGGCGAAGAAAGTAGTCGGTTTCATCAAGCTGCAGGTGCCGGCGGGCAAGGCGAATCCCAGCCCGCCCATCGGCCCGGCGCTCGGCCAGCGCGGGTTGAACATCATGGAGTTCTGCAAGGCGTTCAATGCCCAGACGCAGAAGATGGAGCCGGGACTGCCGGTGCCGGTGGTGATCACCGCGTACCAGGACAAGAGCTTCACCTTCGTGATGAAGACGCCGCCGGCGAGCGTGCTGATCCTCAAGGCGGCGAAGATCGAGAAGGGCAGCGCGCGGCCCAACACCGAAAGGGTGGGGAAGATCACGCGCGCCCAGGCCGAGGAAATCGCCAAGGCCAAGATGCCGGACCTCACGGCCGCGAGCCTCGAGGCTGCGGTGCGCACGGTGGCCGGCAGCGCCCGCAGCATGGGCGTGGACGTGGAGGGCTGATCCATGGTGTCCAAACGCTACCAGGCGATGCAGTCCAAGGTTAACCGCGCCAAAACCTATCCGGCGCAGGAAGCGCTCAAGCTGATCAAGGACAACGCCACCGCCAAGTTCAACGAATCGGTGGACGTCTCCATCAACCTCGGGGTGGACCCCACGAAATCCGACCAGACGGTGCGCGGCTCGATCGTGCTGCCGCAGGGCACGGGCAAGAGCGTGCGGGTCGCGGTGTTCGCGCAGGGCGACAAGGCGGCCCAGGCCAAGTCCGCCGGCGCCGACATCGTCGGCTTCGAGGAGCTCGCGAACGAGATCAAGGGCGGCAAGCTGGATTTCGATGTCGTGATCGCCACCCCCGACGCGATGCGCGTGGTGGGCGGGCTCGGCCAGATACTCGGGCCGCGCGGACTCATGCCGAACCCCAAGGTGGGGACGGTGACGCAGGACGTGGCCGCCGCAATCAAGAATGCCAGAGCCGGCCAGATCCAGTACCGCGCCGACAAGGCGGGCATCGTCCAGTGCACCATCGGCCGCGCCTCGTTTACGGTTGAGGCGCTGGTCGAGAATCTGCGCGCGCTGGTGGACGCGGTGAACAAATCGAAGCCCTCGGGTATCAAGGGAATCTATCTCAAGAAGGTCTCCGTTTCGAGCACCATGGGCGTCGGCGTGCGCATCGATCAGGCGAGTTTGTTGAATTGAAGGAGGCGGACCTTGGGTCTCAATCTGGAACAGAAGCAGGCGGTGGTGGCGGAGGTTAGCGCTGAACTCACCAAGGCCCAGACCGTGATACTCGCCGAGTACCGCAGTCTCCCGGTTGCCGATATGACCCAGCTGCGCAGGAAAGCGCGCAGCTCGGGCGTATATCTGCGCGTGCTGAAGAACACGCTGGCGCGCCGCGCGGTCGCGGACACGCCGTTCGCGGGCTTGTCCGACAAGATGGTCGGGCCGCTTGCTTACGGCATATCCGCCGATCCGGTGGCCGCTGCGAAGGTGCTGCACGAGTTCTCCCGGGAGAACGAGAAGTTCGTGATCAAGGCCGGCGCCATGCCGAACGTGGTGATGACGCCGAAGCAGGTGGCGGAGCTCGCCAAGATGCCCGGCCGCCAGGAACTGCTCGCGATGCTCGCCCGCACCCTGCAGGCCCCGATCGCGAAATTCGTCCGGACGCTCAACGAAGTGCCGGCGAAGTTCGCGCGGGGGCTCGCCGCAGTGCGCGACCAGAAGCAAAAGACTGCGTGATGGACCGCCAGATAATCGAACCGAATCAAGAACTTGAAACTTTGAACCAGGAGATGGAAATGGCTATCGCTAAAGCTGAAATTCTCGATGCAATTGCCAACATGACCGTGCTGGAGCTCTCGCAGCTCATCAAGGACATGGAGGACAAGTTCGGAGTATCCGCCGCCGCCGCGGTCGCGGTTGCCGCGCCCGCCGCGGGCGGAGCCGCTACCGCCGCCGCCGAGGAGAAGACCGAGTTCACCGTCAACCTTACCGCCGTGGGGGCCAACAAGGTTAACGTCATCAAGGTGGTGCGCGCGGTGACCGGGCTCGGCCTCAAGGAAGCGAAGGACCTGGTGGACGGCGCACCCAAGCCGGTCAAGGAAGGTATTTCCAAGGCCGACGCGGAAGCGCTCCTCAAGCAGCTCACCGAAGCCGGCGCCACCGGCGAGATCAAGTAGCCGCTACGCGAGCGCGCGGCCGGCGGTCGCCGCCGGCCTCGATTTTCATTGGACAAACTCAAAGGCTGACATGGCGTACTCCTTCACCGAAAAGAAACGTATCCGCAAGAGCTTTGCCAAGCGCGACAATGTCCTGCCGGTGCCTTTTCTGCTGGCGACGCAGATCAATTCCTACGCCGCTTTTCTGCAGGAGCACATGGCTGCGGAGCGGCGCAAGAGCGAAGGCCTGCAGGCTGCGTTCAAGAGCATCTATCCGATCGAGAGCCATTCCAAGAGCGCGCGGCTGGAGTTCGTGAGTTACGCGCTCGGCGAGCCGCCGTTCGACGTCAAGGAATGCCAGCAGCGGGGCCTCACCTACGCCGCGCCGCTGCGCGCCAAGGTGCGGCTCGTGATCATGGACAAGGAAGCGGCCAAGCCCACGCCCAAGGAGGTGAAGGAGCAGGAGGTGTACATGGGCGAGATCCCGCTGATGACCACCACCGGCTCGTTCGTGATCAACGGCACCGAGCGCGTGATCGTCTCCCAGCTGCACCGCTCGCCGGGGGTGTTCTTCGAGCACGACCGCGGCAAGACGCATTCCTCGGGCAAGCTGCTGTTCTCCGCGCGCGTCATTCCCTACCGCGGCTCCTGGCTCGACTTCGAGTACGACCCCAAGGACTATCTCTACTTCCGGGTCGACCGCCGCCGCAAGATGCCGGTGACGATCCTGTTGAAGGCCCTGGGTTACACGCCGGAGAAGATCCTCGCCGAGTTCTTCGTGTTCGACTCGTTCCAGCTCGGCAAGGAAGGCGTCGAGTTCGAGCTCGTGCCCGAGCGCATGCGCGGCGAGATGGCGCGCTTCGACATCACGACCAAGGGCGGCAAGGTGATCGTCGCCAAGGACAAGCGCATCACGGTGAAGCACGTGCGCGAGATGGAACAGGCGGGGCTGCACAAGATCGCGGTGTCGGAGGAATTCCTGATCGGGCGGGTGCTCGCGCACAACGTGGTGAACAAGGGCACCGGCGAGATCGTCGCCAGCGCCAACGACGAGGTCACCGAGCAACTGCTCGCGAAACTTCGGGAGGCGGGCGTCGCCAAGATCCAGACCATCTATACCAACGATCTCGACCAGGGCCCGTACATCGCACAGACTCTGCGCATCGACGAGACCGCGGACCAGCTGCAGGCGCAGGTTGCGATCTACCGCATGATGCGGCCGGGCGAGCCGCCCACGGAGGATGCGGTGAAGACGCTGTTCCATCGCCTGTTTTTTGCCGAGGACACCTACGATCTCTCCAGGGTCGGCCGCATGAAGTTCAACCGCCGCGTCGGGAGGAGCGAGCTGCTGGGTACCAGCACGCTGTCGGCGGAGGACATCGTCGCCGTGATCAGGATCCTGGTCGAGCTGCGCAACGGCAAGGGCGAGATCGACGACATCGACCACTTGGGCAACCGCCGCGTGCGCTCGGTGGGCGAACTCGCCGAGAACCAGTTCCGCGCCGGCCTGGTGCGGGTGGAGCGGGCGGTGAGGGAACGGCTCTCGCAGGCGGAATCGGATAACCTGATGCCGCACGATTTGATCAACGCCAAGCCGGTTTCGGCGGCGATCCGCGAGTTCTTCGGCTCCTCGCAGCTCTCGCAGTTCATGGACCAGACCAATCCCCTGTCCGAGATCACCCACAAGCGGCGGGTGTCCGCCCTCGGCCCGGGCGGCCTCACGCGCGAACGCGCGGGGTTCGAGGTGCGCGACGTGCACCCGACGCACTATGGCCGCGTGTGCCCGATCGAGACGCCGGAAGGCCCGAACATCGGGCTCATCAACTCGCTCGCGATCTACGCGCGCACCAACGAGTACGGCTTCCTCGAGACGCCGTATCGCAAGGTGAAGGACAGCCGCGTCACCGACGAGATCCATTACCTGTCCGCGATCGAGGAGGGACAGTACATGATCGCCCAGGCGAACGCGGCCCTCGACCGGCACGGCAAGTTCACGGACGAGCTGGTGTCCTGCCGCAATCACAACGAATTCACGATGTCGGCTCCGGACCGGATCGAATATATGGACGTTGCGCCCGCGCAGGCGGTTTCGGTGGCTGCATCGCTCATTCCGTTCCTCGAGCACGACGACGCGAACCGGGCATTGATGGGGTCCAACATGCAGCGTCAGGCCGTGCCCTGCCTGCGGCCGCAGAAGTCGCTGGTCGGCACCGGGCTGGAGCGCACCGTCGCGGTGGATTCGGGCACCGCGGTGCAGGCGCGCCGCGGCGGCCTGGTGGACTACGTGGATGCTTCGCGCATCGTGGTGCGCGTGAGCGATGACGAAACCACGGCGGGCGAAGTGGGCGTGGACATCTACAACCTGGTCAAGTACCAGCGCTCCAACCAGAACACCAACATCAACCAGCGGCCGCTGGTGAAGGTGGGCGACCGCATCGCCAAGGGCGACGTGGTCGCGGACGGCGCTTCCACCGACCTGGGCGAGCTCGCGCTGGGGCAGAACATGCTGGTCGCTTTCATGCCGTGGAACGGCTATAACTTCGAGGACTCGATCCTGATCTCGGAGCGCGTCGTCGGCGACGAGCGCTTCACCTCGATCCACATCGAGGAGCTGTCGGTGGTGGCGCGCGATACCAAGCTCGGGCCCGAGGAAATCACGCGCGACATCTCCAACCTCTCTGAGAACCAGCTCGCCAGTCTCGACGAGTCGGGCATCATCTACATCGGGGCGGAGGTCGAGGCCGGCGACGTGCTGGTCGGCAAGGTCACGCCGAAGGGCGAGACGCAACTGACGCCCGAGGAGAAGCTGCTGCGCGCCATTTTCGGCGAGAAAGCGTCCGACGTTAAGGACACCTCGCTGCGGGTGTCCTCGGGCATGTCGGGCACGGTCATCGACGTGCAGGTCTTCACGCGGGAAGGCATCGAGCGCGACAAGCGCGCAGAGCAGATCATCGACGACGAGCTGAAGCGCTACAAGAAGGACCTGGCGGACCAGTTGCGCATCGTCGAGAACGACGCATTCGAGCGGCTCGAGCGCCTGCTGATCGGCAAGACCGCGAACGGCGGACCCAGGAAGCTTGCCAGGGGCTCGAAGATCACCAGGGCCTACCTCGGCGAGGTCGAGCGCCACAGCTGGTTCGACATCCGTGTGGCGAACGACAAGGTCGCGGCGCAGCTGGAGAGCATCAAGGAAAGCCTGGCGCAGACCAAGGCGCTGTTCGACAGGGCCTACGACGAGAAAAAGAAGAAGCTCACCCAGGGCGACGAGCTGGCGCCGGGCGTGCAGAAGATGGTCAAGGTCTATCTCGCGGTCAAACGCCGCCTGCAGCCCGGCGACAAGATGGCGGGGCGCCACGGCAACAAGGGCGTCATCTCCAAGATCGTGCCGGTCGAGGACATGCCGTGCATGGCGGACGGCACGCCGGTGGACATCGTGCTGAATCCCCTGGGCGTGCCCTCGCGCATGAACGTCGGGCAGATTCTTGAAACCCACCTTGGATGGGCGGCGAAGGGATTGGGGCTCAAGATCGGCGAGTTGCTGAAGGGCCGGGCCAAGACCGGGGAGCTGCGGAAGCTGCTCAACCGGGTCTACAACGGCAGCGGTCGCGCCGAGGATCTCGACTCGCTCGACGACCAGAACATCGTGCGGCTGGCGGAGAACCTGAGGGACGGCGTGCCGTTCGCGACCCCGGTGTTCGACGGCGCCACCGAGAAGGAGATCAAGGACATGCTCGAGCTCGCGGACCTGCCGCGCACCGGGCAGGTGACGCTCCACGACGGACGCACGGGTGACGCGTTCGAGCGCCCGGTGACGGTGGGCTACATGCATGTGTTGAAACTCCACCACCTCGTGGACGACAAAATGCACGCGCGCTCGACCGGCCCCTACAGCCTGGTCACGCAGCAGCCGCTGGGGGGCAAGGCGCAGTTCGGCGGCCAGCGTTTCGGCGAGATGGAGGTGTGGGCGCTGGAAGCCTACGGCGCGGCCTACACGCTGCAGGAGATGCTCACCGTCAAGTCCGACGACACCGAGGGGCGGCGCAAGGTCTACGAATCCATCGTCAAGGGCGATCACCGCATCGAAGCCGGCATGCCGGAATCGTTCAACGTGCTGGTGAAGGAAATCCGGTCGCTGGCGATAGATATTGACCTGGACCACAACCGCTATTGATTCAGTGAGGCGCAACCGGAACCAGGCCCGATCGTCTCGCTTAACGAGGAACGCTAAATGAAAGCTCTGCTCGATTTGTTCAAGCAGGTCACGCAGGAAGAAGAGTTCGATGTGATCAGGATCGGGCTCGCTTCGCCCGAGAAGATCCGCTCGTGGTCGTACGGCGAGGTGAAGAAGCCGGAGACCATCAACTACCGCACCTTCAAGCCGGAGCGCGACGGCCTGTTCTGCGCCAAGATCTTCGGGCCGGTCAAGGACTACGAGTGCCTGTGCGGCAAGTACAAGCGGTTGAAGCACCGCGGCGTGATCTGCGAGAAGTGCGGGGTCGAGGTGACGCTGTCCAAGGTGCGTCGCGAGCGCATGGGGCATATCGAGCTCGCGAGCCCGACGGCGCATATCTGGTTCCTGAAGAGCCTGCCCTCGCGCATGGGCATGGTGCTCGACATGACGCTGCGCGACATCGAGCGCGCGCTCTACTTCGAGGCGTACGTCGTGATCGACCCCGGCATGACGCCGCTGAAGCGCGCCCAGCTCATGACCGAAGACGACTATCTCGCCAAGGTCGAGGAATTCGGCGACGACTTCACCGCGATGATGGGCGCCGAGGGCATACGGGAGCTGCTGCGCCAGCTCGATCTCAAGAAGGAGATCGAGCAGTTGCGCGAGGAACTCGCCGCCACCAGCTCGGACACCAAAATCAAGAAGATCGCCAAGCGGCTGAAGGTGCTGGAGGCCTTCCACAAGTCCGGCATCAAGCCGGAGTGGATGATCATGGAAGTGCTGCCGGTGCTGCCGCCGGAGCTGCGTCCGCTGGTGCCGCTCGACGGCGGGCGTTTCGCCACTTCGGATCTCAACGACCTCTACCGGCGCGTGATCAACCGCAACAACCGGTTGAAGCGCCTGCTGGAACTGAAGGCCCCCGAGATCATCGTGCGCAACGAGAAGCGCATGCTGCAGGAGGCGGTGGATTCGCTGCTCGACAACGGCCGCCGCGGCAAGGCGATGACCGGCGCCAACAAGCGGCCGCTGAAATCCCTCGCCGACATGATCAAAGGCAAGGGCGGGCGCTTCCGCCAGAACCTGCTTGGCAAGCGCGTGGACTACTCCGGCCGCTCCGTAATCGTGGTCGGCCCGCAATTGAAGCTGCACCAGTGCGGGTTGCCGAAGCTGATGGCGCTGGAACTTTTCAAGCCGTTCATCTTCCACAAGCTGGAGGTGATGGGGCTCGCCACCACCATCAAGGCGGCGAAACGCATGGTGGAAGACCAGGAAGCCATCGTCTGGGACATCCTGGAGGAGGTCATCCGCGAGCATCCGGTGATGCTGAACCGCGCGCCGACGCTGCACCGCCTGGGCATCCAGTCGTTCGAGCCCGTGCTGATCGAGGGCAAGGCGATCCAGCTGCATCCCCTGGTGTGCGCGGCGTTCAACGCCGACTTCGACGGCGACCAGATGGCGGTGCATGTGCCGCTCTCGCTCGAGGCCCAGATGGAGGCGAGGACGCTGATGCTGTCCTCGAACAACGTGCTCTCGCCCGCCAACGGCGAACCGATCATCGTGCCCTCGCAGGACATCGTGCTCGGGCTCTACTACACCACGCGGGAGAAGGTGGGCGCGCGCGGCGAGGGCTCGCTCTTCACCAACATCGCGGAGGTGTCGCGCGCCTACGATACCGGCCAGGTCGAGGTCAGCACCCGCATCACGGTGCGTATCAAGGAATACGAGATCGACGCGGACGGCGAGAAGCGCGAGAAGCTGACGCGCTACGAGACCACCGTCGGGCGCGCGTTGCTGTCCGACATCCTGCCTGCCGGCCTGCCTTTCGGACTCATCAATAAGCCGTTGAAAAAGAAGGAAATATCTAGGCTGATCAACGTCGGCTTCCGCCGCTGCGGGCTGCGCGAGACGGTGATCTTCGCCGACAAGCTGATGTACGCCGGCTTCGCGATGGCGACCAAGGCGGGCATCTCGATAGCGGTCGACGACATGCTGATCCCGAACCAGAAGAACGAGATCATCGGCGAGGCCGAGAAGGAAGTGGCGGAGATCGAGAAACAGTACACCTCGGGTCTGGTGACCCAGGGCGAGCGCTACAACAAAGTGGTGGATATCTGGGGCCGCGCCGGCGACCTGGTGGCGAAGGCGATGATGGAGCAGCTTGGCGTCGAGCCGGTGGTGGACTGGGACGGCAAGAAGCACGAATGGATCCCGCGCAAGGACAAAAAAGGCGGGCAGGCGATGCAGGAATCGTTCAATTCCATCTACATGATGGCCGATTCCGGTGCGCGCGGTTCCGCGGCCCAGATTCGTCAGCTCGCGGGCATGCGGGGGCTGATGGCAAAGCCCGACGGATCGATCATCGAAACCCCGATCACCGCGAATTTCCGGGAAGGGCTGAACGTGCTGCAGTACTTCATTTCCACGCACGGCGCGCGCAAGGGCCTGGCGGATACGGCGCTGAAGACCGCGAATTCGGGCTATCTCACGCGCCGCCTGGTGGACGTGACGCAGGACCTGGTGGTGACCGAGGACGATTGCGGCACCTCGCAAGGCGTCTCGATGAAGGCGTTGATCGAAGGCGGCGAGGTGGTCGAGTCATTGCGCGAGCGCATCCTCGGGCGCGTGTGCGCGAACGACATCATCCATCCCGAAAGCAGCAAGGTGATGCATCCGGCCAACACGCTGCTCGACGAAGACGCGGTCGAATCGATCGAGACCGCCGGGATCGACGAAGTGAAGGTGCGCACGCCCTTGACCTGCGACACGCGTTACGGGCTGTGCGCCAAGTGCTACGGGCGCGATCTCGGCCGCGGCGTGCCGGTCAACGTCGGCGAGGCGGTCGGCGTGATCGCCGCGCAGTCCATCGGCGAGCCGGGCACCCAGCTCACCATGCGCACCTTCCACATCGGCGGTGCCGCGTCCCGTACCGCGGTCGTGAGCCAGGTGGAAAGCAAGTCGAACGGCGTGGTGCGTTACAGCGCGGGCATGCGCTACGTGACCAACTTGCGCGGCGAGCTGGTCGCGATCGCGCGCAACGGCGAAGCGGTGATCCATGACGAGAACCACCGCGAGCGCGAGCGGCACAAGATCCCCTACGGCGCGACGTTGCTCGCGCGCGATGGCGAAGCAGTCAAGGCCGGCCACGTGCTCGCGACCTGGGACCCGCATACGCGCCCGATCATCACCGAGTACGCCGGGCGCATCAAGTTCGAGAACGTCGAGGAAGGCGTCACCGTCGCCCGGCAGATCGACGAGGTGACCGGCCTCTCGACGCTGGTGGTGGTCGACCCCAAGCGCCGCGGCAGCATCCAGGCGAAGGGGCTGCGCCCGCAGGTGAAGCTCCTCGACGAGCGCGGGGCCGAGATCAAGATGGCGGGCTCGGACCAGCCGGTCAACATCACGTTCCAGATCGGCTCGATCATCACCGTTCGCGACGGTCAGGAGGCGGGCGTGGGCGAAGTGCTCGCGCGCATCCCGCAGGAAACCTCCAAGACACGCGATATCACGGGCGGCCTCCCGCGCGTTGCGGAGCTGTTCGAGGCGCGCTCGCCCAAGGACGCCGGCATGCTGGCCGAAGTCACGGGCACCGTTTCCTTCGGCAAGGACACCAAGGGCAAGCAGCGCCTGGTGATCACCGATCTCGACGGCACCTCGCACGAGTTTCTGATCGTCAAGGACAAGCACGTGATGGCGCACGACGGGCAGGTGGTCAACAAGGGCGAGATGATCGTGGACGGCCCGGCCGATCCGCACGACATCCTGCGCCTGCTCGGCGTGGAGGCGCTCGCGCGCTATATCTGCAACGAGGTGCAGGACGTCTACCGGCTGCAGGGGGTGAAGATCAACGACAAGCACATCGAGGTGATCGTGCGCCAGATGCTGCGGCGAGTGCAGATCGTGGAGCAGGGCGATACCCGCTTCATTACCGGCGAGCAGCTCGAGCGCGCGGAGGTGCTGGAGGAAAACGAGCGGGCCGTGTCCGAAGGCAAGAAACCGGCGACCTACGAGTACCTGCTGCTCGGCATCACCAAGGCATCGCTCTCGACCGACTCCTTCATCTCGGCCGCCTCGTTCCAGGAAACCACGCGCGTGCTGACCGAAGCCGCGATCATGGGCAAGCGCGACGAGTTGAGGGGCCTCAAGGAGAACGTCATCGTCGGGCGTCTGATCCCGGCCGGCACCGGCCTGGCGTATCACCGTATCCGCAAGCGCCAGGCGGATGGCGGGATTGTCGTCGAGGGGGCGGAGGCCGCGCCGGAGGCCGATGCCGGCACGGTCGGGCAGGAGCAGGTTGCTTGACTGAGGTGACGTAAGCCCTTAAAATTCACAGTCTTTTTACCCGCCGGCCGGCCCAGATGGGGCCACCGGCAGCCAGCGCAGCAATTCAGGCCGGGACGGCGGCAACGCCGTCCCCGCTTTTTTGGGATTTAGCAACGTGCGCCGCCTGTAATATATTATTTATTAATCAACAGGTTGCGTGTAAAGGGCCGATACGACGGGTGAGTTAGGACATGCCAACCATCAACCAGTTAGTGCGCAAGGGGCGGCAGGCTCCGCGCATCAAGAGCAAGGTGCCGGCGCTCGCCGGTTCGCCGCAGCGGCGCGGCGTGTGCACGCGCGTCTACACCACGACGCCGAAGAAGCCGAACTCGGCGCTGCGCAAGGTGGCCAAAGTGCGGCTCACCAACGGCTTCGAGGTGATCGGCTACATCGGCGGCGAGGGCCACAACCTGCAGGAGCACTCGGTGGTGCTGATCCGCGGCGGCCGCGTGAAGGACCTGCCGGGTGTGCGCTACCACGTGGTGCGCGGCAGCCTCGACACCGCGGGCGTGAAGGATCGCAAGCAGAGCCGGTCAAAGTACGGCGCTAAACGGCCGAAGGCCGCTTAGCGCCGGGGCGCACAGGATTTAGGAAGCCGCAAGCGGCTTGGCCCGAAGGCCGCCTGAGGACAAACGGACAAACGGACAAACTGGACATATTTGAGATGCCCCGCCGCAGAGAAATCCCGAAGCGCATCATCCTGCCCGACCCGAAATACACGAGCCAGGACGTCGCCAAGTTCATCAACGTCATCATGACCCGCGGCAAGAAGTCGATCGCGGAGTCGATCGTCTACGGCGCGCTCGAGCAGATCCAGAACAAGACCAGCAAGGATCCGCTGGAGGTGTTCACGCAGGCGGTGAACAACGTCAAGCCGATGGTGGAAGTGAAGAGCCGGCGGGTGGGCGGCGCGAACTACCAGGTGCCGGTGGAAGTGCGACCGGTGCGCCGCGTCGCGCTGGCGATGCGCTGGATTCGCGACGCCGCCCGCGGCCGCGGCGAGAAATCCATGGACGCGCGACTCGCCAGCGAGCTGGCGGAGGCCGCCGAAGGCAAGGGCGGCGCGATGAAGAAGCGCGAGGAAGTGCATCGCATGGCGGAAGCCAACAAGGCTTTCTCGCACTACCGGTTCTGAGGATCCGCCGTGCCCCGCAAGACCCCCATCGAGCGCTACCGCAACATCGGCATCACCGCCCACATCGATGCCGGCAAGACCACGACCACCGAG
>JACOVL010000095.1 GCA_016177355.1 Betaproteobacteria bacterium | reverse complement strand
GTGCCCGCCCTCACCGCCAGGGTTTCCAACCGGTAATCGTCGCTCATATCGCTCTTTCCCAATAAAAAACCCGATCAGCTTGCGCGGACCGGGTTGCCGTCTCGCTTTAGCTGAATTTATTTTTACGCCCGGTTTTCGCCGGAGGCGCCCGCAAGCTGATCGTCAAATCGGCGCGATGCAGAAATTACTCCGGCCTCGGGGCCCTGTCAAGCTACTCCACCGTCTCGAGCCCCAGGTCGAGCTGGGCGCTTGCCTCCTCGGCCATATCGGCCATCTTCGCGCCGTCGCGCCGCTGGGCCTCCACGACGTCGAGATACGCCTGCGTCACGTCTCCCGTGATGTAGACGCCGCTGAAGCACGAGTCCTCGAAGTTAGCGATCGCGGGATTGACGCTGCGCACGTCCTCGCGCAGCGCGTCGAGATCCTGGTAGATCAGCTCGTCGCAGCCGATCTCGCGCGCGATCTCGGCCTCGGTGCGGCCGGTCGCGATCAGCTCCTCGCGGGTGGGCATGTCGATGCCGTAGACGTTCGGGTAGCGCACCGGCGGCGCGGCCGAGGCGAAGAATACCTTGCGCGCGCCCGACTCCCGCGCCATCTGCACGATCTCGCGGCTGGTGTTGCCGCGCACGATGGAGTCGTCCACCAGCAGCACGTTCTTGCCCTTGAACTCCATCGCGATCGCGTTCAGCTTCTGCCGCACCGACTTCCGGCGGATCGCCTGCCCCGGCATGATGAAGGTGCGGCCGATGTAGCGGTTCTTGATGAAGCCCTCGCGGTACGGGAGGTTCAATTGCTTCGAGAGTTCCATCGCGGAAGGCCGGCTGGAGTCGGGAATCGGGATCACGACGTCGATGTCGAGATGGCCGTACTGGCGCTTGATCTTCTCGGCGAGACTCACGCCCATCCGCAGCCGCGTTTCGTAGACCGAGATGCCGTCGATCACCGAGTCCGGACGGGCGAGGTAGACGAACTCGAAGATGCACGGATTGAGCGTCGCGCCCGGCATGCACTGGCGGCTGTAGAAGTTGCCGTCCTGATCGATGAAGATGGCTTCCCCCGGCCCGACGTCGCGCACCACCTCGAATCCCAGCGAATCGAGCGCGACGCTCTCGGAGGCGACCATGTACTCATAGCCTTTGCCGGTCTCGGCGCGCCCAAAGATCAGCGGCCGGATGCCATGGGCGTCGCGGAACGCGAGCAGCCCGTAGCCCGCGATCATCGCCACCACCGCGTAGGCGCCGCGGCAGCGCCGGTAGACGCCGGACACCGCGGCGAAGATGGTCGCCGGGTCGAGCTTGTAATTGGCCGCGTTCTCCTGCAGCTCGTGGGCGAGCACGTTCAGCAGCACTTCCGAGTCGGAATTGGTGTTGACGTGCCGCATGTCCTGGCGGAACAGGTCGTTCTTCAGTTGCTCGGTGTTGGTGAGGTTGCCGTTGTGCCCGAGTACGATGCCGAACGGCGAGTTGACGTAGAACGGCTGCGATTCGGCCGCCGACCAGGCGGAACCCGCGGTGGGGTAGCGGGTATGCGCGATGCCGGAGAAGCCGGTGAGCATGCGCATGTTGCGCGTGCGGAATACATCGCGCACCATGCCCGGCCCCTTGTGCATGTGGAAGGTCGGACCCTCGGCGGTAACGATGCCGGCGGCGTCCTGGCCGCGGTGCTGCAGCACCAGCAGCCCGTCGTAGAGCAGCTGGTTAGCCGCGTTCCTGGCAACGACCCCGACGATCCCGCACATCGCGCGCCCTCAATCGTAGGTGATGCGTTTCGACAGCCCCGCCGGCAGCCAGGCCTTGATCTGGCCGGCGACAATCTCGAGCGGCCCGCTCAGCACCGCGTTGCGCCACGCCGGCTGGCGGGGCAGCGCCGTGAGTCCCGCGGCCAGCACCAGGACCATCACCACCAGCACGCCGCGCGCGAGGCCGAAGACCCCCCCCAGCACGCGGTCTTCCACGCCGAGACCGGCGCTTTTTACCAGTTTGGAGGCCACCATTGCAAGCAGGCTCATCACCACCAGCGCAGCGATGAACACGGCGGCGAAGCCCACCAGCAACGGCAGCGCTTCGCCCGGCACGTCGCGCGAGACCAGCGCTGCGGCGTCCTCGGCGAACAGGCTCGCGGCCACGAACGCCACCACCCAGCCGGCAAGCGCCAGCACCTCGCGCACCAGGCCCCGTATCACGCTGAGCAGCACCGAGATTCCAGCGATGGCGAGCACGACGTAGTCGAAGACCGTCATCGAGTGGCGATATTGCCGTTCATGCCCATCGTCTTCAACTGATCGCGCGCCTTTTCAGCCGCCTCACGCGTGGCGAACGGCCCCGCGCGCACCCGCGTCACATCGCCCTTCGCGGTCTTCACGACCTCGGTGTAGGACTTGATCCCCGCGGCTGCGATGCTCTCCTGCATCTGCTGCGCCCTGCCGGCGTCGGCCAGCGCGATCACCTGGACCACAAACGGCCCGCTCGCCGGCTTGGAAGCCTTGGCCGGTGCCGGTTTCGGCTTGGGCTTGGGTTTGGGCTTCGGTTGCGCCTTTTTCGGCGCTGCCTTGGCCGGCGGTTTCGGCCCCGGCTTTGCTTCGGGTGCCGGCTGCGGCGCAGGTTCGGCCGACGGCGCGGCTTTCTTCTCTTCCGCGGGCGGTTTCGGCGCGTGCTTGCCGTCGGCGGGCGGCTTTGCCGCGAGCTTGGCATCGGGCGCGGCGAGCGGCACCACTTTGGAAGTGAAGGTGCCGGAATCGGGGGCGGGAATCTGGATGGAGACTTCCCGGCCGGCCGGCCTGGGCTCGGAATCCAGCACCATCGGCAGCATCACCGCGATGGCGGTCACCAGCACGACGGCGCCGATCAGGCGGCGCCTTGCGCGTCGTTTCAGCTGGTGTTCTTCGTCGCTAATCGTTCGCGCCATCGGCTGCCATCACGCCTGCTATTGCATCCTTAAGCAGTTGATTTTATTCACGTTTTAGCATCGGCCTTGGGTAGCCTGCGCGCCTCGCGCAACTGCATCACCGCAGCCACCGTGTAAAACGATCCGAATACCAAAATTCTATCATTTTCCGTCGCCAACTCACATGCTTGCGCGTACGCTGCGGCAACATCCGCGCACGGAGTGGCTGCCGCGACGCCGGCCGCGGCCATTATTTGCTGCAATCCCGCGGCTTCAGCTCCGCGCGGCCCGGGCAGGCCGGAAACGAACCAGCGATCCACTTTCGCTTGCAGCGCCGCGACCACCCCGGCGATGTCCTTGTCCTTCAGCATGGCGAACACGGCGAGCGTGCGCCCGGGGCTTTTCATCGCGGACAGGCTCTCCGCCAGCGCGCGCGCCGCTTGCGGGTTGTGCGCGACGTCGAGGATCACCGCCGGCCGTCCCGGCAGCACCTGGAAGCGGCCGGGATTCTCCGCCTGCAGCAGCCCGGAGCGGATGTCGTTCATGGCGACCGGCAGGCGCTCGCGCAGGCAGTCGAGCGCGGCGATCGCCGCGGCGGCGTTGGCGAGCTGGCGCGCGCCCCGCAGCGCGGGGTGCGGCAGCGCGCCGCGCTTCCCGCGCGGCCCCCAATACTGCCATTGCGCGCCCTGCGCCGTGGCGCCGAAGTCGGTTCCGATCACGAGCAGTTGCGCCCCGATTTCCGCGGCGTGGCGCGCGAGGCGCGCCGGTGGCGGCGCGGCGGCGCACACCGCCGGGCGGCCGGCGCGGAAGATGCCGGCTTTCTCGTAGCCTATCGCCTCGCGCTCCGCCCCCAGATAATCCACGTGGTCGATGTCCACCGTCGTAATAACCGCGCAGTCGGCGTCGAAAACATTGACCGCATCGAGCCGACCACCGAGCCCCACCTCGAGCACGCCCGCCTCCACCTTGCGCTCGATGAACAGCCACACCGCCGCCAGCGTGCCGAACTCGAAATAAGTGAGGGGCACGTCCGCGCGGGCCTCCTCCACCCGCGCAAAAGCGCGCACCAGTTCCGCATCAGAGGCCTCGGCGCGCCCGATGCGCACGCGCTCGTTGTAGCGCAGCAGGTGCGGCGAGGTATAGCACCCGACCCGGTAGCCGGCCTGGTGCAGGATCGCCTCCAGCAGCGCGCACACCGAGCCCTTGCCGTTGGTGCCGCCGATGGTGATGAGGGGAAACGGGGGCTGCAGCCCCAGCGCCCGCCCGACGCGCCCGACGCGCTCCAGGCCGAGCGCGATCGTCTTCGGATGCTGGCGCTCGATGTGCTCCAGCCAGTGCTGGAGCGTTCCGGGTTCAAGGTTCAAGTTCGAAGCCCAAGCTGGAACTTTGAACCTGGAACTTGGAACTCTCAAGTTGCCGCAGGCAGCTTGAGCAGCAGCGTGATCAGGCCCGCGAGCTTGTCGCGCATCTCGCGGCGGTCCACGATCATGTCTATCGCGCCGTGGCCGAGCAGGAACTCGGAGCGCTGGAAGCCTTCCGGCAGCGTCTCGCGCATGGTTTGCTCGATGACACGCGGCCCGGCGAAGCCGATGAGCGCGCCGGGTTCCGCGATCACCGCGTCGCCGATCATGGCAAAGCTCGCGGACACCCCGCCCATCGTGGGATCGGTCAGCACCGGTATGAACGGCAGCCGCTCCCGCGAGAGCCGGGTGAGCGCGGCGCAGGTCTTGGCCATCTGCATCAGCGACAACAGCCCTTCCTGCATGCGCGCGCCGCCGGTCGCGGTGATGCAGACGTAGGGCAGCCGCTGTTCGAGGCACGCCTGCACGCCGCGCACGAAGCGCTCCCCCACCACCGAGCCCATCGAGCCGCCGAGGAAGCGGAATTCGAACGCAGCCGCCACCACCGGGATGGTCTTGATCGAGCCCTGCATCACCACCAGCGCGTCCTCTTCCGAAGTCTCTCCTTGCGCCTCTTCCAGCCGCTCGGTGTAGCGCCTGCTGTCCTTGAACTTGAGGCTGTCCACCGGCGCGACTTCCGCCCCGATCTCGTAGCGCCCCTCGCGGTCGAGCAGGCAATCGAGCCGCTCGCGCGCGGAAATGCGGTTGTGATGGGCGCACTTGGGACAGACGAAGAGGTTCTTCTCGAGGTCGGCGCGATAGAGCACCGCCTCGCACGATTCGCACTTGCTCCACAGCCCTTCCGGGACGACCTTCTTCGGCGCGCCGGCGTCGCGCTTGATCTTGGGCGGCAGCAGCTTTTGCAGCCAGCTCATATGGCCGCCTTCTGCCTGCTTCCGTCCACTGCGCCGCGGATGCCGGACAGGTATGCCTTGAGGCCGGCCGCCGCCTTGTCGCGCGGCGCCTTCTCTATTTCCTGGATCAGCGCGCTGCCGATCACCACCGCGTCGGCGACCGCGGCCACGGCCCTGGCGGACGCCGCATCGCGTATGCCGAAGCCCACGCCCACCGGCAGCCTGGTGAACTTGCGCAGGTGCGCCATGCGCGCCGAGACCTCGGCAAGGTCCAGGTGGGCGGCGCCGGTCACGCCCTTCAGCGACACGTAGTAGAGGTAGCCGCGCCCGAGCTTCGCCACCTCCTTCAACCGCGCATCGGCCGTCGTCGGTGACAGCAGGAATATCGTGTCCAGCTGGCGGGCGTCCAGCAGCTCGACCAGCCGCCGCGCCTCTTCCGGCGGGTAGTCCACCACCAGCACGCCGTCCACGCCAGCGGCCTGCGCGGCATCCGCGAAACGCTCGACGCCCAGCGCCTCGATCGGATTGGCGTAGCCCATCAGCACGACCGGGGTGGCGGCGTCCTGCTGGCGAAATTCGCGCACGAAACCGAGCACGTCCTTGAGCGAGACGCCGTGCTTCAGCGCCCGCTCGCTCGAGCGCTGGATCACCGGGCCGTCGGCCATGGGATCGGAGAACGGCACGCCGAGCTCGATCACGTCCGCCCCGCCCTCCGCCAGCGCGCGCATGAGGGAGACGGTAAGCTTGGGATCCGGGTCGCCGGCGGTGATGAACGGAATCAACGCCTTGCGTCCTTGCCGCTTCAGCGCCTCGAAGGTATCTGCGATCCGCGACATGGTCAGTGCAAAGTGCAAAGTGCAAAGCGCAAAGTTGTCCGCCCGATCTGCATTCTGCACTCTGCACTCTGCATTAGAGTTTGATGCCGGACTTCTCGGCGACCGTGTGCATGTCCTTGTCGCCGCGGCCGGAGAGATTGACGAGCAGCGTCTGGTCCTTCGCCATGCGCGGCGCGATCCTGGCGGCGTAGGCGAGTGCGTGCGCCGATTCGAGCGCGGGGATGATGCCTTCGAGCCGGCACAGGTCGTGGAACGCCTGCACCGCTTCCTCGTCGGTGACCGCGACGTACTCGGCGCGCCCGCTGTCCTTGAGCCACGCGTGCTCGGGCCCCACGCCCGGGTAGTCGAGGCCGGCCGAGATCGAGTGGGTCTCGATGATCTGGCCGTGATCGTCCTGCAGCAGGTAGGTGCGGTTGCCGTGGAGCACCCCCGGCTTGCCGGCGCACAGGGTCGCCGCGTGCTTGCCGCTTTCCAGCCCGTGCCCGGCGGCCTCCACGCCGATGAGACGCACTTTCTCCTCCTGGATATAGGGATAGAAGATGCCCATGGCGTTGGAGCCGCCGCCGACGCAGGCGAGGATGGCGTCGGGCTGGCGGCCGATCAGCTCCTGCATCTGTTCCTTCGCCTCGCGGCCGATCACCGACTGGAAATCGCGCACCATCATCGGGTACGGGTGCGGGCCGGCGACGGTGCCGATGATATAGAACGTGTTTTCGACGTTGGTGACCCAGTCGCGCATCGCTTCGTTCAGCGCGTCCTTGAGCGTCCTGGAGCCGCTTTCCACCGGCACCACCGTTGCGCCGAGCAGCTTCATGCGGTAGACGTTCTGCACCTGGCGCTTGATGTCCTCCGAACCCATGTAGACCGTGCATTCGAGCCCGAAGCGCGCGGCGATGGTGGCGGCCGCGACGCCGTGCATGCCGGCCCCGGTTTCGGCGATGACGCGCGGCTTGCCCATGCGCCGCGCAAGCAGCGCCTGGCCGATCACGTTGTTGATCTTGTGCGCGCCGGTGTGGTTCAGGTCCTCGCGCTTGAGATACATCTGCGCGCCGCCGAAGCGCTCCGACCAGCGCCGGGCGTGATAGACCGGGCTCGGCCGCCCGACGTAGTGCTTGAGGTCGTGCGCGAACTCGGCGAGAAATTCGGGGTCCTTCCGGTAGCGCGCGTAGGCCTGCTTCAGCTCGTCGAGCGCCTGGATCAGGGTCTCGGCTACGAACACCCCGCCGTACTGGCCGAAATGGCCGCCCGCATCGGGCAGGTCATAGATCCGCATTGCGCACCCCTTTGATGAACGCGGATATCCTGGCCGCGTCCTTGACGCCCTTGGCGGACTCGACGCCGCTCGACACATCCACAGCGCTCGGCCTCACGCGGCGCACGGCCTCCGTGACGTTCTCCACCGTGAGGCCGCCCGATAGTATCACCGGCAGCGGCAACCCGCGCGGAATCAGGCTCCAGTCGAAAGCGACGCCGCTGCCGCCGTGCAGTCCCTCGACATAGGCGTCGAGCAGCAGCGCCCTCGCGTCGTGATAATCGCACGCGTATTGTAGCAAATCCATTCCCGGCCTGACCCGCACCGCCTTGACGTAAGGCCGGCCGAACCAGCGGCAGAATTCGGGCGTCTCCTCGCCCTGGAACTGGAGCAGCTCGACCGGCGCCCGGCGCAGTACGGAATGGACTTCCTCCGCGGTCGAATTCACGAACAGGCCGACCGTCGTGATGAACGGCGGCAGCGATCTGATGATCTCGGATGCCCTGACAGGGGTGATGCAGCGCGGGCTCTTCGGGTAGAACACGAGCCCGATCGCGTGCGCGCCCGCGCGCGCCGCCGCGAGGCCGTCCTCGACGCGCGTGATGCCGCAGATCTTGACCGCGGTCGCCATCGTGGCATTCACGCCATCACGCTCATGAATGCCGTGCGCGGCGCATCCGGCAATCCCCACTGAGGACCGTAGGTCACGCGGGCGAGATAGAGCCCTGCCGCCTCGAACGTGGGCGCCGCCAGCGCGCGGTTGCGGCTTGCCAGCACTTCGCCCACCCACTCGGGCGGGTACTTGCCCTTGCCAACGTAGACCAGGCTGCCGACGATGTTGCGCACCATGTGATGCAGGAAGGCATTGGCGCGAAAATCGAAAATCAGGCAGTCGCCACGCCGCTCGATATCGAGCTGCGCCAGCGTGCGCACCGGCGTCTTCGCCTGGCACTCCGCGCTGCGGAACGCGCTGAAATCGTGCTCGCCGACGAGCAGGCGTGCCGCGCATTGCATCATTTCCAGGTCGAGCGGCGCGTGATACCACCCGACCCGCGCCTGGTCGGCGGCCGGGCGCACCGGGTGGTTGAGCAGCAGGTAACGGTAGCTGCGGGAGAGCGCCGAATAGCGCGCGTGGAAGTCCTGCGGCACCGGCCGCGACCAGGTCACCGCCAGCGCCGGCGGCAGCAGGGCGTTGGTCCCGCGCACCCACGCCGCATCGGGACGCTCCACGCCGGTGTCGAAATGCACCACCTGGGCGAGCGCGTGCACGCCGGCGTCGGTGCGACCGGCGCAGGTGGTGGCGACGGGCGCGCCGGCGATCTCGGCCAGCCCGTGCTCGAGCGCGTCCTGCGCCGCGCAGCTCTCCGGCTGGGTCTGCCAGCCGCAGAACCGCCCGCCGTCGTATTCAACGCCCAATGCGATTCTCGTCATCGCGGCATCCCAGAAAACAAAAACCGCGACAGCTCGCACTGCCGCGGTTCGATCCGTCCTGCTGCGCGCTCAGCCCAGATTGTCCAGCAGGGACTGGGCCTGCGCTTTCTGCTCGGCGTCGCCTTCCTTGACCACTTCCTTCAGGATTTCCTTGGCGCCGTCCTTGTCGCCCATCTCCTGGTACGCCTTGGCCAGATCGAACTTGGTCTGCACGTCGTACCAGTGCCCGTCCTTGTCCCCGCCCGCCGCTTCGGCCTTGGCCTCGCCGCCGACGTCGAGATCGGGCACGTCGAGCTTGAAGTCGAGGCCCGCGTCGGCACTCCGGGGCGCGGCCGGGGCGGCGGCACGCTCCGTTTTCGGTTCTTCCTCGGCCTTCGGCAGCTCGATCTGGAAATCGATGGCGCTGCTCTCCTGGGCCGGCGCCCCGGCATCCAGCGCGAAATCGGGCATGAGCGGCGCTGCCGGCGCTGCCTCCGCCTGTGCTGCAGCGGTCTGCAACGCCCCCGGGTCGAGCACGGAGGAAGTCCCGGTCTCCTGCGCCGAGCCCGCATCGAGGGAAATGTCGGTGGTAGCGCCGCCTCCCGCGCCGAGCCCCAGGTCGAAGTCGAGGTCCGAGCCCGGTGCCGCCGGTGCGGCCCCCGCCTGCGCGGCCGGTGCGGCGCTCTTGCCCGCTGCGTAGAGCGCATTGGCGGGATCGAGCACGTAGCCCATCGCCGCCGCCTTGAGCCAATTGTCGCCGGCGCCGCCGGTCAGCTTGTTGAACTCTCCCGCCAGCTTGCCGAACGCGGACTTGTCCTTGCGTGCGGAGTAAATCTCGAGCAACTTCAACTGCGCGTCCTCGCGCTGCGGATTTCTGGTCAGCGCTTCCTTGAGGATCTCCTCGGCCTGCTGGTCGCGCCCGTAGGCGATATAGACCTCGGCCTCCGCCAGCGGGTCGACTTCGTCGGCCGGGGCGGCCGGCGCGCTGCCCGGTGCGGCAGGGGTCGCTGCGGTTACGGCGGCTGTCTCTGCCGCAGCGGCAGCCGCCTTGCCCAGTTTCGGCGCTTGCCTGGGCGGGCTGTCGCCTTCGTCGGCTTGCGCCCGACGCCGGCGCGCCATCCAGAACGCCAGCCCGCCAAGCAGGATGGCGCCGCCACCGGCACCCAGGTAGAGTGGATCGGTTGCCGCCTCGATGATCTGATCCACCAGATCGGGCTCCGGCGGAGGCGGGGGTGCGGCCGCGGGTTTGGTCGCGGGCTTGGGTGTAGCGCCCGGCTTCATCGCTTCGGCTTTCTCAGCCGGTTTGGCCGCCTGCTGCGCCTGCTGCTGGGCCGCGGCCATGCCGGGGCTCTTCAGCTCGGCGAGCTTCTGCATGTCCTTGATGGTCTTCTCGAGCTGAACGATGCGCTCGTTGGCCTCGCTCAGCGCTTTCTCGCGCGCCACCGCTTCTTCTTCCAGCACGCGCACGCGGGCCGCCGTGCTGCGCGGCTTGCCCTTGCCCGCGCCCGCCGCGTCGGGAGGCTCGCCCTTCGACAGCCGCACCACGTCCCTGGGTCCCGCGCCTCCCTTGTCCTCGACCCTGGCCGTGATCTTGCCGCTCGTCGTGCTGCGGCCCTCGGCCGCCGGCGCAGAACCCGCGGCATCGGCGAGCTTCTGCCGGTAGGCGTTCCAGTCCGCAACGTGCGTGCGGTACTCCTGGGCCGCCTCGCCCCGCGAAACCGTTGCGAGATCTTCCTTCTCAGGCACGCGCAGGACCTTGCCCGCGCGCACCAGGTTCAGATTCTTGCGGATGAATGCATCCGGATTGCTGCGATAGAGCCCGACCAGCATCTGCTCGAGCGTGACGCCTTCCGGCAGCACGCTCCTGGCGATCTTGCCGAGCGTCTCACCGCGCTGGATCGGGCCATATTCCTTGCCGCCCGCTGCCGCTATGGGCCGCGAAACCGCGGGCTGTCTCGCGGGCGCTGCGGCCAGCGGCGCTTCCGGCGCCGGCGCGGGGCGGGTCACGGGCGCAGTGGATACCGCCGGCGCAGGCGCCGGCGTCATGCCCGGTGGATCGATCAGCGCGGTATACTCCCGCGCCAGGCGTCCCGACGCCCAGGTCAATTCGATCAGCAGGTCGATGAAAGGCTCATTGACGGGACGGCTCGAGGTGATCTTGACGAACGCCTGCTCGCCGCGCCGCTCGATGCTCAGGCGCGCGCCCGGCAACACCGCGTTATACTGCAGGTTGGCCTGGCGATAGGCATCGGGTGTAGCCAGACGCACGCTGAGCGCGGAGAGCTCCTCCCGGGTCACCGTCAATTCGATCTCGGCGTTGAGCGGCTGGCCCAGCGCCGACAACACGTTGAGTCTCCCCATGCCGGCCGCGCCAGCTATACACGGCAGCAGCGCAGCCATCAGCACCACCAGCCATGTCCTCACCTTGAAATCGCGCACAGCGACACCTTCTGGTTTTTCGAAGGACAAACAGGCTAACATCAAACAGTTAGCCATGCAAGCTCATATCGCCCTTAAGTGTATGGCGTGACAGGACTATTTTTAATCAAATTTCAGCAGGATAGCCCCGCCCCTCAAGGGGCATGACAGCATAATGCGGGTGGCGGGTTACCCTGCCCGAAATCAGGCGCCGACCGCCGCTTTGCGCTTGGCCGACCGCCGCCGCGGGCGCGATTCCACGGCCTCGGTTTCGAGCAGGATGCGCAACATGCGCCGCAGCGGTTCGGCCGCCCCCCACAGGAGCTGGTCGCCCACCGTGAACGCTGCGAGGTAGTGCCCGCCCATCGGCAGCTTGCGCAGCCGCCCCACCGGTATCACAAGCGTCCCCGTGACCGCGGCCGGCGTCAGTTCCTTCAACGTGGCTGCGCGCTCGTTGGGCACGATTTTCACCCACTCGTTGGCGCAGGCCAGCAACTGCTCGATCTCCTCGAGCGGCAGATCCTCGCTAAGCTTGATGGTGAACGCCTGGCTGTGGCAACGCAATGCGCCCACCCGCACGCAGATGCCGTCCACCGGAACGGGATTCGCGGCGCGGCCGAGGATTTTGTTGGCCTCGGCCATGCCCTTCCACTCCTCGCGGCTCTGGCCGTTGCCCAGATCGTCGTGAATCCAGGGCAGGAGGCTGCACGCCAGCGGAAACCCGAAATGCTGGGTGGGCAGGCTTTCGCTGCGCATCGCCGCGGTGACCGCACGATCCAGTTCCAGTATCACCTCCGCCGGATCGTCGGCGAGATAGCGGGCGGCGCCGTAGAGCTTGCCCATCTGCAGCACCAGCTCGCGCACGTGCTGCGCGCCGGCGCCGGAGGCGGCCTGGTAGGTCATGGCCGTCATCCATTCCACCAGCCCGGCCTTGAACAGCCCGCCCATCGCCATCAGCATCAGGCTCACCGTGCAGTTGCCGCCGACGTAGTCCTTGTTCCCGCGCGCGAGCGCACGCTCGATCACGTTCCGATTGACCGGGTCGAGGATGATCACGGCGTCCTTTTCCATGCGCAATGCGGAAGCGGCATCGACCCAGTAGCCGTCCCAGCCCGCGGCACGCAGTCTCGGATGGACCTCGCTGGTGTAATCCCCTCCCTGGCATGAAATCAGGATATCCATCGCGGCGAGCTGCTTCAGGTCGCGCGCGTTCCTGATCGGCGGCACCTCCTGCCCGATCTGCGGCCCCCTGGCCCCGATCTGGGAAGTGGAGAAGAACACCGGCTCGATCCGGTCGAAGTCGTGCTCCGCGCGCATGCGCTCCACCAGCACGGAGCCTACCATGCCGCGCCATCCTATGAGTCCGACTTTCTTCATGGCATTCGCTTTGAATCAATTGCTTATATTCTATCAGGCTGGTGATCAGTCATGGGCAACGAGTGACGGGTAAACGCGGGGTCAGAGCGCAGCGACGACGGCATCGCCCATCTCGCTCGTGCCGACCTTGCGCGCGCCCGCCTCGTGGATGTCCGCCGTGCGCAGACCCTGC
Source organism: Betaproteobacteria bacterium (assembly GCA_016177355.1). Lineage (GTDB taxonomy): Bacteria > Pseudomonadota > Gammaproteobacteria > Burkholderiales > SG8-41 > SG8-41. Next base: position 3,021 of record JACOVL010000095.1, on the reverse strand, counting down.
GCCAGCACCGACTTGACCGCCGCCTCGATCCGGTACGCCCACTCGTCCTGGTTGAACGTGTAGCGCAGCATCATGGCCGACGAGAGGATGGTCGCCAGCGGGTTGGCGACATTCTTCCCGGCGATGTCGGGCGCCGAGCCGTGGGCGGGCTCGTAGAGCCCCTTGCCGCCCGCATCGAGCGAGGCCGAGGGCAGCATCCCGATCGAGCCGGTCAGCATCGAGGCCTCATCGGACAGGATGTCGCCGAACAGGTTCCCGGTCACGATCACGTCGAACTGCTTCGGCGCGCGCACCAGCTGCATCGCGGCGTTGTCCACGTACATGTGCGAGAGCGCGACCTGCGGATACTGCTTCGCCACGTCGTTGACGATTTCGCGCCAGAAGCGGCTGGTCTCAAGCACGTTTTCCTTGTCCACCGAACAGAGTTTCCTGCCGCGCTTCATCGCCGCGGCGAACCCGACCCCGGCGATGCGCCGGATCTCGGGCTCGGAGTAGAGCATGGTGTCGTAGCCTTCGCGCTCGTTGCGCGCGTTCGCGCGCCGCCCCCGCGGCTCGCCGAAGTAGATATCCCCCGTGAGCTCGCGCACGATCATCACGTCGAGCCCGGACACCACCTCGGGCTTGAGCGTGGACGCGCCGACGAGCTCCGGATAGAGCACCGCCGGGCGCAGGTTGGCGAACAGTCCCAGTGCCTTGCGCAGTCTTAAAATCCCCTGTTCCGGGCGCTGCGGCCGCGGCAACGCATCGTATTTCGGGCCACCCACCGCCCCGCACAGCACCGCATCGGCCGCCTTCGCGAGCTTGAGCGTAGTCTCGGGCAGCGGATCGCCATGCGCGTCGAAGCCGGCGCCGCCGAACGGCGCCTCTTCGAGCTCGAGCTTGAGCCCGCCGCGCGCGAGCGCGCGCAGCACCTTGACCGCCTGCGCGACGATTTCCGGGCCGATGCCGTCGCCCGCGAGCACCGCGACCTTCATCCCGCTAACCGAACAGCCATGGCTGCGCGCCGCGGTGCTTCGCCTCGAATGCCTTGATCTTGTCGGCGTGCTTGAGCGTCAGCCCGATCTCGTCCAGCCCGTTCAGCAGGCAATGCCTGGCGAACGGATCGATGTCGAACTTGAAGCTGTCACCCCCGGGCGTCGTCACCGTCTGGGTTTCGAGGTCGACGGCCAGGCGATAGCCTTCGGCGCCCGCGGTCTCCTTGAACAGCCGGTCCACGATCTTCGCGTCGAGCCTGATCAGCAGCAGCCCGTTCTTGAGACTGTTGTTGTAGAAGATGTCCGCGAAGCTCGGCGCGATCACGGCCTGGAACCCGTACTGCAGCAGCGCCCACGGCGCGTGCTCGCGCGATGAGCCGCAGCCGAAGTTCTCGCGTGCCAGGAGCACGGTCGCGCCCCGGTAGCGCGGCTGGTTCAGCACGAAATCCGGGTTGAGCGGGCGCTTCGAGTGGTCCATGCCGGGCTCGCCGTGGTCGAGATAGCGCCACTCGTCGAAGAGGTTCGGTCCGTAGCCGGTGCGCTTGATGGATTTCAGGTACTGCTTGGGGATGACCGCGTCGGTGTCCACGTTGGCGCGGTCCATCGGCGCCACCAGCCCTTCCTGTCGCACGAACTTTTCCATATAAACCTCAATGCAACCGCAGATTAACGCCGATAAACGCCGAACCAAACAATATAAGGAACAAAGCGCTATCGATGTTATTCAATCCGTGTTCATCCGCGTTCATCTGCGGTTTCAATTGAACTTCCGCACGTCCACGAAGTGGCCCGCGACCGCGGCGGCCGCCGCCATCGCCGGGCTCACCAGGTGAGTTCTGCCGCCCGGACCCTGCCGGCCCTCGAAGTTGCGGTTCGAGGTCGAGGCGCAGCGCTCGCCCGGGGACAGCTGGTCGTCGTTCATGCCGAGGCACATCGAGCAGCCCGGTTCGCGCCACTCGAAGCCGGCCGCGGTGAATATCCTGTCGAGCCCTTCGCTCTCGGCCTGCCGCTTCACGAGGCCGGAGCCGGGCACGACCAGCGCGAGCTTGATGCCGGAGGAGACGCGCTTGCCCTTCACCACCTCCGCCGCCGCGCGCAAGTCCTCGATGCGCGAGTTGGTGCAGGCGCCGATGAACACCTTGTCGGGCCTGATCGCGGTGATGGGGGTATTCGGCTTCAGGTCCATGTACTTGAGCGCGCGCTCCATCCATTCGCGCTTGACCGGGTCTTTCTCGTCCTTCGGGTCCGGCACCCTGCCGTCTACCGTCGTCACCATCTGCGGGTTGGTTCCCCAGGTGACCTGCGGCTGGATGCCCGCCGCGTCCAGCGTCACGACCTTGTCGAATTTCGCGCCGGGATCGGAGGCGAGCGTGCGCCAGTAAGCTGCCGCCTTGTCCCACATCGCGCCCTTGGGCGCCAGCGGGCGGCCCTTGACGTACTCGATCGTCCTGTCGTCCACCGCCACCATGCCGGCGCGCGCGCCCGCCTCGATCGACATGTTGCACACGGTCATGCGGCCTTCGATCGAGAGCGCGCGGATGGCGCTGCCCGAGTATTCGATCGCGTAGCCGGTGCCGCCTGCGCTGCCGATCTTGCCGATGATGGCGAGGATGATGTCCTTGGCGGTGATGCCGCGGCCGAGCTTGCCGTCCACCTCGATGCTCATCGCCTTCGATTTCTTCATCACCATGCACTGCGTCGCAAGCACGTGCTCGACCTCGCTCGTGCCGATGCCGAACGCGAGGCAGCCGAGCGCGCCGTGGGTGCTGGTGTGCGAGTCGCCGCAGACGAGCGTCATGCCGGGCAGCGTCGCGCCCTGCTCGGGCCCGATCACGTGCACGATGCCCTGCTGCCGGTCGAGGAACGGAAAATAGACCCTGGCGCCGTATTCCTTTATGTTCTGGTCCAGCGTCTCGACTTGCAGCCGCGACACGGGGTCCACGATGCCGGCAATGCCCTTGTCCCAGTTGCGGGTCGGCGTGTTGTGGTCGGCGGTGGCGACGATGGAATCCACCCGCCACGGCTTCCTGCCGGCGAGCTTCAACCC
>JACOVL010000093.1 GCA_016177355.1 Betaproteobacteria bacterium | reverse complement strand
CTTCTATCTGTTCCTGTTCTTCGAGATCGTATGCCATGCCGCTTCCTCAGAAACCAAATTCATTAGCCACAGAGGACACAGAGAACGCGGAGGAAACCCACAATCTATGAAAGGGCGATGTTTTTCGTTTTTCTCTGTGAACTCTGTGTTCTCTGTGGCAGATTGGGTCTGCATCATTGCCAGCCGCGGCGCGCGGCCGCGAGCTGCCACAGGAACAGCGGCGTGCCGACGAACGCGGTCAGCACCCCGAGCGGGATCTCGATCCGCGCCGCCGTGCGGGCGAGCGTGTCCACGCCCAGCAGGAACGCCGCACCGAGCAGCACCGAGGCCGGCAGCAGCCGCGAAAAATCCGGCCCCACGATCATGCGCGCGAAATGCGGGATCACGAGCCCGATCCAGCCGATCACGCCCGAGATCGCGACCGCGGCCGAGGTCATCAGCGTCGCGGCGGCGATCACCACGAGGCGGATGCGGCCGGTCTCCACGCCGAGCGCCCGCGCTTCCTCGTCGTCCAGCGACAGCAGGTTGATGCGCCAGCGCAGCAGCCACATCGGCGCGAGCCCGACCAGCATCAGCGGCAGCGTAGACCAGACGTCAGCGGGCGCTGCCGATGCGAGGCTGCCGAGCAGCCAGAACGTGATCGCCGGCAACTGGTTGTAGGGATCGGCGAGATATTTCATCAGCGCCACGCAGGCGCCGAGGAGCGAGCCCACCACCACGCCCGCCAGCACCAGTACCAGCAGCGGATCGTGGCCGCGCACCGCGTTGGCCGTGATATAGACCAGTCCCACCGCAGCGAGGCCGAACGCAAAAGCGAGGCTCTGGATCATGATCACGTTGAGAGAGAGGAATATCCCGAGCACGGCGCCCACCGCCGCGCCCGCGGACACTCCCAAGATGTCGGGAGAAACCAACGGGTTACGGAACATGTTCTGATACGCCGCGCCCGCCGCGGCAAGCGCCGCCCCGATCAGGAGCGCGGCGGCCACGCGCGGCCCCCGGATCTGGAGGATCACGGTTTCGATCGCCGGGTCGAGGCCGTGCCCGGTTCCGGTCAGTTTCGCCCACAAGATGCCCGCCAGTTCGCCAGCGGAAACCGGAAAGCGCCCGACCGAGAACGCAACAACGACCAGCAGCGCGAGCGCGGCGAGCGCGCCCAGCACGGCCAGCGAGACGCGGGACATCAGGCTCCTTCCTGCCCGGCGTTGGGAAAGAACAACTGCTCGCCGCCGATCTTGTAGCCGGCGATGGCTTTCTGCCCGTCGGGCGAGACGACCCAGTCTATGAACGCCTGCCCCATGTCCTTCTTTACGTGCTTGTGCTTCTCCGGGCTGACCAGGATCACGCCGTACCGGTTGAACAGCCGCTGGTCGCCTTCCACCAGGATCGCGAGGTCGCCGCGGTTCTTGAACGAGAGCCAGGTGCCGCGGTCGGCGAGCACGTATCCGTTCATCGAGGAGGCGGTATTGAGGGCCGGGCCCATACCCTGCCCCGTATCGCGGTACCAGGACCCTTTTTCCTTGTCGATCTCGATGCCGGACTGCTTCCACAGCGCCAGCTCCGCCATGTGCGTGCCGCTGCGGTCGCCGCGCGACACGAACGGGGCCGCCGCGCCTTTGATCTTGCGCAGCGCCTCGAGGATGTCCTTGCCGCCGGCGATCTTCGCGGGGTCGGACTTCGGCCCGATCAGCACGAAATCGTTATACATCACCGGCAGGCGTTTCAGACCGTAGCCTTCAGCGACGAAACGCTCCTCGGCCGATTTCGCGTGGACGAACACTACGTCGGCGTCCCCCCGTCGCGCCATGTCGAGCGCCTGGCCGGTGCCGAGCGCGACCACGCGCACCTGGATGCCGGTCTTCTTCTCGAACACCGGCAGAATGTGCCTGAACAATCCGGATTGCTCGGTGGAGGTGGTGGACGCGACAGTGATGAAGCGCTGCGCCGAGGCGCTAAAGGAATGCAATAATACTATAAATATCAATATGTTACGAAATATCCGCTGCCTCACGGCAGTTCCTCCTTGATGAACGCCGCGGCTTCGGGAGACGCTGGCTGGCGAAAAAAACTCTCGACGGGCGAGCGTTCCACGAGCCGGCCGCGGTCGAGAAACAGGATTTCGTCGGCGAGACGCCGCGCCTGGCCGAGGTTGTGCGTCGTCATCACGATTTTGGTGCCGCCGGCGCGGATCTGGCCGATGAGCGTCTCGACGTCGCGCGCGGCACCGGGGTCGAGATTGGCGGTGGGTTCGTCGAGGAACAGCACTTCGGGGCCGAGCGCCCAGGCGCGCGCCAGCGCGAGGCGCTGCTGCTCTCCGCCCGAGAGCACCCGCGCGGACTGGTCGGCAACGTCTGCCAGCCCCACCGCCTCGAGCACGTCGCGCGCGCGCAGCTCGCGCTCGCGCGGCGCGACGCCGGCGAGCTTCAGTCCGTAGACGATGTTGGCGAGCGCCGAGCGGCGCAGCATCACCGGGCGCTGGAACACCATGGCCTGCCGGTTGCGCCCGTTCGCAGCGCCACGCCAGGCGATGCTGCCGGACGTGGGGGCGAGCAGCCCGTGGCACAGCCGCATAAGCACGCTTTTCCCCGCCCCGTTGGGCCCGAGGATGATCGTGCGGGGACCTGCGCCGATCTCGACGGTCACGCGATCGATGATCGTCTTGCCGTTGATCCCGAACGTAAGCGAATCGAGCACGAGGGGCAGCATGGCCGCGCTCATCCGTAGCGCCGCTGCGCGGCTTCCTTGACCCAGTACGCCCCGGCGTTGAGGGCCAGCACCAGGGAAAGCAGGATGACGCCGAGCCCCAGCGCGAGCGGGAGATCGCCCTTGCTGGTTTCGAGCGCGATCGCGGTGGTCATCACTCGCGTGACGCCGTCGATATTGCCGCCCACGATGATCACCGCGCCCACCTCGGCGGCGGCGCGACCGAACCCCGCCAGCACGATGGTCACCAGCGAGAAGCGCGTGTCCCACAGCAGGGTCAGAGCGGCGGTCAGCGGTCCGGCTCCGAGCGAGCGCAACTGCTCGCGGTACTCCTGCCAGGCGTCCTCGATCACCTGCCGCGACAGGGCCGCCACGATGGGCAGGATCAATATCGTCTGTGCGACGACCATCGCGGCGGGCGTGAACAGGATGCCGAAATCGCCGAGCGGCCCGGCCCGCGACAGCATGAGATAGACCACCAGGCCCGCCACCACCGGCGGCAGGCCCATCAGCGCGTTGAGGAGAACGATCAGCGCCTGCCGCCCCGGAAAGCGGCCGACTGCGATCGCCGCGCCGAGCGGCAGCCCCAGTGCGCTCGCGATGACAACAGCGGTCAGGCTTACGCGCACGCTGAGCAGCACGATCTCGATCAGCTTCGGGTCGAAGCCGAGGATCATCGCGCCCGCCGTCCCGAAAGCCTGCGATATCTCGCTCACGATCCAATGTTACGTCATTCCGGTAAAATTCGTTTTTACGGGAACCCGTCATGAACGATCCGGCCCAGAACCTGCGCGCACTGAGCTGCGCCGACGACTACGACCCGAACTCGATGCCGGTCGCGAAGGCACGTGAGGTCATCGCGCGCTTCCTGGCGCCGGTCACGGCTTCCGAGCGGGTCAACGTGAGGGCCGCGCTCGGGCGGGTGCTGGCCGAAGACGTGGTCTCGCCGCTCAACGTGCCGGCCCACGACAACTCCGCGATGGACGGCTATGCGGTGCGCCATGCGGACCTCAAGCCCGACGGGGAAACGTCGCTCAGGAATATCGGCAGCTCGTTCGCCGGCGTGCCGTTCAAGGGCGCGGTCGGCGCCGGGCAATGCGTGCGCATCATGACCGGCGGCGTGGTGCCGCAGGGCGCGGACACCATTGTCATGCAGGAGCACGTCAAGGCTGAAGGCGACAGCATCACCGTCGGCAAGGGGCACAAGAAAGGCCAGAACCTGCGCCGCGCCGGCGAGGACCTCGCCTCGGGGCAGGTCGCGTTGAAGCGCGGGATCGCGCTGCGCCCGGCGGACACCGGCCTCGTCTCCTCGCTCGGCATCGGCGAGGTCGCGGTCTACCGCAGGCTGCGCGTCGCCTTCTTCTCCACCGGCGACGAGCTGGTCTCGATCGGCTCGCAGCTGAAGGAAGGCCAGATCTACGACAGCAACCGCTACACCCTCCACGGCATGTTGACCCGGCTGGGCTGCGAGGTGCTGGACATGGGCGTGGTGCGCGACGACCCGCAGCTCCTCGAGCGCGCGTTCCGCGATGCGGCTGCTGCTGCGGACGTGGTGATCACGAGCGGCGGCGTGTCGGTCGGCGAGGCCGACTTCGTCAAGGCCCTGCTCGACAAGCTGGGCGAGGTGGTGTTCTGGAAAATCGCGATGAAGCCGGGTCGGCCGCTCGCCTACGGCAAGATCGGCTCGGCGCATTTCTTCGGGCTGCCGGGCAACCCCGTATCCGTGATGGTCACCTTCTACCAGTTCGTGCGCGATGCGCTGTTGAAGCTCTCCGGGATCGACCCGGTGCCGGCGCCGCCCTCGTTCATGGTGCCCTGCACCTCGGCCCTCAAGAAAGCGCCGGGCCGTACCGAGTTCCAGCGCGGCATCCTGAGCCGGGACGCGTCCGGCGGCTGGAGCGTGCGCGTCACCGGCGAGCAGGGCTCCGGCATCCTACGCTCGATGTCGGAGGCGAACTGCTTCATCATCCTGCCCGACGCGCAAGGCAACGTCGCGCCCGGCACGCTGGTCGAGGTGCAGGTGATGGAAGGCGTAGTGTGATTTAGCCGCAGATAAACGCAGATAAGATCAAGACCAGAATGGACAGGATTATTTGTTGTTTTTTCGATCTGTGTGTATCGGCGTGTATCTGCGGTTCGTATTGATTCTTTGAGCACCTAGCCATGACCACTATCAAGCAGGCGGACTTCATCCAGAGCATCGCCGACGGCTTCCAGCACATCTCCATCTACCACCCGGTGGACTTCATCCGGGCGATGGCCGGGGCCTACGAGGTCGAGCAGTCGCCGGCGGCGAAAAACGCCATCGCCCAGATCCTGATGAATTCGCGCATGGCGGTCGAAGGCCACCGGCCGGTGTGCCAGGACACCGGCGTGCCCGTGGTGTTCCTCAAGATCGGGATGGACGTGCGCTGGGATGCGACGATGAGCGTCCAGGAGATGGTGGATGAAGGCGTGCGCCGCGCTTATACCGACAAGGACAATCCGCTGCGCGCCTCGATGCTCGCCGACCCGGCCGGCGCGCGCAGGAACACGCGCGACAACACGCCGGCGGTCCTCTACATGGAGGTCGTCCCCGGCGACAAGATCGAGGTCAAGCTCGCGGCCAAGGGCGGCGGCTCGGAGAACAAGGCGCGCTTCGTGACGCTCAACCCGGGCGATTCCGTGGTGGACTGGGTGATCGGGCAGGTCCCGGCCATGGGCGGGGACTGGTGCCCGCCGGGCATGCTGGGAATCGGCATCGGCGGCACCGCCGAGAAAGCCATGTTGCTCGCCAAGGAAGCGCTGCTCGAGCCCCTCGACATGCACGAGCTCAAGGCGCGCGGCCCGAAGACGCGCGCCGAGGAGCTGCGCATCGAGATCTTCGACAAGGTCAACGCGCTCGGCATCGGCGCGCAGGGCCTGGGCGGCCTCACCACCGTGCTCGACGTCAAGGTGGCGGATTACCCGACCCACGCCACCGCCCTGCCGGTGGCGATCATCCCCAACTGTGCCGCGACGCGCCACGCGCATTTCTTTCTCGACGGATCGGGGCCGGCGCGGCTCGACCCGCCCGGCATCGAGCACTGGCCGAAGCTCGAGGTGGACCTCGCGGTCGGCGCGAAACGCGTCAACCTCGAGACCCTCGATAAAAGCGGTACCGCTGAGTGGAGGGCCGGCGACCGGCTGCTGCTCACCGGCAGGATCCTCACCGGGCGCGACGCCGCGCACAAGCGGCTCGCCGACCTGATGGCGAAAGGCGAGCCGCTGCCCGTTGACCTGAAGAACCGCCTGATTTACTACGTCGGCCCGGTGGACCCGGTGCGCGATGAAGTGGTCGGCCCCGCCGGCCCCACGACCTCCCGCCGCATGGACAAGTTCATGGACGCCATGCTGGGCAAAACGGGGCTGCTCGGCTCCATCGGCAAGTCGGAGCGCGGCGCCCAAGCGGTGGAGGCGATCAAGCGCCACCAGGGCGTGCACCTGATCGCCGTGGGCGGTGCGGCCTACCTGGTGTCGAAGGCGGTCCGCGGCGCCCGGGTGCTCGCGTTCCAGGAACTCGGCATGGAGGCGATCCGCGAGTTCGAGGTCAAGGACATGCCGGTCATGGTCGCGGTGGATGCCTCCGGCAACGCGGTGCACGAGTCGGGTCCCCGCGAGTGGCGCGCGAAGATCGGCAAGATTCCGGTCACCGTCGCCTAGATCTCGCAAACAAAAAAGCCCGGGGGCCCCGGGCTTTTTTTCGAACTGGGGGGGCTGTTTATTTCTTCTTCGCAGCCGGGGCCGGGGCCGCTGCTACGGTCTTGATGCCCTTTTCCCTCTTGTAGCGTTCGGCGACACGGTCCATCGCCTTTTCCAGGGCGGCGCTGGCCTTCTTGGCAGCCTCTCCCTTCTTGGCTGCGGCTTCCTTGGCCTTGGCTTTCGCCTCATCGCTCAACGGTGGCAGCTTGGCGTAAGCCATGCCCACGACACCCGCCACCAGCAGCGTCGGGACGATCTTCCAGAATTTCGGCGCGCTCATAGCTTCCACCCCTCCTTGATCGTCGAGGCCTTCGCGGCCGAAGGCACGCCGCCCCCGGCGGCACGGCCGCCGGATGCGACCTCGTTATACCAGCGTTCGTGGTGCTCCCTGGCCCAGGTCTCGTCAACCTTGCCTTCGCCGCCCCTGATTCTCATCGAGTCGTAAGCGCCCTCGACGCCGATCGAGCCCATGTAGATATGCCCGAGGGCAATGCCGATATAGATCACGGCGGCGGCGGCGTGGATCACGGTCATCAGCTGCATGGTGCCGCGCCCTTGGGCGAAATTCGGGAAATCCAGCACCAGCCCGGTGACGCCCACCGCGACGCTCAGCAGGAGCAGCCCGATCCAGAACCAGACCTTCTCGCCGGCGTTGAATTTTCCGGACGGGAGGTGCTCGCCTCCGAGCATGCCGCCGGCGTTCTTGAACCACTTGAAGTCGTAGGACTGCCACAGGTTGTCCTTAACGTAGGCCACGAACATCACGATCGCGCAGAAAATGAAGAGCGGCCCGACGAAGTTGTGCAGGTTCTTGGACAGGATCGCGAGCCACGAGAACAGCGTGTAGCCGAACATCGGCAGCAGGATGTACTTGCCGAACAGGATGACGACCCCGCTGATCGCGAGAATCACGAAGCTGATGGCGGTCGCCCAATGGACCAGCCGCTCCCAATCTGTGAAGCGGGCGATCTTTCTTCCGGTGGGCTTTCCGTGCAGCTTGATCGGACCGTGGAGCCAGTGGAAGAGGCCGATCACCGCCATGATCGCGACCAGGAACAGCCCGCCATAGATCGTCACCGGGCCATTGCGGATCTGGCGCCAGATCTCGCCTTCCGTCTGCACCAGCACGCTGGTCTCGATGCCGCGCACCTGGGTCGTCTGGTACGGGTTCTCGCCGCCGCGCACGTCGCGCCACACCGGCGCGTTGTTGAGGGGTTGCGTCTGCTGGCGTAGCGCCTGCTCCTTGGCGCCGCCCCCTTCCGCCGCCCACGCGAGCGGCGCGAACAGCATCACGCAAAGCAGGCACAACAGGCGCACTATCTCTCGCATGTCTCGGCTGCCGGGCATGCGCTCCTCCGTTGGTGGGTTAGGATCAACTGCCGCCTGAAATACGCACGTACTCGTTCTGGCCGAGGTTGCGCGCCTTGACGGTCTTTTCCCAGGCGTTCTTGTCGCCCTTGAACGGGTCGCCGTCCCAGGGCTGCATGTCGGGCTTGCCCTGGTACTGGCCCTGCTTGTAGACCGTGACCATGGGCTTTTCGCCGCAGCCCGCCACCGACCACGTCAAGGCCGCGGCAAATGCGAGCATCAATACGCGCCTCATGATTTGGCTCCGGGCTGGGCCGCCGGCTTGTCCGGCTTGCCGTAGGCCGTGCCCCAGCCCCAGATTTCCGAGCCCTTGCCGCGCTTCAGCACGCGGTCGCGGTAGATATTGGCAATGACGTCCGCGTCGCCGCCCAGCAGCGCCTTGGTCGCGCACATCTCGGCGCAGGCGGGCAGCTTCCCTTCCGCCAGGCGGTTGCGGCCGTACTTCTTGAACTCAGCCGCCGAATGGTCGGCCTCGGGGCCGCCGGCGCAGAACGTGCACTTGTCCATCTTGCCGCGCAGTCCGAACGCCCCGTCCTGCGGGAACTGCGGCGCGCCGAACGGGCAGGCGTAGAAGCAGTAGCCGCAGCCGATGCAGATGTCCTTGTCGTGCAGCACCACGCCCTCGGTGGTCTTGTAGAAGCAGTCCACCGGGCATACCGCCATGCAGGGCGCGTCCGAGCAGTGCATGCAGGCGACCGAGATCGACTTCTCGCCCGGTACCCCGTCGTTCAGGGTCACCACGCGCCGGCGGTTCACGCCCCACGGGATCTCGTGCTCCTGCTTGCACGCCGTCACGCAGCCATTGCACTCGATGCAGCGCTCGGCATCCGCCAGAAATTTCATTCTCGCCATGGTTAGCTCCTCAGTCCCTTATGCCTTCACCACCTGGCACAGCGTGGTCTTGGTTTCCTGCATCATGGTCACGATGTCGTAGCCGTAGGTGGTGGCCGTGTTCACAGCCTCGCCGCGCACGATAGGGGCTGCGCCCTCCGGATACTTGTCGAGCAGGTCCCTGCCCTCGAAATGCCCCGCGAAGTGGAACGGGCAGAATACCGTTCCCGATGCCACCCGCTCGGTGACCAGCGTCTTCACCTTGAGGCGGGCCTTGGTCGGCGTCTGGACCCAGACGTACTCGTTGTTCCTGACGCCGCGGTCGTTCGCGTCCTTCGGGTTGATCTCGACGAACATCTCCTGCTGCAGCTCGGCGAGCCACGGGTTGGAGCGGGTCTCGTCCCCGCCGCCCTCGTACTCGGTCAGCCGCCCGCTGGTGAGGATCAGCGGGTAGGACTTGACCGCATCCTTGTTCGCCTGCTGCACGGTCTTGAACAGCACCGGCAGGCGCCAGCGGTTCTTCTGGTCGTCGTGCGTCGGATACTTCTCGATCAGGTCCGGCCGCGGAGAGTAGAGCGGCTCGCGGTGCAGCGGCACGCCGTCCGGGAAGTTCCACACTACCGCGCGCGCCTTGGCGTTGCCGAACGGATGACAGCCGTGGACTTTCATGACCACGCGCTGGATTCCGCCGGAGAGGTCGGTTTTCCAGTTCTTGCCTTCCGCCAGCTTCTTCTCGTCGTCGGTCAGATCGTCCCACCAGCCGAGCTTCTTCAACAGCACGTGGTCGAACTCGGGATACCCAGTGGTTAGATCCGCGCCCTTCGAATGCGAGCCGTCCTCGGCCAGCAGGTTCACGCCGTCACGCTCGACACCGAAGTTGGCGCGGAAGTTGCCGCCCCCGTCCATCACGTGGCGGTCGGTCTGATAGAGATTGGGCGAGCCCGGGTGCTTCATCGCGGCATTGCCGAAACACGGCCACGGCAGCCCGTAATAGTCCCCATCCAGCACGTAGCCGGTCTTGGCGTCCTTGCCGCCCTTTGCCCGCAGCGTCTTCACGTCGAACACGTGCATATTGCGCATATGCGCCTGCAGCCGCTCGGGGGACTGGCCGGTATAGCCGATGGTCCACACGCCGCGATTGACCTCGCGCAACGTGTCTTCCATGTCGGGCTCGTCCATGCCGCCCTTGCCCTTCGAGAGCTTGATCTTCGCCGTGAATTCCTTGGCGAAGCCGAATTTCTGCGCGAGCTGGTACATGATCATCTGGTCGGTGCGCGACTCGAACAGGGGATCGACCACCTTCTCGCGCCACTGGATCGAGCGGTTGGATGCCGTCACCGAGCCCGAGGTCTCCATCTGGGTCGCCGCCGGCAGGAGGTAAACGCCGTCCTGGCGCACCATCGCCGCCATCGCGGCGGTCGCGCTCGGATACGGGTCGATCACCACCAGCAGGTCGAGCTTCTTCATCGCCTCGACCATTTCCTTGCCGCGGTTCTGGCTGTTCGGCGCATGGCCCCAGAAAACCACGGCGCGCAGGTTCGAATCCTGGTCGATGTTCTCGTTCTTCTCCATCACCGCGTCCTGCCAGCGCGACACGGTGATGCCCGGCTTGGTCATCATGGCTTCGGACGCGAACTGCTTCTTGAGCCAGTCGAGGTCAACGCCCCATACCCGCGCGAAGTGCGCCCACGACCCCGGCGCGATGCCGTAGTAGCCCGGTAGAGAATCGGGATTCGGGCCGATGTCGGTCGCGCCCTGCACGTTGTCGTGGCCGCGGTAGATGTTGGCGCCGCCGCCCGACTTGCCAACGTTGCCCAGCGCGAGTTGCAGGATGCAGGAGGCGCGGACGATCGCGTTGCCGTTGGTGTGCTGGGTCTGGCCCATCGCCCACACGATGGTGCTGGGCTTGTTCTTCGCCATCTTCTCGGCGACGTCGCGCACCTCGGCTTCCTTCATGCCGGTGACCTTTTCGACTTCTTCCGGCGTCCACTTGGCGACTTCCTCGCGCACCTTGTCCATGCCGTAGACGCGGGCCTTGATGTAGTCCTTGTCCTCCCAGCCGTTCTTGAAGATGTGGTGCAGCATGCCCCACAGGAACGCGACGTCGGTGCCGGAGCGGATGCGGTAGTAGGTGTCCGCCCGCGCGGCGGTGCGGGTGAAGCGCGGATCCACGACGATCACCTTGGCGCCGTTCTCCTTGGCGTGCAGGGTATGCAGCATCGAGACCGGATGCGCTTCCGCCGCGTTGCTGCCGAAGAACAGGACGCACTTGGAATTCTGCTCGTCGTTGTACGAATTGGTCATCGCCCCGTAGCCCCAGGTGTTCGCGACCCCCGCCACCGTCGTCGAGTGGCAGATGCGCGCCTGGTGGTCCATGTTGTTGGTGCCGAACATGGACACGAACTTGCGGAACAGGTAGGACTGCTCGTTGCCGTGCTTGGAGGAGCCGATCCAGAAGGTCGCGTCGGGACCGCTGGCCTTCTTGATCTCCAGCATCTTCTTGCTGACTTCATCGAGCGCCTGGTCCCAGGAAATCTTCTGCCACTTGCCGCCGGCGAGCTTCATCGGGGTCTTCAGGCGGTGCGAGTCGTGCGTCATGCCGTGCTCGCGGATCGAGGCGCCCTTGGCGCAGTGCGCGCCGAGGTTGATCGGAGAATCGAACACCGGTTCCTGCCGGATCCATACGCCGTTCTGCACCACGGCGTCTATGGAGCAGCCGACGGAACAGTGCGTGCAGATCGTGCGCCGGGTTTCGGTTTTGCCGCCCGCGTCCTGGGCGGCTTCCGCCCGGTCGACGATGTTGAACGGCAGTTGCGAGGCGACCGCCCCCGCGCCGAGCGCGATGCCCGAGCGCCGCAGGAAGGCACGGCGGTCTATCGTCCTGCCGAGCATGCCCGAAATCGAACGGGCGAGCCGGCCTTGCGCAGCGCCGTCTTTATCAATGAGGCTGGTGGATTTCCTGGTGAGCAGCATGGGACGCCCCCTCAGACTTTGGTTGTTTCGTAGTACTTGCGGACGTGTTCCGTGAGCTGGTAGCCCTTGGAACCGGCCACGGCTTCAGCCTTCTTGGGCTGTGCTTGAGGATTTTTGCCGGCAACCACCGCCGCGGTGGCAACGCCACCGGCACCGACAGCCAACAGGAATTTACGGCGGGACAGCTTGGATGCTGGGACTTTCATCACATCCTCCTTTTTATGAAGCATCAGCGTCGTTATGAATTAAGTGAAAATTTACGCTGCAATCCGGTGCAAATCAACATTAATTTGGAAGGGGTTTAAGAACGAGAATCGAATCCGGCTGCGTTCCAGCGGCATGGATGACATTCATTCTCATTTAGACGACAGGCGGCATTTACTAACCAGACATTTCGAAAGCCGTCCTCTCAAGCTCGAAAAAGGACTGGGCAAACGTGGCTACTTGCTTGTAAAAGCTGGCGGAAGATGCGTTTTGCACTGCAACACAGAAAAGAACGGCGCCGGGATAAACAAAGCTCTCGAAGAAACGTTGCTGATCCTCCAACGGGTTCCGGTCTTCGATCAGCCAGCGCATGACGTCGCTGACCCCCGAGATGTGGTCTTCCACTTCGAACACGCTCTCCCGGCGCCCCAGCCCCAAGGCCGTCAGCCGGTCGCGCAGCCTGACCAGGTAAAGGTCCGGCGCGGACGGCTCGGCATAGGCGGAAAGATAGGGAGTCACCTCCGACTTTCCGACGCCGACGAACAGGGTGTCGTACTCCTGCCTCACGATCGCAGGGTAGGCGCCAGCGCATGCTGTCCGCAAGGTGCTCCAGGCAGCGACCAGCGCGCCACCCTTCGCTTCCCCCTCCCCTTCCTGCCCGCTGCGGATGATCTCAGCCAGCAGGTTCGGATCCGCCGGTCCGTAGAAGAGCCGGCTCACCAGGCCGTACAGGTTGGCGCGGGCAAGGTCTTCCGCATCCAGTGGTGTTGCAGCGGCAAGTCCGGGGCCCGCGTCGCTCACGCTCCAGTCCCTTTCCCTGTTTCATCGAATATGGTCCCGGCGTCCCCCTTTTCGAACATGTCCACCACGCGGCAGTCCTGGCACATCTGCAGGCGGCGCAACGCGGCGGGGTCGCGGAACATCGAGTGCGCGCCGAGCTTGCCCAGCATGTTGTCGATGATGCGCTGGTTGGCGAACGGCTTGCCGCAGCGCACGCAGGCGAAGATCTGGTCCTCGTTCACCACCACCGGCTGGACCGCCTGGGGCGCGAGCAACAGCCGCGGTATGAGCGCGATCGCGTCCTCGGGGCAGGTCTTCTCGCACAGCCCGCATTGCACGCAGTTGCGCTCGATGAACTTCAACTGGGGCTTGTCCTTGGCGTCGATCAGGGCGCCCACCGGGCAGGCGCCGACGCAGGCGAGGCACAGGGTGCATTTCTGTTTGTCCACCACGACCGCGCCATAGGGGGCGCCCGCCGACAGCGACAGCTCGTCCTTGCGCACCGGCGCGTGCCGCAGCAGGTGGTCGAACGCGAAATCGAGCGTGGCGCGCTTCTCGTTCGAGAGGTTGAACGTCGCCGGCGTCAGCGAGCGCGGGCCGTTCCCTTCCCACGCCGCCTGCTCGAGGTCTTTCACGTCGCCGGCCTTGATCAGCCGGAACCGGCCCCCGCCCAGGCCGAGCCCGCTCACGATTTCCCGCGCGTAGCCCATCTGGCGCTCCAGCGCCCCGAGGTAGTCGGCTGGCTCCGAGCCCGCAGTGAGTATTGCAAACCGCGCCGCCCCAAGAGCGATGCTGCCCAGCATGAGATCGAGGCCGAGCGATGCGACGTGAAACACCTCAAGCGGTATCACGTTTGCGGGCAGGCCCTTCCCGCGCCGTGCCAGGCGCGCGATGAGTTCCCGCCCGTCGGTGGTGTTGTGGAACAGCAGGCATGCGTTTTCGCCGCCGGCTTCGCGGTAGACCTGGAGCACGGTCTTCACCCGCGTGCCCATGTCGGAGACCCGCGGATAGGCATAGGTCAACGCGCCCGACGGGCAGACGGCCGCGCAGCCGCCGCAGCCCATGCACAGGTGCGGCTCGACCTGGATGCGGTTCTCCCCGCGCTCGCTGGTAATCGCGCGCGTCGAGCAGACGTCCATGCATTTCGTGCAGCCGGTGATCTCGTTGCGGCGGTGAGCGCAGATTTTTTCTTTATATTCAAAGAACTTCGGCTTCTCGAAGTCACCGACGAACTGCATGAGCTGCTGCGCCGCGAGGGCCTGCTCCAACGGGTCGTTGCGGGGCGCGAAGTAGCCCTGCGGCGGCTGCGGCAACTTGATCAGCGGCTCGCGGGACAGGTCGAGGACCATGTCGAAGGCGTCGCTGCGCTGCGTCTCCTTGCGCTCGAAATCGACCGCGCCGATCTCGCCGCAGGCTTTCACGCACTGGCGGTGCGCCTTGCACTTGTCGAGATCGATCTGGTAGGAAAAATCGATCGCCTGCTCGGGACAGGCGCGGATGCACGCGTTGCAGCGCGTGCAAACTTCCAGATCGATCGGATTGGCCTGCTCCCACTCGACCCGGAACGCGCCGAGATAGCCGGTGACGGCGCGCGGTTTTCCGGAAAACACCGGATAGCGGCGCACCGAGGGCAGTTCGTGAGGTTCCGCGGTCCCGGTCGCCAGAACGCTGACCGTGAGCTGCTCCGCCAGGCGGTCGGCCCACTGCAGAGCCGCCGCCCCCGGCCCGATGATCAGCAGGCTGCCGCCGGATTTGTAGGAGACCACCGGCACCGGCTCGGGCTCGGGCAGGTCGGCGAGCGCCAGCAGCGCGGCGATCTTCGGCGTCGCATCCTTCGCCTCGGCCGACCACCCCGCGGTCTCGCGGATGTTGACGAACTGGATGCCGCCGCTGCCCTTCAGCTCGCCGTGCAGCTCGCCGAACAGCGGCGCTTCCTGGGTGCAGGCGACGACGAGGTCGCCGCCGTTCTTCACCGCGGCTTCGAACGCCGCCACGTGCTTGCGGCAGAGCTCGCTGCTGATCGCAGGCGCCGAACCGAGCTTCAACGCGCGAGCGAGCGCTCTTCCGTCGAGCGGCATGGTGCGGTTGCAATTGCAGATGAGCTTGTCCTTGGCCATGCGCGATCGGGTGGTATTCAGGGCAAACAGCGCGTTTCGATGCTACGAGCCCGCGCGGCGGGCATCGGGCGCTGCGGGAACCGGGTCCGGGGCGTCGGACTGGACCTCGGTCGCTGTGGATGGCGCAGCGGGTGGTTCGAGCGCCTGCGGCGTCCCCTCTTTAGCCTGCAGTCGTTCTGCTTCCTCCTTGTTGCGCTTTTCTGTGTCTTCTTTCGCCCATTGGAGGATGTTTTGCGCCTGCTTGAGACCCGCCAGCATCGCCGCCGGGATGGGATCGGATTTGCTGTAGTCGTCTATGTAAGTATCGAGCCCGTCCATCACATTGAAGCGGGGGTCGGTGAAGAGCTTCTTCAGGGCCGCGCGCCGCATGCCCTCGTCCACCTTGGGGTGGAAGAAACCGCGGTAGTCGGAGTCGAACGTGAGCTTGTCGAGCGGCGGCAGCTCCGGCGCGGGCGCCCTGGGGTCCACCGCCTTCTCCGGCGCCTTCTGCGGCGGCGGCTGTTTCGTCTCCTCCTTCAGCCGCGACCAGCGCGAGAGAAACGCCTCTTTGTCCTCTTTGGCCGTCATCCCGTCGCGTTCTGCGCTCACGATGTCCCGTCGCGGTGCGACGCCACGCCCTTGTCCCGGCTGCTCGCGTAGCGCTTTTTCTTTTTTTCCTCGGGCTTGTAATGCACGGCGCCGAATTCGGCGATCCACGGCACCAGGTCGGGCGGCAGCGCCACGCCGCCCACGGTCTCCTCGGCATCCATCCAGCGCGCGCCTTCGTGGTAGCTGACGGAGAGCCGTTCGGGCCGCGCGACCTCGTCGCGCATGCGCCACATCACGAACACCTTGGGTTGCGGCGACGTGATGTTGTAGAGATAGCCCTCCGCCTCGTCGGGGTGCAGCTTGATCACGAATCCCGGGAACAGGATCTGCGTGATCTTCCCGTCGCTGACGATGACGCGCTCGCCGCTGCCCGCCGGCATCACGTCGCGCACGACCCCCTTCGCCTCCCATCGCTCGCTCGCCCAGCGGTGGTCGAGCTTGACCCGTTCCATGATCACCGCGACGGGGTACGGCGCGAGATTGCCGGCCGGCGTGGTATTGCCTACGGTGTCTCTGCTTTCCGCCATTCCGGCATTGTGCGCCAGGCGCCGCCGGCGCGCAACCGAAAACACTCCCAAATAGTTGATTTGATAACAGTGTTTTCCTTGCCTCCGGACGCCCTCCTTTGTCATAATCGCCATTCCGCTGGACGCGAGCGCCCGCGAATTCCCCACCATGACCAAACTGTCCGCCGTTTCGGGTAATGCCGCCGCTCTCGACCGGCTGGGCCGGCCGTTGCGCGACCTCAGGATCTCGGTCACGGACCGTTGCAACTTCCGCTGCGTCTACTGCATGCCGAAAGAAGTTTTCGGTCAGGGCTACCCGTTTCTCGAACGCAAGGAGATCCTGAGCTTCGAGGAGATCGCGCGGCTCGCGGGCGTGTTGCGCGGACTCGGCGTCGGGAAAGTACGTCTTACCGGAGGCGAGCCTCTGGTGCGGCGCAACCTCGAGCAGTTGATAGCGATGCTCTCACGCATCCCCGGGCTCGACCTCACTCTTACCACCAACGGCTCGCTGTTGAAGCGCAAGGCGCGCGCGCTCAGGGACGCCGGCCTGCAGCGCATCACCGTCAGCCTCGACGCGCTGGACGACGCGACGTTCAAGCGCATGAACGACGCGGATTTCCCGGTCGCGGCCGTCCTCGAAGGCATAGACGCGGCAGCCGCCGCGGGGCTCCCGGTCAAGGTCAACATGGTGGTCAAGCGTGGTCTGAACGACGCGGCCGTGCTGCCGATGGCGCGCCATTTTCGCGCGAGCGGCCACATCCTGCGCTTCATCGAGTACATGGACGTCGGCCACACCAACGGCTGGCGCATGGACGACGTCGTCACCGCGCGCGAGATCGTCGGCACGATAGCCGCCGAGATGCCGCTCGATCCGGTGGACCCCAATTACCAGGGCGAGGTCGCGGAACGCTGGCGCTATCGCGACGGCAGCGGCGAGATCGGCGTGATCGCCTCGGTCACGCAGGCGTTCTGCCGCGACTGTACGCGCCTGCGGCTCTCCACCGAGGGCAAGCTCTACACCTGCCTGTTCGCCACCGCCGGGCACGACCTGCGCGCGCTGCTGCGCGGCGGGGCCACCGATCGGGAAATCGCCGACGCGGTCACCGGCATCTGGACGAAGCGCACCGACCGCTATTCCGAGATCCGTACCTCGCAAACGGCGAAGCTCGAGAAGATCGAGATGTCGTACATCGGCGGCTGAATGCGCGCCCCTTACCGTCCCCGCATCAGCCGCGCCAGCCGCCCGCTCACGTTCGAGGTCGAGGCGCTGAACGAGCGCGGCGAGCGGTTGCCCACGCCGATCGCGGGCGAGCATCCGCTGACGCTCTACGTGGACAAGCGCGAGGTGGTCACGCTGATGACGCTCGGGCAGGCGCCGGAGGCGCTCGCCATCGGCTACCTGCGCAACCAGCGCCTGGTGCGCTCCGTCGAGGAGATCGCCGAAGTGCAGGTGGACTGGGAGACCGAGGCGGCCGCGGTCACGACACGCAAGGCCGGCAAGGGCAGCGACCGGAAGATGCGGGAGAAAATGAAAAAGCGCACGGTCACCACCGGCTGCGGCCAGGGCACGGTGTTCGGCGACCTGATGGAGGAGATAGACGCTCTAAAGCTGCGCGACGACGTCAAGCTCCCGGAAGAAACACTTTATGTTCTTCTCGACGCCGTGCGCCGCCACGAGACGATCTACAAGAGCGCGGGCGCGGTGCACGGCTGCGCGCTCGCCGGCGCCGGCGCGGAGATCCTCTACTTCGTCGAGGACGTGGGCCGTCATAACGCCGTGGACGCGATCGCCGGTCGTCTCGCGCTCGGGCCTGACCCAGATGGGCTACGAGATCGCGCGCAAGGTCGGCATCACCATGCTCGGCCGCGCCGTCAACAAGCACTACCTGCTGTTCACCGGCAAGCACCGCTTCGTGAAGACCGCCATGCCGACGATGCTCGCCTGACGTATCCGGATGCCCTCAACGAAGAGCCCGTCACTCATCACTGGTGTCATCCTCGCCGGCGGCCGCGGCAGCCGCATGGGCGGCGTGGACAAGGGGCTGCAGCTGCTGCGCGGCAAGCCCATGGCGCAGTGGGTGCTCGAGCGTTTCGCGCCGCAGGTGGCTGAGGTTCTGATTAATGCAAATAAGAATATTGAACAATATCAACAGCTTGGATATCGCGTCGTGCCCGACGAGATCGGCGGCTTTGCCGGTCCGCTGGCGGGACTGCACCGCGGTTTGAGCGAGGCCGCGCACGGCCTCATCGCCACCGTGCCCTGCGACTCGCCGTTTCTTCCGCTCGACCTGATCCAGCGGCTGCGCGCCGCGCTCGAGAAGACCGGCACGGAGATCGCGGTCGCCAAAACCGGCGACCAGCCGCATCCCGTGTTCTGCCTCTGCCGCAAGAGCGTCCTGCCGGGCCTGAGTCAATTTCTCGCCGGCGGCGGCCGCAAGATAGACGCCTGGTACGCCAGTCTGAAAGTCGCGGAAGTCCTGTTCGACGATCAAGCCGCGGCGTTCAGCAACATCAACACCGGGAAAG
>JACOVL010000008.1 GCA_016177355.1 Betaproteobacteria bacterium | reverse complement strand
GTTGAATGTTGAAAAAGCCCGCGATCTCGCGGGCTTTTTTTCTGGCCACGGTTTGACTTAGTTCACTTCCTGGTTCACAATCGGACCATGATCAAGCTGAACATACATCAGGCCAAGACCCATCTTTCGCGCTATCTCGCGCGCCTGAAGCCGGGCGAAACCATCCAGATTTGCAAACGAAACACACCCATTGCGGAGTTGCGTGCATTGCCCGTGGCGCCGCGCAAGCCACGCCCCATCGGGCTCGCCGAGGGGCAATTCAAGGTGCCGGACTCCTTTTTCGACCCGTTGCCGGATGACATCATCGCCGCCTTCGAGGGACGCGACGAGTGAGGTTGTTGCTGGACACCTGCGCGTGCCTGTGGCTGTTCACCAACGACTCCCGGCTGCCGCCATCCGCGAGAAAACAATTCCAGGATCCGGCAAACGAAATATTTCTGAGCCCGGTTTCCACGTGGGAAATTATCACCAAGCACAGGCTGGGCAAGCTCCCGTTGCCCCGTCCGCCCGCGCCGTACATCCCCCGACAGCGTGAAAAACACGGCATCGAGGTACTGCCGCTGGATGAAGAATCGGTCATGCAGCTTGATCGCCTGCCGGACATCCACAAAGACCCCTTCGACCGCATGCTGATCTGCCAGGCCATCGCCCACGGCATGATCATCCTGACCCCCGACCCGCTGATCACGCAATACCCTGTACGCACGGCATGGTGATGTTGAAGTAATTCATTGATAAAAAGCCCGCGGACCTGCGGGGTTTTTCATCCTTGCATCAGCTTGATCTCCGCCGCCGCGAGATCATCCCCCGCGCCGAGCAGCACCAATACGTCGCCCTCTTCGATGCGCGCGGTCGGTTCGGGTGCAACGCCGCGGATGTTGCGGCGACGCACGGCGGTAACCTCCACCCTCAGGCGCCCCATGTCCAGCTCGGCGAGCGTCCTGCCGATCGCCGCCGCGCCGGCTGCAACGGTCACCGAGTGCAGACGCGGCTGCCGTGCCTGCTCCACGGCGTCCGCTTCGTCCGTGATACCGCGGAAAAAGCCGCGGAACAGGCTGTAGCGCTGCTCGCGCGTCTCGCGGATACGCTGCATCACGCGGTTCAGGGAAACGCCCAGCAGCATCAGCGTCGCCGACGCCAGTATGAGGCTGCCCTCCATGACCTCGGCGACGACCTCCGCCGCGCCGGCGTCCTTGAGCCGGTCAATGTCGGTGTCGTCAACGGTGCGCACCACCACCGGCAGGCCCGGGCGCAGCTCCCGCACATGGCCGAGGATTCTGAGGGCGGACGCAGTATCGGCGTAGGTGATCGCGAGCGCCCTGGCGCGCAACAACCCGGCCGCGACCAGCACCTCCTTGCGCGCGGCATCGCCGAACACCACGCTTTCTCCCGCCGCCACCGCTTCCTGGATGCGCTGCGGATCCACGTCGAGCGCGATGAACGGAACGGATTCCTGCTCGAGCAGGCGCGCCAGGTTCTGGCCGCTGCGGCCGTAGCCGCAGACCACCACGTGGCCCTCCGCCGCCATGGATTGCACCGCGATGTTGTGCAGCTGCATCGCGCGATGCATCCAGTCGGAACGGCTCCAGCCGCGCGCCAGGGATTCGCTCCGCTCGATGATGAAAGGCGCGGCGAGCATCGAGAGCAGCATCGCCGCGAGCACCGGCTGCACGATATGCGGCCCGATCAACGCCAGGCCGTCCGCCCGCGCCAGCAGCACGAACCCGAACTCCCCGCACACGGAAAGCGCCAACCCCGCGCGCAGGGCGACCGCCGTGTTCCTCGCGAACAGCAGGCTCAGCCCGAAGATGAGCAGCGCCTTCGCCATCAGCAGCGCCGCCAGCAGCAGCCCCACCCAGTGCGCTTGATCGATCACCACGCGCAAATCGAGCAACATGCCGATGGTGACGAAGAACAGCCCCAGCAGCACGTCCCGGAACGGCTTGATGTCCACTTCCACCTGGTGGCGGTATTCGGTCTCGGAAATCAGCGCCCCCGCGATGAACGCCCCGGGCGCGAGTGACAGCCCCGCGCTCTCAGTGATGTACGCCAGCCCGAGAGTGATCAGCAATACGTTGAGCACGAAAAGCTCCTCGGATTTCTGCCTTGCCACGAGGTGGAACCAGCCCCGCATCAGGCGCTGGCCGAGATACAGCAACACGGCGAGCACGATCGCCGCCTTGAGCAGCGCGTAGCCGATGTTGGCGGCAAGATCTTCGGTGCCCGCCGCAAGCGCCGGCGCCAGGATCAGGAGCGGCACCACCGCCAGGTCCTGGAACAGCAGGATGCCGATGATCTGCCGGCCGTGGGGCGAGTTGAGCTCGAGCCGCTCGGCAAGCATCTTCGCGAGGATCGCTGTCGAGGACATCGCCAGCACGCCGCCGAGTATCAGCCCCGCCCGCCATTCGATGCCGAGCGCCACGGCGGCCGCCCACACGATCAGCAGCGTGACCAGCACTTGGGCGGCGCCCAGGCCGAACACGATGCGGCGCATCGTCATGAGCTTGGGCAGGCTGAACTCGAGCCCGATGCTGAACATCAGGAACACCACGCCGATCTCCGCCAGCTGGCGCGCTTCCGCCGTGTCGGGTATCCACGCGAGCGCGTGCGGTCCGATCGCGATGCCGACCATGAGATAGCCGAGCATCGGCGGCAACCGGAGCGAGCGGAACACCACCACGACCAGCACCGCGGTCGCGAGCAAGACCAGGACCGATTGCAGCGTCGTGTGCATGGTGGCGCGCTCGATCGAATGATGCCTCATCGACCGCGGATTGCAAGCGCAACCGGCCGGAAAAACAGCGGGTTCTGCTATACTTTCACCCCGATGAAAACGGCATCCGGCGGCATCGGCCGCGCGCCCGGGCAAGACAAAACGCTGGCGATGGCGCGCGAAGTGCTGGAGATCGAGGCGAAAGCCATTTTCGATCTCATCCAGAAGCTCGATCGGCATTTCACGCGCGCGGTGGAGCTGATCCTGGGCTGCCGCGGGCGCGTGGTGGTCAGCGGCATCGGCAAGTCGGGGCACGTCGCGCGCAAGATCGCATCCACCCTGGCAAGCACCGGTACACCCGCTTTTTTCGTGCACCCGGCCGAAGCGAGCCACGGCGACCTCGGGATGGTGACGCGCGACGACGTGTTCATCGCGCTCTCCAATTCCGGCGAAAGCGCCGAACTGCTCGCGATCGTGCCGCTGGTGAAGCGCCAGGGGGCGAAGCTGATCGCGCTGACCGGCAACCCGCAATCCGCGCTCGCCCGCGAGGCGGACGCTCACGTCTACGCCGGCGCGGAGAAGGAAGCCTGCCCGCTCAACCTCGCCCCGACCGCGAGCACCACCGCGGCGCTCGCGCTGGGCGACGCGCTGGCGGTGACGCTGATGCAGGCCAAAGGCTTTACCCGCGACGAATTCGCCGCCTCCCATCCCGGAGGCCCGCTGGGCAGGAAGCTGCTCACCCACGTGCGGGACGTGATGCGCACCGGCCAGGACGCGCCGCGCACCAGTCACAATGCGGCGGCCATGGAAGGCGTGCTGGAAATGTCGCGCGGCAGGATGGGAATGACCGCGATCCTCGACGACGGCGGGCGCGTCATCGGCATCTTCACCGATGGCGACCTGCGTCGCAGCCTGGAAAAGGGCGTGGAATTACGCGCGGCCCGGATCACGGAGATCATGACGCGCGGCCCGCGCACGATCGGGCCCGACAGGCTCGCGGTGGAGGCGGTCGAAATCATGGAGCGCCACAAGGTCAACCAGATGCTGGTGGTGGACCGGGACTTGAAGCTCGTCGGCGCGCTCAACATGCACGACCTGTTCCGGGCCAAGGTCATCTGAATGCGGGACATTTACAGCCGCGCCAGGAATATCCGCGTCGCCGCATTCGACGTGGATGGCGTGCTGACCGACGGCACGCTCTATTTCACCGCGTCCGGCGAGGAGCTGAAAGCATTCAGCGCGCATGACGGGCACGGCATGAAGATGCTGAAGGATAGCGGGGTCGCGCTCGCCATCATCAGCAGCCGGAGCTCGCCCTGCGTGGAACAGCGGGCGCGCGGACTCGGCATCGAGCTGCTGTTCCAGGGCGCCGCCGACAAGCTCGCCGCGTACCTTGATCTGCTCGGGCGGTGCGGCGTTTCCGGGGCGGCATGCGCCTACGTCGGCGACGATCTTGCCGATCTGCCGGTCATGAAGCGCTGCGGGCTGGCGGTCGCCGTGCCGGGCGCGCCGGCGGCCGTGCGCCGCCACGCGCACTACATTACGCGGGCCGGTGGCGGACGGGGCGCAGCGCGCGAAGTGTGCGAGCTCATCCTGCAGGCGCAAGGCTCGCTGACGGCGCGGATAGCGGCTCACGGCGGGTGAGGCGGCGCAATGAGCGAGCGGCTGACGGCCTGGGTTCCGCTGCTGCTCGTCGGCCTCCTCGCCGCGCTCACGTTTTGGCTCGACCGCGCGGTCCAGTCGTTTGCGCGTGATGTCACCGGCGCAAGCCGCCACGACCCCGATTACATCGTTGACAACCTCTCGGCAGCGCGGATGGGCGAGGCCGGGGCGGCGAAATACACCCTGTCGGCGGCGAAAATGGTGCACTATCCGGACGACGATACTACGCTGCTTACCACACCCAGGTTCGTAAGTCACGGCCCGGCGAAGGCGCCGATGATCATCACGGCGAGCCAGGCGGTGGTTTCGGGCCGGGGTGACCACGTCTATTTCCAGGACGACGTGCGCGTCACGCGGACCGCATACGGCGACCAGGGCGAGCTCGTCATGCGCACCACTTTTCTGCACGTGATGCCCGATCTCAGCATCGCCAGGACCGACCGTCAGGTCACCATCACCGATGCCGTCACCGCTGTGACCGCGGTTGGCTTAGAATTGAACAGTGAGACCCGCATCCTCAAGCTGTTGTCCAGCGTGCGAGGCACTTATGATCCCGGCAAGGCGCCCAAACATGAAGACAAGCGCTGACCTCAATCCGCGATACGCCAATGCCCGCGGCACGGTGCTGTTGTGCTGCATTTTGCTGCTCGCGGCGCCCGGCGCCCTGGCCGAGAAGGCCGACCGCGACAAGCCGGTGAACCTGGAAGCCGACCGCGTGACGATAGACGACGCCAGGCAGACGGCGACGTTCGAGGGCAACGTCACGCTCACCCAGGGCACGCTTCAGATCCGGGGCGACAAGATGGAGGTGCGCCAGGACAAGGAAGGATTCAAGTTCGGCACGACGTGGGGCGACCCCGCCCACTTCCGGCAGAAGCGCGAGGGCTACGACGAACATATCGAAGGCTGGGCCGAGCGCATCGAGTACGACGGCCGCGCCGAGACGATGCAAATGTTCAACCGCGCCCAGATGAAACGCGGCCCGGACGAGGTGCGGGGCAACTACATCTCGTATGACGCCAAGACCGAGTTCTACCAGGTTGTCGGCGGCGGCACCAAGGCCGCCGCGCCGAACAATCCCGACGGACGGGTGCGGGCGGTGATCCAGCCCAAGTCGAAGGAAAAACCGGCCGCCGGCCCTCCGGTCAGCCTCAAGCCCGCGGAAGCCATCGTCGCGCCGCGTGAAGAAGCCGGGACTCGCGGCAAGTGATCCCGTGAACGACGCGGGCCAGATACCGCTGGCGTCGCCGCCCGCAGCCCCGCCCGCGCCCAAGCCCAGCGAGTTGCGCGCCGAGCGGCTCAAGAAGCGCTACCGCTCGCACGTGGTGGTGAAAGACGTTTCCCTGGAAGTGCGCAGCGGCGAAGTGATCGGCTTGCTCGGGCCCAACGGCGCCGGCAAGACCACCTGTTTCTACATGATGGTCGGGTTGATTCCGATGGATGGCGGCGACCTCTTCCTCGACGGCAGCAGGCTCACCCACATGCCCATGCATCGCCGGGCGCGGCTCGGACTCTCCTACCTGCCGCAGGAAGCCTCGATTTTTCGCCGGCTCACGGTCGCCGAGAACGTCCAGGCGGTGCTGGAACTGCATAACGACGACCCCGACGTGATCCGCGGCAAGCTCGATACCCTGCTGCACGACTTGCACATCGGGCATTTGCACCATAGTGCCGCGATCAGTCTTTCGGGCGGCGAACGGCGGCGGACGGAGATCGCCCGCGCGCTCGCGACCGAGCCGCGCTTCATCCTGCTTGACGAGCCGTTTGCCGGCGTGGACCCGATCGCCGTGCTGGAAATACAAAAGATCATCGGGTTTCTCAGGATGCGCGGCATCGGGGTATTGATCACCGACCATAACGTGAGGGAAACCCTCGGCATTTGCGACCGGGCCTATATCATCAACGATGGCACCGTCCTCGCTTACGGCAAGCCCGATGAAATCGTTTATAATGAAAGCGTAAGAAAGGTCTACCTGGGAGAGCATTTCCGGCTCTAGACTGTCCCGCCTTGAGATGCATTACTACGCCCGCGGGAACTCAGCGGTAGCCAGCGCCCTGCATGAAGCACTCCCTACAACTCCGGCTATCCCAGCATCTCACCCTGACGCCGCAGCTGCAGCAGTCCATCCGCTTGCTGCAGCTCTCCACGCTCGAGCTCAACCAGGAACTCGAGCGCATCCTGCAGGAGAACCCCCTGCTCGAACGCGAAGACGATCTTCGCGAACCGCCTGAAACGCCCGCCGCGGCCCCGCTTCCGCCCCCCGGGGATTCAACGCCGTCCACCGGGCCGTCCGCTCCGGATGCCGCTCCCGCCAGGACCGAGGACGCGGAGTTCGGCGCCGTGGACGACGCTCCGCCCGGGGGATACCGGGAGGAAGGCGAGGAGAGTGAATATCCGCAGGTCGCGGCGGGCGCGCCCTCCCTGCGCGCGCACCTGCTCGCGCAGCTTTCGCTCACCAAACTGTCCGAGCGCGACCGCAGGCTGGTCACGCTGCTGATCGATACGCTCGATGACGACGGCTATTTGACGCAGAGCCTGGAGGAGCTGGCCGCGCTGCTGCCGGCCGAGCTCGGCGTGGAGTCCGACGAGCTGCAGATCGCCTTGAAACACTTGCAGAACCTGGAGCCCACCGGCGTCGGCTCCCGCAACCTGAGCGAATCCCTGGCGCTGCAGATCGCCGCCCTGCCGGAGGACACCGCTTACCGCGTTGAAGCGCTCGATACGGCGCGTAATCATCTCGAGGCGCTCGCGTCGCGCGAGTTCGGGAAGCTCAAAAAATTGCTGCGGTGCGACGATGCGGTGCTGCGCGCGGTGCAGAAACTGATCACCGGCCTCAACCCCCGGCCGGGACGCGACTTCTCCTCCGAGGAAACACGCTATATCGTGCCGGACGTCATCGTGAAGAAGATCAAGGGCGCATGGGTTGCCTCGCTCAACCCGGAGGCGATGCCGCGGCTGCGGATCAACCGCCTCTACGCCGATATCCTGAGCCGCAACCGCAACGCCTGCTCGCAGCAGCTGTCGAGCCAGCTGCAGGAGGCGAAATGGCTGATCAAGAACGTGCAGCAGCGCTTTGACACGATATTGCGCGTGTCGCAATCCATTGTAGACCGCCAGCGGCACTTCTTCGAGCACGGCGAGGTGGCGATGCGCCCGCTGGTGCTGCGCGAGATCGCCGAAGCGCTCGATTTGCATGAATCCACGGTGTCGCGCGTCACGACGCAGAAGTTCATGCACACGCCGCGCGGCATCTTCGAGCTCAAGTACTTCTTCGGCAGCCACGTCACCACCGAAACCGGGGGGTCGGCCTCCAGCACCGCGATCCGCGCCCTCATCAAGCAGCTGGTTAGCGCCGAGAACGCGCGCAAGCCATTGAGCGACGGGCAGATTTCCGAGATACTTGGACAGCAGGGCATCATGGTCGCGCGCCGCACGGTGGCGAAGTACCGCGAATCTTTGCAGATACTTCCGGTCAATCTCAGGAAGGCCATTTAACAGGAGCGAACGATGAATCTGCATCTCTCCGGCCGGCATCTCGAGATCACTCCCGCCATCCACGATTACGTCGCGAGCAAGCTCCGGCGCGTCACCCATCATTTCGATCACGTAATCGATGTCAACATCATCCTCTCGGTGGAAAAGCTGCGGCACAGGATAGAGGCGGGCGCGCACGTGCGCGGCAAGGATATATTCTGCGAGAGCGCCGATGCCGACATGTACGCCGCGATCGACAGCCTGATCGACAAGCTGGATCGCGCCATCATCAAGCACAAGGAAAAATTCCTCGATCACCGCCACGACGGCACGTCGCTCAGGCGCCTGGCCGGGGAATGACCGGAGTTGACGCCATGAACACGATCGGCAGGCTGCTGCCATTGTCGAACGTCATCGTCGACTTCGACGCGGGCAGCAAGAAACGCGTCTTCGAGCAGGCGGGGCTGCTGTTCGAGAACAATCATCAGGTCGCGCGCAGCCAGGTCTACGACAGCCTCTTCGCGCGCGAGAAGCTGGGCTCCACCGGCCTCGGCCAGGGCATCGCCATCCCGCATGGCCGGATCAAGGGCCTGAAGGAGGCGGTCGGCGCGGTGGTCCGGATGAAGAGCCCGATCCCGTTCGACGCCCCGGACGGCCAGCCGGTCGGGTTCATCTTCGTGCTGCTGGTGCCCGAGCGGGCGACCGATATCCATCTGCAGATCCTGTCCGAGCTGGCCCAGATGTTCAGCGACAAGCCGTTTCGCGAGCGGCTGGTTGCGGGCTCGAGCGCGCAGGAGCTGCATCAGCTGATAACCGACTGGCAGCCACATGCCGCAGGTCAGCATAGCCCGGTTGTTTGAGGACAACCGTGACAAGCTCGGCCTGGCGTGGGTCGCCGGGCGCAGCGGCGGCGCCAAGGCACTCAACAGCGAGCTCACCAAGGACTCCTCCAAGGGCTTGATCGGCCACCTTAACTTCATCCACCCCAACCTGATACAGGTGCTGGGGACCTCTGAAGTCGCCTATCTCGGCAGCCTGGATGCGGCGGGCAGCCGCTCCATGCTCAAGCAGGCCGCCACACGGGAACTCGCCTGCTTCATCGTCGCCGGCGGGGAACGGGTGCCGCAGCCGCTGGTGGAAGCCGCCGAGTCGGCGGCGACCCCTCTGTTCTCCTCGCCCGTGCCGAGCGTGGAGCTGATGTGGATGCTGCGCCCGTACCTGGCGCGCGCGCTGGCCGAAAGCACGACCGTGCACGGGGTTTTTCTCGAGGTGCTCGGCATGGGCGTGCTGATCACCGGGGACTCCGGCGCGGGCAAGAGCGAGCTTGCGCTGGAATTGATCAGCCGCGGCAGCGGTCTCATCGCCGACGACGTCGTCGAGCTCTATCGCATCGGGCCCGAGACGGTCGAGGGGCGCTGCCCGCCCCTGCTCAAGGATTTCCTGGAAGTGCGCGGCCTCGGCGTGCTCAACATCCGCACCATCTTCGGCGAGGCGGCGCTGCGCCCGCGCAAGAACCTCAAGCTCCTGGTCCACCTCGAAAAACCGGCGCCCGCAGAACCGCAACCGGCGGAACGGCTGCCGCTCAATGCCGGCGCCGAACGGATCATGGGGGTGGTCATCCGCAAGGTGACGATACCCGTGGCCGCGGGCCGCAATCTCGCGGTGCTCACCGAAGCCGCAGTGCGCAACTACGTGCTGCAACTGCGCGGCATGGACAGCACCCGGGAATTCATCGCGCGCCAGTCGGAACACATGCAAAAGCGTGACTAGCAAGCTGCAGCTCATCCTCATCACCGGCCTCTCCGGCTCGGGCAAGAGCGTGGCGCTCAACGTGCTCGAGGACAGCGGCTATTACTACGTGGACAACCTGCCGGCCGGGCTGCTGCCGGAAGTCGTGCGGTTCCTGGCGCGGGCGGACCACCCGCGCGCGGCGGTCAGCATCGACGCGCGCGACCGGGAAGCGCTCGCCGGCCTCCCCGCCCGTTTCGCCGAATTCAGGCAACAGGGCATCGAGCCGAAGGTGCTGTTCCTCGAAGCCAACACCGAGACCCTGATCAAGCGCTTCTCGGAAACGCGGCGGCGCCATCCGCTTTCCGACGGCGGCCTCACGCTGACCGAATGCATAGCGCGCGAGCGCGAGCTGCTGGCCGGGCTCGCCGACCTGGCGCACCGCGTGGACACCAGTGATCTCGGCCCCAGTGCGCTTCGCAAATGGGTCAAGGATTTCATCGGACTGCCTCGTACCGCGTTGACCCTGCTGTTCGAGTCCTTCGGCTACAAGCATGGCATCCCGCTCGACGCCGACCTCGTGTTCGACGTGCGCTGCCTGCCCAATCCGAACTACGACCCGCGCCTGCAGCCGCTCGACGGGCGCGACCGGCCGGTGATCGAATTCCTGAAAGCGGACGCCACGACGCAGAAGATGCTGGATGACATCCGCCGCTTCGTCGCCGACTGGTTGCCGTGCTTCGTGCGCGACAACCGCAGCTATCTCACGGTCGCGGTCGGCTGCACCGGCGGCCGGCACCGCTCGGTCTACTTCGTCGAGACCCTTGCCGGCAGCTTCCGCGACGAGACGCCGGTGCTGGTCCGGCATCGCGCGCTGCAGCAGTGATCATAATGCATTGATTTTATTGATATATTTATACACGCCGTGAGCGCTGAACCGGAAATCTTCATCTTCCCGCTGCAAACCGTGCTGTTTCCGGAAGGCACGCTGCCGCTCAAAGTGTTCGAGCAGCGTTACCTCGAGATGACCAAGGCCTGCCTGCGCGATGAGCGCCCGTTCGGCGTGTGCCTGATCAAGGAAGGGCGCGAGGTCGGAACGGCGGCGGTGCCGGCGGCCGTCGGCTGCCTCGCCACCATCGCGCACTGGGACATGCCGCAGCTCGGGATGTTTCACCTCACCGCGCGCGGCGGGCAGCGCTTCCGCATCCGCAGCCAGCGGGTCGCGCCCAATCACCTGATCTCGGCCACGGTAGAATTGATACCAGACGACGCCCCGGCCCCGGAGGTGGATACGCTGTGCCGCGAGGTGCTGCAGGCCGTCATCGAAAAAGTCGGCGCCGGGCGTTTTCCCGCGCCGCTCCGGCTCGACGATGCCGCGTGGGTCGGCTACCGCCTCGCCGAGGTGCTGCCGCTCGACGCAAATCTGAAGCAGGAACTACTGGAGCTCACCGATGCG